>JADJWC010000001.1:1200000-1525402 GCA_016716565.1 bacterium
AGTAACTTAGAGAAACGTTTAGAAAAGCTTGAAAAAGCTATTGTAAAAATACTTAATCCGAATTACGATAAAGGAGAACTAATTGTGGTATTGCCTGATCATGGCGAAACACTTGAACAAAAAATAGCTGAAAGAGAAAGAGAACTTGGACATAGAATAAACAGAAATAAAGTTTTATACGTCTCTATTGAAGGGATTACGAAATTCTGAATCTTGATATAACCACTTGATTTTATTTGTCTCATTCTTTCCAAAATGAATTGTTAGCTTTTCAATTATTAGATGCTGATATGAATTGACCACTTCTCTGTATATTTATTCGGGAACAGCACCAACAGTGAAAGACATAGTAACTACTATAGCTTTGAGCATATCTTTCTAAATCAAATTTTTTCTGGAATTTTATAGAATAAAAGTTTTGTAATACTTATTTTTACAAATAAAATTACAGACACGCTTTGTTACACATCGAACAGAGGCCTTCCAAAACTTAGAGTTGGTATTGAAATAATGATCAACCACATAAATTTTTCATAAATAGGGAGAATACAATGACTTCACCAACAATACTCACGGATAATAAATGGAAACTGGATTTGAGAAAAAGAAAGTATATGGGTTTATTCTTAGTGCCGAGACAAGTATTTGAAGCAACAAATGTTAATGATGGAACAAAAAGACTATTGTCATTCAAATTCAATACAGCAATAAAATTAAGAGGGACTGCTTCAATAACAAGCGGTAGGGAAATATCAATTCCGAAGCATCTACAGCATTACTTTGAGGAAGCTGATTGGTTTGAGTGTGAGATTCTTGATAACACATTATATGAAAAAGTAACTTTGGATATTTATTGATATGAACAACTTCAGAGAAAAAGCGAATTTCATTTGGTCTATTGCAGACCTTTTAAGAGGACATTATAAACAAGCTGATTACGGGAAAGTTATTCTACCTTTTGCTGTATTAAGAAGATTGGATATTGTATTAGAGCCAACCAAGAAACAAGTCCTTGAAGCCTATCAAAAGCATAAACAAAAAAAACCGGAAGTTATAGAACCTATTCTTAATGGAATTGCAAAAGTAAAATTTCATAACCATAGCAAGTTCGATTTTAACGAACTCGCCAAAGACCACGACAATGTTGCGGCAAATCTCCGAAATTACATAAACGGTTTCTCAATCAGTGCCAAAGAAATAATTGATTACTTCAGTTTTGAAGACCAAATTAAAAAACTTGATGAATATGATTTGTTATATCTGGTAATAAAACATTTTGCTAATGCTAAGGATAAATTTGAAGTAAAAGAACCGATGGAAATGGGTTATGTCTTTGAAGAACTAATCAGAAAATTTGCGGAAATATCAAATGAAACGGCAGGAGAACATTTTACTCCACGTGAGGTTATACGCTTAATGGTTAATCTTCTATTTGCTAACGATAAAAACATTTTAAGAAAAGAAGGAATTGTTAAAACTCTCTATGACCCTGCTTGCGGAACAGGAGGAATGCTTTCAGTTGCCGATGAATATCTACACGAATTAAATCCCGGAGCGAGATTAGAATTATTCGGACAAGAAATAAATCCTGAATCATATGCAATCTGCAAATCTGATATGCTGATTAAAGGACAAAATCCTTCCAACATAAAATTTGGAAATAGTTTTAGCCAGGATGGATTACCGGACGAACATTTTGACTATATGCTGAGTAATCCACCTTTCGGTGTAGATTGGAAAAAAGCTCAGAAGTATATCAAAGACGAATATGATAATAAAGGATTCGCAGGAAGATTTGGTGCTGGTCTTCCTTCGATCAGCGATGGTTCTCTTCTGTTTCTACAGCATATGATAAGTAAAATGAAACGAGGTTCTGGTGGAAGCCGAATTGGAATCGTCTTCAATGGATCGCCATTGTTTAGTGGAGGTGCAGGTAGCGGACCAAGTGACATACGTAAATGGATAATTGAAAATGATATGCTCGAAGCGATAATAGCAATGCCAGATCAGTTATTTTACAATACAGGTATATCAACTTACATCTGGATTGTAACGGACAGAAAAAGACCAGAGCGTAAAGGGAAAGTGCAGCTTATAAATGCTACCGGTTCTGAATGGCCAGAGGGAGATAAAAATAATCCTTTTTATATAAAGATGAGCAGGAGCTTAGGAAATAAAAGAAAAGAAATTGGTGATGGCAGAGACGGAAAACCATATCAGATAAAAACCATTACTGAGATTTATGAAGCATTTGAAGATGGAGAATACTCAAAAGTATTTGACAATGATGATTTTGGATATACCAGAATAACCATTGAACGACCCAAGAGAAATGAAAAAGGAGAAATTGAATTAGATAAAAAAGGTAATCAAGTTCCTGATTCAGAATTAAGAGATTATGAAAACGTTCCATTGAAAGAAGAAATAGAAGAATATTTCAAAAGAGAAGTTCTGCCTCATATACCTGATGCCTGGATTGATCACAGTAAGACTAAAGTTGGTTATGAAATCAACTTCACCAAATATTTTTACAAGTATAAACCACTCCGAAGTCTGGACGAAATCAAAAAAGAAATTTTAGCACTTGAAGAAGAAACCAAAGATTCATTAAAAGAATTATTATGATGGAATATGGGAAAGCAGAAAAAAATATTCACGCATAGAGAATTTATGGAAATGGCAGTTACCGAAATGAAAAAATCCATTTCTGAACATTCAGATAAACCAGATCCAAAGGTTGGGGCAATTCTTGTAACTCCAGATGGAAGAGAACTAATTAAAGTAGCACATCGAGGGGAAATTCGATCAGGAGATCATGCTGAATTTAGTTTATTGGACAAGAAATTGCGAACCGAGCCTTTAACGGATTGTATTCTCTATACCACCTTAGAACCATGTGTAGAAAGAAATCCTCCTAAAAGTGCATGCTTCGAAAGAGCAATAAATGCAAGAATTAAAAAAGTTTATATCGGGATTCAGGACCCACACCCTTCAGTCAGAGGCGAAGGAAGAAAAAAATTGCTTGAGCATGATATTGAAGTTGCATTTTTTGACGATGATCTTGCAGCAGAAATCAGAGAATTTAATAAGGACTTTATTGAGTATGCTGAAGCTGAAGCTAAAAGAATACAAGATGGTGAAATTACGGGAAGTGTAGATCCGCTTGATAATGCAATTCAAAATGTTACTCTCGATGATTTTTCAATTGAGGCGCAGGAAGAACTTATAGATCGTGCAGAGCTGGGTTATAAGATAGGTTCACCAGAGTTTAATAAATATTTACTGCAACTGGGGTTAATTAAAACCAATGTTAAAACTAATATTACAAAACCGACTGGACTCGGAATCTTACTTTTAGGCAAAAATCCACAGTTATCCTTTACTCAAGCACGTGTTCAATTTATAATAAATCAAAATGGTATCGAAGAAGCGCCCAAAACTTTTGCCGGTCCCGTTCTTTTACAACCTCAGAAGATTCAGGAATATCTAAATTTGATCTACCCAAAATATATCTCTCGGAAATCCCTACAACGGGAAGAATATTATGATATTCCATTTGAAGTAGTTCGTGAAACAATTAACAATGCAATTACTCATAGAGATTATACTATAGATGGTGCTACTGTAAAAATTTATATTTATGATGATCGTGTAGAGGTATTCAGCCCCGGCAAACCAATTCATCCACTTGAGAAGTTTGTTAATTTTAATGTTCCGCCAGAAAGTAGAAATCCAAAAATAGCCTATTTGTTTAATGAAATTGCTGTAGTGGAAGAGGTTGGTTTAGGAATGAAAGAACTAAAAAAACTTGCTGATGTTAGAACACTGCCAAAACCCTCTTTCAGAATGTTTGAACAATATTTTGTTACCACTATTTATACAAAAGTAAGTGCTCAACCTTCTTCCATTGAAATCCAGGAAAAATTAAAATCTCTTTCAACAAGCGAAAAGCAGGGATATGAATTTATCAGAATTAGAGGCAGTATTACCTCTCCAGAATATATGTCTGCAATGGATGTTTCTGAAAGAACTGCCCGTAATCATCTTAAAAAGATGGTTGATTTAGGCTTATTAAAGGTTGAAGGTGAAGGTAGGGCAACTAAATATGTTCTTATTTCCTAATCCGGCAATAATTCCGGTAATCAGAGCATTTATATTGCCGGAAAGAAAATTTATTGAGCCTTAAAATCCGAATCCGGCAACAATACCGGCAATCTTGCCGGGAAAACTGCCGGAAAGCAAAATAATTATTGTTGATGTTGTAGATAATGAAGTTGATGATAATCTGAAGAAAAGGATGACGGTGACGACGATTATGATGATGATATTGCTGTTGATGTTAGAGAAGAAGTTGCTGACGTTTTTGTTGCTGCTGCTGCGGCGGCGGCAGCAACAGTTGATGGTATGGTTGGAATTATAGTTGGAGTAGCAATTGGTGTTGTAGTTGGAATTATTGGTGTTGCTGCAAGTTGCAAAGTTGAAATAAAAATTTATGAAAGACAGTCAGAAAAAATATTGTATGATCAAATATCCAAAATATAAACCAAGCAATGTCGAATGGATTTCTGATATACCAGAACATTGGGTATTGGATAAAACTAAACGGATATTTTTTGAAAGCAAATCGAGAAATCGAAATTTGGAATATCGAGAAGATGATTTGCTATCTGTTTCGGAGTATTATGGGGTTGCAAAAAGAGCAGAAAAAATTGATAGTAATGATTTATTAAGTAGAGCTGAATCATTATCAGAATATAAGATAGTCGAGGAAGGTGATTTGGTTATAAATATAATGCTCGCTTGGAAAAAAGGATTGGGATCTTCAAATGAGAAGGGTATTGTAAGTCCTTCGTATTGTGTTTATCAATTACGTTCCATCGAACAAGATCATAGGTATTTTCATTATCTATATAGAACCGATTTGTATGCCGAGACTTTTCGACGTTTTTCTCGTGGTATTATTGAATCACGTTTGAGGTTGTATTCGGAGGAGTTTTTTAATACACTTTCTTTACTTCCACCTCCAGAAGAACAAACCGCCATCGCAAATTTCCTTGATGAAAAAACAGCTAAGATTGACTCGCTGATTGAGAAAAAACAAAAACTAATTGATTTACTTAAAGAAGAACGCACTGCAATAATTAACCAGACAGTTACAAAAGGAATAAATCAAAATGTAAAATTAAAACCAAGTGGAATTGATTGGCTTGGGGATATTCCAGAGCATTGGGAAGTGAAGAAGTTGAAGTATGTTGCTGAACTCAAAAGTGGTGAATCAATTACTTCAGATAATATTAGAGAATCAGATGAATTCTCAGTATATGGTGGAAACGGATTGAGAGGTTACACTTCAAGTTACACTCATATTGGAGAATATATTCTTATTGGTCGACAAGGAGCTTTATGCGGAAATATCAATTATGCAAGTGGTAAATTTTTTGCCTCTGAACACGCTGTCGTTGTAACACGGATTAACGATGAAGATATTCTTTGGCTTGGTGAATTATTAAGATCTATGAATCTCAATCAGTATTCAATTTCTGCAGCACAACCCGGTTTATCTGTTGAGAGAATTCAAAACTTATCAATTCCATATCCACCAATTGATGAGCAAAAAGAAATTGGTAATTATATTGACACCGAAACAAAAAGAATTGACTCTTCAATTACGAAAATCGAAAAAGAAATAGAATTATTACAAGAGTATCGCACAGCTTTAATAAGTGAAGTTGTAACAGGGAAAATTGATGTTCGGAATTGACTATACTAATAAGTCAAGAATTATTTATTTTTACATAGCATCAGCTTAATCACCTAAGGATTTTCTGAATCTTTCTTTTTCAAAATTTGAGAGGAGGATGTAATGAAAGCAATATCACACAAAAAAGAACTTGGAAGTGGCATATATACCATTCCTGATATCAGTCGTTTATTAAGAATTAACCGAAGAAAAGTTAACAGATATATCTCTGAATATTGGGATGAGAGACTTGGAAGAAAACTATTCAGTGATACTTATTCCTGGAGCACTGATAAAAGAAACAAAGCGGTAAACTTTTATGTCCTGATTGAATTATTTACTTTCTTTCAATTACAAGAAAAAGGAGTAAACACTAAAACAATTCTTAAGGCAAGAAGCAGTATTTCAAAAGAATTAGGTGTAGAATATCCTTTCGCATCATCACAATTATTAACCGATGGTAAAAGGATTTGGTATGAATTCAAAGATGATCTTGTCAGTGCAGATGGAAGTAGTCAAACTAATTTCGTGAGAATAATAAAAAGTTTTGCTGAGAAGATTGAGTTTAGAGAAGATGATTTAGCAAAAAGGTTCTGGCCTGCGGGTAAAGAAAATAGTATCATTGTTGATCCTCACCATCAATTTGGTCAGCCAATAATAAGGGGAACTAATGTAAACGCAGAAGCATTATTTTCGATGTATCGAAGCGGCGAGCCGATAGAAGCAATTGGAATATTGTATGACCTCTCGCAAAAAGAAGTTAATGACGCAATTGAGTTTTATAGAGTTGCTGCTTAATGGAAATCTTTCTTGACGAAAACCTTTCGGAATATGTAGCCCACGCTCTTAATTTTCTAAACAGGGGATATTTTCGTGATGTGCAAGTCTATTCAACAAAAGAAAAATATAATAAAGGCGCTGCTGATGAAGTTATTATTCCAGGGATAGGAGCATCCGATGGTATTTTAATTACGAGGGATTTTAACATTCATAAAACAAGACTGCAATTTGATTTATGTAAAGAATATAAGCTTGGAGTATTTTTTTTGAAATTACCCAAAGGCCAGGATAAGCATTGGGAGATTGTAAGATTACTAATCAACCACTGGGAAGAAATAATTGATAAATCTGAAAGAGAAAGAAAACCTTTCGCATTCAGAATTCGGGTTCAGGGGAAAATGGAAAAACTATAATTATGGCTAATGATATACATACAGAAGCAACATTTGAATCTGCAATTATAGAACATCT
Organism: bacterium; assembly: GCA_016716565.1. NCBI lineage: Bacteria > bacterium. Next base: position 1,206,992 of record JADJWC010000001.1, read on the forward strand.
GATTAGTAATGGGTGGTTTCAAGGAAGTGATTCAGACTACAGCAGTGATTTAGCTTTAGATAAAAAAGCAATTCTTTCTTTCATTAAAGATTCACAACCGAGAGAATGGGAGTTACTCAAATCTTATTATAGAGAAGATATTGAGAATAAATTCATTCAGCGTTTGTTTAAGGAATTAGATTTAAGAGGAATGTTAGATGTATTGCGTCACGGTATAACAGATAGCGGTATCAAATTTAGGTTAGCATATTTCAAACCAGATAGCGGATTAAACCCGGAAACAATAAGACTTTACAATTGCAATAAACATTATGTAACAAGGCAAGTGCATTTTTCTACAAAGAATGAAAAATCCATTGACTTATTGCTTTCATTAAATGGTTTGCCTGTTGCTACACTTGAATTGAAAAATCATTTTACTGGTCAGAGAGTAAATGATGCGATGGAGCAATATAAATCAAGTCGAGATCCTAAAGAATTATTATTCCAGTTTAAGAAAAGAGCATTAGTTCACTTTACCGTAGACCCCGATGAAGTTTATTTTACGACCAAACTCGAAAGCTCAGGGACAAGATTCTTTCCATTTAATAAGGGATTTAATAATGGAGCTGGTAATCCACCAGCAAAGGATTATACAACCTACCGTTCAGCATACTTTTGGGAAAATGTTTTAGCAGTTGATAGCTGGACAGAGATAATAGCCCGCTATATTCATCTTCAGAAGGAAGAATACACTATTGATGGGAAAAAGTATTATAAAGAAACAATGCTTTTCCCTCGTTATCATCAGTTGGATGTAGTAAGAAAACTGATATTGGATGCAAAACAAAAAGGGCCGGGGCAAAGGTATTTAGTTGAACATTCAGCGGGTAGTGGTAAAAGTAATTCTATTGCTTGGCTGGCTTACAGACTTTCAGCACTCTACAACGCTGAAGATAAAAAAGTTTTTGACTCTGTGATAGTTATTACAGATAGAAATGTTCTTGACCAGCAGCTTCAGAATACTATTTATCAATTTGAGCATAAGACAGGAGTTGTTCAACGGATAGAAGTTGATTCAAAACAATTAGCGGATTCTATAACCAGTGGTGTGAGTATCATTATTACAACTTTGCAAAAGTTTCCTTTTGCCTTAAAACACTTAGCAGAAATCCCAAATAAGAATTATGCAGTTATCATTGATGAAGCTCATAGCAGTCAAGGTGGTGAAGCAAGCAGGAAAATGACTGAAGCACTGGTTGGGAAAAAAGTTTCATTAGAAGAATCCGAAGAGATAGAAAGTGAGATTGAGAAAAGTGTTGAAGATGAAGATGATTATATCAGAGAAATCATTCAGAAAAGAGGTCCGCAGAAAAATATTAGCTTGTTCGCATTCACAGCTACACCCAAACCTAAAACATTAGAAGTATTTGGGACAAAAGATGGAGAGGGAAAGCCAAAACCATTCCATTTATACTCGATGCGACAGGCTATTGAAGAAGGTTTTATTCTCGATGTTCTTAAGAATTACACTTCCTACGAAACTTATTACAGATTTTGCAAAACAATTGAAGATGATCCGACATTAAATAAAAGAAAAGCGACAAAGGCAATCGCAAGATTTGCTTCATTCCACCCGACAAACCTGTCCCAGAAAACAGAAGTGATGGTAGAGCACTTCCGACAAATCACTATGAAAAAAATTGGTGGAAAAGCGAAAGCAATAGTAGTTACTGCATCACGTAAACACGCATTAAGATACTATTTGGAGTTCAAGGACTATATCAAAGAGAAAGGATACGACAATATTCGGCCACTTGTTGCGTTTTCAGGTTCGGTGGTTGATGATTTTTATCCGGAAGGCATTACAGAAGCACAATTGAATAAATTCGGCGAGAAAGAACTTCCTGAAAAATTTGCAACTGCTGAGTATCAAGTTCTTTTAGTAGCAGATAAGTATCAATATGGATTTGACCAACCACTACTTCATACAATGTATGTTGATAAAAAATTATCTGGTGTTAGAGCTGTGCAAACTCTATCAAGATTGAACAGGACTTATCCAGGGAAAGAGGATACATTTGTTCTTGATTTTGCTAATGACAGACAAACGATAATTGATTCCTTCCAGCCTTACTATGAAATGACCACAATGTCTGAAACAACAGACCCGAATCATTTATATGATCTAAAAGGAAAAACGGATGCGGCACAGGTTTATTATCAATCCGAAGTGGATGGATTTTCTAAAGTATTCTATAAACCCGGAAGCGTATCTTCAAGGGATCAGGGAAAACTATATGCGTTTATTGATCCGGCTGTTGATCGTTATAAAGGTTTAGAAGAAGACCCTCAAGATGAATTCAAAAAAGCGTTAACTTCATTTGTTCGTATTTACTCCTTCCTGTCACAGATAATGCCTTTCCAGGATGTTGAGTTGGAAAAATTATATTCTTATGGAAGATTTTTATTAACCAAACTTCCTAAAGTTGATTATGCAGAAAGATTAAAGTTAGATAATGAGGTTGCATTGGAATATTATCGACTCCAAAAAATTGCTGAAGGAGATTTAGTATTAAAAGTTCAAGGTGAATATGGACTTGATCCGGTTACTGAGGCAGGAATCAATAGACCGAAAGAAGAGAAAGACAAACTCTCTAATATTATTAACCTTCTTAACGAAAAGTATGGATTTGATTTCACTGATCAGGATAGATTGTATTTTGAACAGATCGAGCAGGCACTTTATGAAAATGATGATTTGAAAATTAGAGCAATAAATAATCCGATAGAAAACTTTAAGTATGCATTTGATGAGGTATTCATTCAAGCGTTAATTGATAGAATGGATGCTAACCAGGAGATTTTTGATAAGATAATGGTTAATAATGAATTTAAGCAGGATGTAAAAGACTGGTTAACGAAAAGGATATATGACAGATTCAGAACACCAAATGATAATAAGGAAAAATAATGGCAGAAATCGCAAGCAATAGCACAGGACTATCGGGTGAATACTTTGTAGCGGGAGAATTACTCAGAAGAGGATTTAATGTTGCAATCACAATGGGGAACGCAAAAGCAATAGACTTAATAGCTGAAAGGAAAGGGAGAACATTTCCAATTCAAGTAAAGTCAATCTACAAAAAGAAAAATGCTGGCTGGCCGATATTCAAATCAAAAGTTAAGAGAAATCATCTCTACGTATTTGTAATTCTAAATGGAGATAAATTGACATCCCCCGATTATTTTATTTGCACTTCAAGAGAAGCAAAAAGACACATAAAAGAATATGAGAACAGAGCAATATTGAATGTCTATTCAATCAGTTCAGATGATTTCAAAGACAGGTGGGATAAGATAAAATAGTATTAAACTTTTTATTATGGGAAGTATTTTAATAGCAGAATGTAATTGTGGCTTTAAGTCCAATGAAATTTATGCGGGTGGGGGATTCGACAATTTTCAATCAGAATGTGCAGCTCCCTCCATATGTAAAAATTGTTCATCATTTCTTGTGTTAAATTACCTCAAAAGGAAAAACAAGTGTCCAAATTGTAAATCCGACGTAACATTTTATTATGATTCTTCAGTCCAGAATAAAACCAAAGATAATTCGATTCTATTTGAATGGAATATCATTGAAAAGTTGGAATCATTTATTCTATATGATACAAAATATTATTGTCCTAAGTGTAAAAAATTCAGCTTGAAATTTTTTTCACTGGGATGCTGGGATTAGATAAAATACAAGTATTATTGAAAAGGAAATGATGATTAAGTTAAATTTATCTCGTCCGTTAGTCTTCTTTGATCTCGAAACTACTGGAACCGATGTTGCAAACGATAGGATTGTCGAAATCAGTTTATTAAAACTTTTTCCAGATGGTCAGGAGGAATTAAAAACATTTCGCATAAATCCAGGCATACCGATTCCACCAGAAGCTACTGCCATTCATGGTATTTCAAATGAGGATGTGAAAGACAAGCCATCCTTCTTAGCTTTATCAGAAATATTATTAGGAATTCTTTCTAACTCAGACTTGTGTGGTTACAACCTTCTTAAATTTGATTTCCCTTTACTCAGAATGGAATTTGCACGAAATAAAATTGAGTTCAACACGGTGGGAATTAACCTAATAGATCCAATGCGTATCTTTATGAAAAACGAACCTCGTGATTTGACTGCTGCATTAAAATTCTACTGCAATGAAGATTTAACAGATGCACATTCAGCCGAAGCAGATACAGAGGCAACAAAAAAAATTCTGCTTGCTCAAATAAAGAAATATGAAGATGTTCCCGGCACAGTTTCAGAACTCTCAGCGTATTCAACTGAAGGTCAGATACGATTTGCAGATATCACAGTTAAACTTATCTATTATGGAAATAATTAGATCGTATTCAGCTTCGGAAAGCACGAAGGTGAGCGTGTAGTTGATAATGTCGATTTTGCTGGCTGGGTGTTAAGAGAAGATTTTCTGGATGAAGCGAAAGCGTTAATTCATAAATTATTGAAGATCAAATAATTTTGCTTTTAGATTTTTGTTTTAACAATCTTTCAATTCTTCCATTATATCCGCTTTTGGTTCCATCATTCAATCTATATTTAATTGCTATTTCACATACTGCTATTGCTTTATCATATTCTCCAGCTTCTGCTAATAGGGTTGCGTAGTTTTGGAATACTGAGATTCTGGGTAGCGATAGTTGTCCGCCAAAATCTTTCACTAATGCATCAGCTAATTTTGGCCACTCTTCTAAAAATAACTCACACACATTTCTACATATATTAAGCTTCTCTTTCTCATTTCTTTGCTTATATGTTTCGTTAATAATACCTTGAAGTAAAAAATGCCTATCAACTGGATGTGTATTTTTATCCAATACTGACAGCATTTTGTTTAGGTCATTTGAACTCCAGGCATTAAAAACCTCATCCGCAGGGATAGATTTTCCATCTCTGAGTATATAACTTGTCATATTTTTATTCGGACTATTTAATAATCTGGATTCTGAATCACAGAAAATTCCTCTCACAATTGATGATTTTAGAAACAAAAATTGTGAGAATATTGTGAGACGTGTCTATAACTTATTGTAATATAAGGATATTTGCGGAGAGTCAGGGATTCGAACCCCGGAAGGACTTGCATCCTTAACGGTTTTCAAGACCGCCGCATTCAACCACTCTGCCAACTCTCCGATTTTTTAAGTTCCTGAAACTTATAACCTGATTTATAACTCTTAATTTCTTTTTCTCGGTCATATGCTTCTACTCGTGAACTAAATTTTTCAGTGTAAACAATTTTCCAAGGTCTATATGCTTTTGTTGAACTTGTTAATCCTTTATTATGCTCAACTAATCGCCTCTTCAAATCATTTGTGTGCCCGATATAATATCTATCAAAGTGCTCACTGTATAAAATATAAACATAGTACATATCAAGACCGCCACATTTCCCGCAAAACGGGACAAGCAACCTTTACCCCGCTTTGCGGGGATTCTGCCAACTCTCCGGTTTCTTTAATTTTGGGCTGTAAATATAGTTATTGTTATCCCTTCACACAAAGAATTTTTAGTTAATTTTCCCATCATATTTCATAAAAATCTATTACGAAATGAGTGAATTAACTGAATTTAAAAATTTTTGCTCTGAGCTCGCAAATATTAGTGCTGGTATTATAAAGCAATATTTTAGAACCGGGATTACTGTCGAGTCAAAAGCAGATAAATCTCCCGTTACAATTGCTGATAAAAAAGCTGAAGAAGCTATGCGTGAATTGATAACAAAAGAATTTCCTGAACATGGCATATATGGCGAAGAGTTTGGTGTAACTAATGTAGGTGCAGAATATACCTGGATACTTGATCCTATTGATGGAACAAAAAGTTTCATTTGCGGAGCTTACAGTTTTGGGACTTTAATCGGATTATTAAATAATGGCCATCCAATTCTTGGAGTTTACAATCAGCCCGTTTTAAATGATCTATTAATTGGGGATAATCTTGAAACAGTAATTAATGGAAATAAAACATCTTTAAGAAATTGTAATGATCTGAGTGAAGCAGTGTTACTTACAACAGATCATCTTAATATTGAAAAGTACCAGAACATTGAAAAATTCAATAGTCTTATAAATAAAGTAAAACTCTATCGTAACTGGGGCGATTGCTATGGTTATTATCTTCTGGCAACCGGTTATGTTGATATTATGATCGATCCGATTATGTCACCGTGGGATTTGCTTCCATTAATTCCAATCATTAAAGGTGCAGGTGGAGTTATTACCGATTACCAGGGTAAGGATCCTGTAGAAGGGAAGAGTGCTGTTGCAGCTTCATCTCAAATTCATTCCAAAGTGATTTCAATTCTAAACAAATAATATTTCAGAGTAGAAAGAAAATTATTATAGTTGCAAATGTGGTAATTACAGCAACTGTTTTTTTATACTTTCCGATGAATATTAACATTGTTCCAGTAATCCATAATAAAGAGAGAATCAGGTAGATTGGTTCAAGCAGTTCAAGCACAGGCGGGACAAAATTATTTAAAGCTCCAAGCTTGTAACTGTTTCGTAATGGATTAATTATTATTGTAAGAATCAGAAACAGTGAACTTGTTATGAAAAAATATTTTTTAAGATTTTTATTCTGATTGAATAATTCAAAAGCACTTCGTATTGCCAGAAGCATTCCGCCATATAAAATAATGAAATGAAGTATCTTGATTGCTGAAGGAACATTCCCCCAAAAAGTTAGAGTTACTAAATCATTTTTGGGTATTTCATAAGTTTTGTTTTTGTATTCAAGCACGATTTTGTAATTAATTTTTTGTCCCGGTTTTAAAACAGGAATATCACCAGTTACTCCACGATCAATTTCAACCATTTCAGTTTCGAATCGTTTGTTATTATGGAACCAAATGATTTTTCCGGATACTCCTTTGATATCACTAATGACTATGTTTTTATAAATTAACTTTTCGTGTGTGACTTTATCAAGCTTGTACGAAACTTTATATCCCTCAATACCGAAAGTACCTGTAACAGGATAGTCTTTATCAGTGATGCTTTTAATATATCCAATCAGGAATATGACGACTAAACTGCCGAGCCAAAGAATAGTTTGATTTTTCATAATTATAAATTAACAAAGAATACATCAGAAAGTTCAGATAATAAAAAACCCCGGCTATATTGACCGGGGTGTACAAGAGAAGCATTAAAATTATTCTAAAGTGAAGAGCCCATTTTAAATCTCATATTCAAGAAGATTTTATAAACACCAAATCCTCCATCTTCAAGCCTTGATAGTATAATAGAAGGACCAAGTGAAAAAGCACTGAATGCCCAGCTCTCAGCAACTTTTTGAACTGTTAATGTCATAACGTACTGTGGATTTCTATGTTCACTGCTTGTCATAGCATCAAATAAAAAGTCGAAAGTACTTCCGGCAAGTGACATTTCTCTGAAATCAAGACCGAAGTGCCATTCATTCAAAAATCTGGCGGCATAAACTCTGCCCTTTGTGGCACCAAGTAATTTAACAGGATAGCGGAATTCCCAGTTTAGAAAAGAATCATCAACCAGCCAGGCCTGATATTTTATTGATCCGTCTTCATTGTATACAACGGTTCCTCTGCCTGGGTTAAGATATTGAGCAGCCTGACCTTCTGTAAAATCATCTACTGATGCCAGATAATTTATTTCAAAAAAGTTACCGAATGGAAATACATATCCAATCTGATAACCGCTGCTAAAAATCAGGTTATTATGGTTATTGTCAGTGAATGAGGTAATTAACGCATCAACATTTGTATAAGCTCCGCCATATACTCCAAGTATGTGAAAGTTCGCTTCCAGGAAATTTGTATTTAACGGACCTTCATATTTAGTCATCATTCCAAAAGATAAACCGAGATCTTTTTTAATCGGTATTCCAAGCCTTTCGCCTCCGAACAGTTCAAAGAAAGGATTTATATACCACATAGTAGATGATATTTGCTGTTTGGAAGGTGGATCAAGCACTTTATTAATTTTTATCTTTTCAATCACTCTCGAAAACACACTTCCATAATGAATATCTTCTTCAAGATTTATCTTAAATGGATAAGTGACAACCCTTGCTCTTATATCAGGTGGAAGAGCGAGGAAAGGGTAGAGAGCTCCTTTTATCGATATGGTCTGATTATTTGCATCTCGAACATCAACAATAATTTCGGCTTTTGGATCTGGTGGATCGATGAACAATGCTTGTTGAATATATATGAACAAGCTATCATCCAAAGGTTCCATTTGAAAGTAGTTAATTTGCTCTTCATCGTCCTGCGAAAACAAGGGCGAAGTTGCAGATGTGATTAGGATTAAAATTAAGATTAAAAAGTGCGATAATTTCATTTTATTATACCTAGTATTTATTTAGCAAAATCTGTAAAGAAGAATGAGTCACCAACCTGAACCCTGTCCTTAGTTCGATCATCAACAACTGTGAAAAAGAAGTTAGCTTTGTATCTGCCATCAGATTCTCTCAGATTTTCATTCTTATCAGTCCAATCATCAAATTGATTTTCATTCGCTGCGAGTTTTAATGATACATTATAAATCGAGTTACCGTTTGCATCTTTCTGTGGTCCTGTAACAGAGATAGGTCCGGAGTAAGTTACTTTAAGTTGTTCAGGACGGTTATCAATTATGGTTACTGTAAATGCTGTTATTCTTTGCAGTTCCTGAACATAAATCGTACGGCTGTTCATTTTAGTCGTAACTCTTTCAATTTTAATCTCAGGTGGTTTATTCGGAACAACTTTAACACGCTCTTCCTGGCTTCCAAATGCAACTATAACTTCTGTTTGGTCAGTTAAATCGAACTTCATTTCCTGTCCAGGAGGAATCGTAGCAATTGTCTTACGATCTCGTGGATCTAAAATTGATGTTGGAACTGTTCCGCTGTTCCTTGCGGTATTCCAAGTGTGTTGAATGAATGTCTGTTTTAATGAGATAGGAAGCTGCATTTTGAGTTGTTCTTCTTTGGTTTCTTCTTTTAGTTTTTCCTCTTCTTTCGGAGGCGGGACGTAATCCTTAACTGCTTCAAGCTTTCTATTCATTTCTGCAAGCTGTTGTCTCATCTCTTCGTTCTCGACTAATACGTTCGGATCAATTTTAATTGAAAAATCTATTCCGAGAGCATATAGTGAATCGAGCACTGACATCAATGAATCACGTACACTAACTCTCACAGTTTCGTCTTCAAGAGCAACTCTCCTCAAATCGAGATCCGCCCCTTTGAGCGCAAGTACTGTAATTACAAAGATGTAAAGTACCTGGTAGATAACAAATTTACTGTCACGTTCTCGTCTGGTCATCTTATTGCCTTTACTTTTTTACGATTGCTTCGAGATGCTTTAATCCAATAAGAGTTTTTTCATCTGTTAGTGATGATGAAGCTTGAGTTATCGAATTTGCAAGTGTGTTCAATTGTTGAATTTTTTCGGTAGTGATGTGCTGCATTGAATTTACTTTTTCCATCATAGCACCGACTGACGCAAAATTTTTATGCATTATTTCACTTAACCTCGCAGATTCAGTAACAAGCGCTTTATATTTCTCAAGATCCTGTACAGAAACTGCTGCTCCACCGCCGATTCCGGATTGATTAAACTGCTTAATTAAGCTTTTTGAACTTTCGATCTGGATTCTTGAAAAATATTTATCACGGAGATCTTTTACATGGTTTACTATGTTTTGGAAATCTACTCCAAGCTGATCAAGAACCGGTTGAAATAATTTTCCAATTGCCAGAACAATCAGGGCTTTTATTTCGAATGGTACTGAAAGACCAAGGAATACTTCTTCACCAAGCTTAATACTTACAAGAAGAATTGCCGCACCAATAAGAGGAAGTGCTGTGGAGATTGAATCAATTACACTCGTAGAAGCTTCGATTATTCGATCTATAGTCTCTGAAGCTGGAGTTCTTATTATTTCTAATTTCAGTCTGTTATATGCAAGGTAGGCAATGAAGATAAACAGTGCATAAACTGCTATGGGCAGCCACCAGAAACTGTATGGTTCAAAAGTTTCAACCGGAGCCTGCCAGCCGGGAAATAAAGAACGGGTCAGATCAAATGTCACTTCACCGAGAATCGGAACATTTGCAACATCAATAAAAAAAGATATGATTAAGGCAATCGCCGAGATAATTGCCGGTTTTATTATTGTATTAAATCTTATTCGGGTGACCGCCGCTCTGGTATAACTATCAAGTTCTTCTTCCAGACCGTCATCAGCTCTGCCAGGTGCATCTACGAGAGCTGTACCCATGTTTTCGAGATTTTTTTTTCTGTTCAGCATCAAAGTCCTCTATTTATTCTTTTAAAATATTAATTATCCAGATTTTATAAGTTTGTCACACATTCTCCAAATTGAAATGCAAAAATCAGTTCTGTAAACTGAAAATAGGCTCAACCACAACCATAATTGCTGCAAAACAAAGACAATTATCATACCAAGTGATTCTGCACCTAACTTGAAATTTCCTCTTGATGTAACTAATTTTTTTACTATAACCAGCTTTTGAAACGTAAGTTCAATAGAAAGATTTACTGTTATTGAAGAAATGGATTAGACTGATTGGGTGTCATATCTACTTAAAAATGAATATTACTCTTCTGAGGGATTATTTTTTTATCCTTTTAAATGATTCTGGCTCATTGGTGTAGTACGATTTAAATAGTAGAGGACAATTCAATCACTTAATAAAATTTGTAATTTTTACATAAATAATTACCGAATCATAAAGTTTTCATCCAAATCTGGTAAAGACTTTTTACAATAAACTTTTGAATTAAAGTGGGAAGTGTAAAATCTATAAATGTGAATAGTTGGCCTACGTTAATAATTTCATTGATGATTGGCTTTTTCATATTAACTTTGAAGACTGAATTATATATTAAAATTAAGTAATGGTTTTGATTAATTAAGAATTAATTTTATGGCTAAGAAAAACAAGACAACTCAAACTAAATCAAACTATCCAATCGGTAAGCAGGCTGTAAAACCTGAATCTAAACAGGAAGCTGACTTTTATGCAAAACATAAAAGTACAATCTGGACGATCATAGTGCTGGTTATACTCACTATATTTTTTATAATAAATAACACCAGAGAAATCCCTGACGAAGGTCCTTATCCGCCTAACTACCACAAGGATAAAATACAGAATGAAGCTATGCAATAGCTAGTTCTTTTAAGATCATTTTTAAGAACAAATTCTATCATAGTTCTTCCCGAAAAAATAAAGGGCAATATGAACAAGGAAATCAATAGTAAAAAAGCAGTTATATTAATAGTAGAAGATGAAGTCGAAAGCCAGAAATTTTTCGAACTAATTCTTCGTAAAAAATTTGAAATGGATTTCTGTGATTCCCTCAGAACGATGAATACTCTTCTGAAAGAAAAAATTTACGATGCTGTTATAATGGATATTTCATTAAAAGATGGCAATAATGGATTTGATTTAATAAAGGAAATAAGACGAAGTTCGACACGAACTGAAATTCCTATCATATGTCTGTCAGCACATATGTACGATGAAGATAAACTTAGAGCCAAGCAAGCCGGTGCAGATGTTTATCTCACCAAACCAGTCAAAGGTCAACTCCTGGTAAGTACTCTTGAAGAGCTTTTAGTAGCAGATACTAAAAAGGGGAAATAGTTTATAAACCATCCCTCATAAATCTCGGTTCTTCAAGTGTTAGGATTAAAGAAATTCTGTGTGAGTCAGGAAGTCTGTCAAGTTCAGATTGACTGAAGCGGGCAAATGAATAATCAATATTCAACTTTGGCAGTTTAACACCTGCGCCAACTGTGAACTGTTTTACATCGCTGTAACCGCCACGCACATAAACCAGATTTTTAATATTCCACTCAAGGCCTGCGTGAGCATCAAAGCTTACTGGTCCAACGTTAAATTGAGATGCGAACTGCCGGTTTTCAAAACGAACATCTACATCAACAGCGGGCATTATGTAACCACCAAGTATCTCTGTAATTCTGTATGCTGTGCCTAACTTTAGTGTTGGAGAAATGAGCTCGTTTGTCCCGGTACTCCATGCAACTAAAGTTGTCGTCGCATCCTGAAGATTTCCACCGACAGATAAATTTTCAATCGGCATCCAGAATGCACCAATATCAAATCCAATTCCAGTTGCTCCGAATTCAGCTATATCTCTTCTGATTATTTTTACATTCGCACCCCAGTAAAAATCTTTCCACTGTCTTTTTGCAAACGTTAAATAGACAGCCCAATCCTGATTGCTGAATTCAGTTATCTTTGAATAATCAAGCCGTGCATACATATTGTTGATATCGGTGATGAGCTGTCCGGTTTGTCCGTCAATTAAAGCATTTCTTGTATCGGGAATTCCGTCAACAGCAAGACGCATTACACTCAATCCAAAACTCATATCTTCTTGAAATGGAATAGCAACTGCGCCGTAATCATAATTAACCAGATTGCCAAATTGTTCCGAATGCATCAGGGAAAGCTGGGGATAATTAATATTAGCTAATCCTGCTGGATTATAATATCCTGAAGTTACGTCGTCTGCAATTCCGGTAAATGCGCCACCCATTCCAAGCGGTCTTCCGCCGATACCTATTGCCATAAATTCACCGGCATATTTTCCAAATACTGTTTTGCCATCTTGAGCATTTAAAGAAGTGAGTGTAACTAAAATGGATATTGAAAGGAAGAATATTTTTTTCAGCATAAAAGAAACTCCCGAATGCATTAATTGTTTAAAAGCTGTCAAGAAAATGGTTAATGAAATTCTCAAAGTCAAGGCTAATTTTATGCGATGACGGGATGAAAATCTTTCCCGTCTGATGTTATTATTTAGCCTTTCCCTGATTTGCAACTGCTGCCGCTGCTTTTTCTATTGCTTCCTGATCACCTAGATAATAGCTTTTTAGTGATTTCATATCTCTATCAAGCTCATAAACCAATGGTATTCCTGTAGGAATATTTAATTCAACAATATCTTTATCTGGAATGTTATCCAGGTATTTTACTAATGCACGCAAGCTGTTTCCTTGAGTAATTAATACTTTTTTACCTGACTTGACCATCGGTGCGATAGTCCCTTCCCAATAGGGAACGAAACGAGCAACTGTATCTTTCAAACATTCAGTTAATGGAAGCTCATTTTCTTTCAGTTCTGCATAACGTGGATCTTTGCCCGGAAATCTTTCATCTGTTTTTTCTAATGCAGGAGGTTGGATATCGTAGCTTCTTCTCCAGATTTTCACCTGATCCTCTCCAAACTTTTGTGCTGTTTCGGCTTTATTCAAACCCTGTAAAGCACCGTAGTGTCTTTCATTCAATCTCCAATGGCGGATAACGGGAATCCACATCAAGTCTAATTCATCAAGAGTTATCCATAAAGTTCTGATTGCTCTTTTTAGTACGGAAGTATATGCGATATCAAATTTATATTCTTCTGCTTTCAGGACTTCACCGGCTTTTTTTGCTTCCTGTAACCCTCTTTCAGAAAGGTCAACATCTGTCCAGCCGGTAAAGCGGTTTTCTTTATTCCAGGTGCTTTCGCCGTGGCGTAACAATACTACTTTGTACATTTTATCTCCTGCATCAATATTGTGTTAAACTATGTTTAGTTGAAATCATTTTACAGATGATGATCTTAAAAATACAAATCCTACTATTCCGGAAAGAAGTGAGCCTGTCAATATCCCAATTTTTGCAAGGTCAAGTAATTCAGGATCAGAGAATGCAAGTCCAGCAATAAACAATGACATTGTAAATCCTATTCCTGCAAGAATTCCTGCACCAAATAAATTTTTCAAGTTAACACCTTCCGGTAAACTTGCGAGTTTTAATTTCACTGCTGCGAATGAAAAAAGAAATATTCCGATTTGTTTTCCCACAAAAAGACCGAGAATTATTCCAAGACTTACAGGGCTCAAAAGCGATTCAAGAACATCTATGCCGGCTAGGGTAACACCCGCATTTGCCAATGCAAAAATTGGAATTATGAAAAAGGAAACCCATGGGTGAAGATCGTGTTCGAACCTTTGTAAAGGGGTGAGCACTTTCTCACAGCTGCTCTCGATTGCCATAACATCATGTTGACGATCAGAGTTATTTAAAACATTTTTCCAGTGATCCCCCTTCGTATCAAAATTAGTAATTAACTCTTTGACTCTATCGGAAAATTTTTTCGTATCATATCGTGAAGAAGCTGGAATAGTAAATGCAAGGAGAACTCCGGCGATGGTTGCATGGATTCCTGATTTAAGAAATGCAAACCAAAAGATTAATCCTAGAATTGAATAAAGAATCAAACTTTTTGCACCAAGACGGTTCATTATAAACAAGATGATCAGCACTATTGCAGCGAGAATTAGTGCTGTGGTTGATATATCAGCGGTGTAAAAAATTGCAATTACCAAAACTGCTCCAATATCATCAGCAATTGCTAATGCAAGTACAAAGATCTTCAACGTAAGAGGAATTCTATTTCCAAGAAGAGCCATTATTCCAACAACGAATGCAATATCTGTTGCCATTGGAATTCCCCAGCCATTTTCGCCCTGACCGCCTGAGTTAAACAGAACATAAATTATAGCAGGCACAATCATTCCACCTAATGCACCTGCAATCGGTAAAGACGCCTTTTGCATTGAGGAAAGCTCTCCGACTAGCAATTCTCTTTTAATTTCAAGTCCAACGGTAAAGAAAAATATCGCCATCAAACCATCGTTAATCCAATGATGAATCGAATAATCGAGACTCAAAAAATTGCCAAGGTTTACTGTAAGATGAGTATGCCAAAAATGATTATAAGTTTCCGACCACGGAGAGTTAGCCCAGAACAAAGCAACGACTGTACATATAATTAATAATATGCCGCCGCTTGCTTCCTGGTGCAGGAACTCATTGATTGGTTTCAGTAGAATTTCTATGGGTTCTTTTTTTCTATTCATTTTATCCCGTAATTGTTTTGAGTGTTGAAATTAAATTATACATCGGTCAGTTTATTATGAACGCTTTTTATCTTTTCTTCCATAGTCTGCTCTCTGTCTGTTCGAGTACCTAATCTGATTGTTGTTGAAATTCTTGGAGCACCCATTTCGTGAACAACTTCGTGACATTTCTTAACTGCTGCCATCACTTCATCCCACTCACCTTCGATGTTGGTTCCGTACATATGCATTTCGTGCTTTAAGCCTGCGTCTTTTAGAATACGCTGACACGCCGCAATATATACTGAAACAGAAACACCAACTCCAATTGGAACGACACAAAGATCTAATAATACTTTCATTTAATACTCTAATGTTTTTCTAAATATTTTTTAAGATTTTTTAACTGTTTCTCCCAGTATGTTTTCATTTTCTCAGCTTCTTTTGCTGTTTTGATTTTGCTTTGCTGAACTACTAGCTGGGTTTTGCTATTTTCTTTCGGATAAAACTGAAATTCAATATTTGTTTTTTTATCAATCCACTTTCCACGGATAGATTTATCTTTCGTTGATTTACTTATGGTTATAGCCGGATCTTCTAACCATACTATTCTCTTAAGGGGAGAATTAATCGTATTAAAAACTTTAGTGACCGGAGTGATAAGAGTAACACTTTTGCTAATCTGAAATCCTGAAGTTGTTTCGTGTTTTTTCCTTCCCTTAATATCTTGCTCATACTGAACGGTTACCATCTGCGACCGCCATCCTGAAAGACCATACTTTTTGTATAACAACTGAGCTATATCTTTATGTTCCATTTTTTTTGCACCGGCTTTATTGAGCAATGAAAACCAATTTTTCCAGGTTTTACCAGTACTTTTTTGGACCGCGTCATCACTAATTTTTTTTGCCATAAAAAATACCTCCTATTTTGGATTTAAATTAATGATAGCTCTTTAAGGATCACAATTCCGGCTGCAATTGTAAAGACTGATGCAATAGTGCTTATCAAAACGATGTTTCCTGCAAGCTTACTGTTTGCACCCATTGCTTCTGCCATAATAAAGCTGACTATGGCTGTTGGACATGCAAAAAGTATGAACATAATTCCAAGATCCAATCCTCTGTAACCAAAATAATAGCTTCCCAAAGTCAGGACCAAAGGAATGAGAATTACTTTAATTGCAGAGGAGGTAAATGCCAATCCTGAAGCCTTCTTAATGTTTTGAAGATTTAGTGATCCCCCGATTCCAACCAGTGCTAAAGGTAAAGCAAGTTCTGCGAGAAATCCTGCAGTTAAATTTAATACTGATGGAATCTTTATTTTGAAATATGAAAATGGCAGGCCAACTATAACAGCCACTATTAATGGATTGAGCACAATTTCTATTAATGTGCTTTTCAGATTTAATTTTTTTTCCTTTCTGAATGGAACAGTTAAAACAATCACCGCGAGTATGTTATACAGCGGTAAAATAAATGCAAGAACAATTGCAGCTTTACCTAGTGCATAACTTCCGAACAACTTTGAAATAATTGCAAAACCAACAATAGCGAAATTGCTTCTGAAAGCACCCTGCACAAAAACACTTAAATTTTTAGCTTCCTTAATAAATGGGATGGATAAAATCCAGACAATAAAAAAGCTAATCAGTGTTGCTGCATAAATGTATATTATCTGATTAATGTCTATAGCCGATCTTAAGTCAATCTCAGCTATGTTTATGAAGACTAAAGCAGGCAGTGAGACATTAAAAACAAATTTAGATGTAACATCAACAAAGTTTTCGTTGATAACGTTTATTCTTTTTACAAAGTACCCAAGTGCAATCAACAAAAAAACAGGGGCGACAACATTCCCGGTAAAGATTATGTTGTCTATCATTTTACAGCGATCCCTTCATACATATAACCAACAATTTTCGGATCTCTTTCCATATAGTAGTTTTTTAATTCAATGATTTTAAATCCTGCATTATTAATTAATAATTTCATATCGCGGTTAAGGTTACATCCATCAGCCCAGATGTTTTGAATTGGATTTAATCTGTGCTGCCACTTTTGTGTTTTGGGATTATCTGCCAGACCATGTTCAAGGAAATAATATTTACCGCCTGGTTTAATTACACGAAAGATTTCTTTCAATGCAGAGCTAATATTTTTTATGCTGCACAATGTGTACGTACTTACAACAGCATCAATTCTGTCATCAGAGAAGGGGAGTGATTCGCCGTTTTGATGCATCAATTTTATTTCGACCTTATTGTGCTTTGATTTCTTTTTGTATTGTTTTAACATTCCTTCATTTGCATCAACACCAATTATCTTTATTACGTTATCAGGATAAAACTTGAGATTTATTCCTGTCCCGAAACCAATCTCTAAAATTTCTTCTTCAGTTATTTTGCTAAGTATGCTTTTTCTTCCTCCATTTATTTTGGAGGAATCCATTGAGTAATCGTAAAAGAAAGGAATGATAACATTCGAGTAAAATCCCATCAGTTCATTTCCTCTATCTTTTTTCTGAATGCTGAGGGCACAGGTGCTGTTTTTCTCTTTTGATAGTCATAGAAAACAATTCCGGTTTTTGCATTTGCAATCTCTTTCTTTGTTTCCTTATTAGTTATTTTATAGATAAAATCGCATCCTATACCGGTAAATTCTGTGACGGCAATTTCTATAACTAAAACATCGCCATAAAAACCTTCTGATTTATATTGAATTCCAGCATCAATCATAATTATTCCAACACCTTCAATATTTGATTCTGGATAATTCAGATGATTTAGAAATTTCACTCTTGCTTCGTGAACGATTGAAAGTAGTGAATCATTCCCAAGATGACCACCATAATTAATATCAGTTATTCTGATGGGAATCTCAGTTTCAAAGATGAATTTTTCCGGGATTTCTATTTTAATTCTTGCCATAGAATTTAATTGAAGGTTTTTTCATCGTAAAATTAAAAATTATTTATGAGAGAATGATCAGTAAATGAATTTAAACCCTTTATTGTCTTGAGTTGTCTAAATAATTAACTTAATTTTATTAACATAAAATCAGGGGTAATTATGAAGATTAAATCAACACTAATTTTAGCAATCAGCGTTCTGCCACTTTTCTTTTTTGGATGTCAGTCGGATCCCAACTCGCCGGACGGAAATGGATTTTTATCAGACCAGCCAGTTTACAAAACAGTCGATGGTGATATTGCTTTGCTGAAAGCAGGTGGAATGCCAATGGATAGTGCAGCCGGGATATTTTCAATCGGGTGGAATGAGATCTTCAGACCGTTTATAGATACTTCAAATATAAAAGGAATGGCTTTCGCTGTCGCGTTTGGAGAAAAACCAACAGATCTTCTTCACTTAAGAAAGTTTGGTTTAAATATGGGTGATGTATTTATCAATTACTTAGGTAATCAAATTCAAATGTAT
Source organism: bacterium (assembly GCA_016716565.1). Lineage (NCBI taxonomy): Bacteria > bacterium. The sequence continues at coordinate 1,225,392 of JADJWC010000001.1, forward strand.
AAAAATGTTCATCCGAGAAGGGGAATAGCATACAGCTTATTTGAAAGACCTTTCGGTCATTGCAATCCTGAAAATCTTCTCGAGTTTATTCCAAACACCGAATACCAGTTTGAAGTAACAGGCTCAGAAGATTTTGCTCCTGTTACAATTACTGTGATTTCTCCAGCAGCTTTAATGGATATTACGAGTCCGGCTTTTGGTGAAGTCATCGATCCCTCACAGGATCTGACAATTAATTGGGAAGGCGGAAATGAAGGTAAAGTCGGAATAAGATTAATGCCTCACATCAGACCACACAGAGGTCCCGGTGGTGGTCATCACGGACGAGGTGAAGAGCATCCTCCTTTTGATCGAGTAATCTTCATTGTTCTTGATGAGAATACCGGCACTTACACTTTTCCTGCTCAACAAATCCAGCGAATACTTAATGGAATTAATGCTGAAGGTTTAAGAGCAGAAGTTTCTCAAATGGATTTTGGAGAAGTGCAGCACGAAAACGGAGAACTTCGCACTGCTATGAGAAATGGGAATAGTGTAATGCTGAGAATTCAGCAATAGTAAAAAAGTAATTTTTCTAAAAGAAGCCGCTCTTTGTAGCGGCTTTTTTGTTAGCTATTAATTTATTCGCGTTGTTACATCAATAATGTTTTTTGGCTATTTTTGGAAAAATATTTTGGATATTTCATTCTATGTCTTTTGATAAAGCCCTCGAAACTGTTACTGAATTAGTAGACGATTTCAAAACAAACGAAAACCACTACCTAAATCCTTCCTACTCCGAAGCCGATGTCCGCAACGATTTTATAAACAAGTTTTTTATTGCACTTGGCTGGGATGTTAGACATGAAACACAAAAGAATCCCTACGAACAGGAAGTATGGGTTGAAAAACCAGTACAAATTGCCAAAGCACAAAAACGTGCAGACTATTCTTTTTCAATTTCACCAAACTACCGCACAGTAAAATTCTTTGTTGAAGCGAAGAAACCAGCCCACGCACTCGAGAATAAAGATTATTATTTCCAGACTGCACGCTATGGATGGAACGCAAACACACCAATTGCTGTGCTTACCGACTTTGAGGAATTCCATATTATTGATTGCAGATTCCGACCAACGATTGACGATGCTTTAAACTATAAGCTGAAAAAATTTCATTACTCGGATTATGCTGATGAGGAAAAGTTTAGAGAAATTTATTATTTGTTCTCACGAGAAGCCATTTCAGATAACTCAATTGAAAAATACGCCGAAGCACTCCCAAAACCTCGTGGCAAAAAAGCTAAAGGATTAAAAGCTGTTACCCAGACTATCGATGATTCCTTCCTCGAAGAGCTTGATGAAATTAGAAACAATCTTGCAAAATCTTTTAAGAAAAACAATGCTCATCTATCAAGCCAAGAACTAACGGAAGCAACTCAGAGAACAATTGACCGTCTTGTATTTATAAAATTTCTTGAAGACAAGCTGATTGAACCAGACCATTATGTAAGCGAATTTGGTGGAAGGAAAAAAGCGTGGGAAGATTTTCTTATTGATTCCCGTAAGCTCGATGCAAAATACAACGGTGTGGTTTTTAAGAAAAGCATTATCGACAGTAAAAGTATTATTGAGCCCGACGATAAAACTTTCTCTGCTATCTGTGAAGAACTTTCTCACGAAAATACTCCATATAACTTTGATGCCATTCCTATTCACATACTCGGTTCTATCTATGAAAGGTTTCTCGGAAAGGTTGTTAACGCCACCGATAAAAGAGTAACAATTGAAGAAAAGCCCGAAGTAAGAAAAGCAGGCGGAGTTTATTACACACCGCAGTACATTGTTGATTACATTGTAAAGAACACTGTCGGAAAGTTGATTGAAGGCAAGACACCAAAAGAAATTGCAAAGATGCGTTTTGCAGATATTGCCTGCGGAAGCGGTTCGTTTCTTATTACAGTGTTTGAACGTCTGCTTGATTATCACAAACGATGGTATATAAATAATCCCGAACAGGCAAAGAAGGACGGCTGTATTTTAGTTGAAGGGACTTACCATCTTTCTCTTAAGCAGAAAACAAAAATACTTCTGAACAACGTTTACGGCGTTGATATTGACCAGCAGGCAGTTGAAGTAACACAGCTTTCTCTTTACTTAAAGCTGCTTGAAGATGAAACCACAGCAACAGCAAACGATAGCTGGGTAATGTTTAAAGAACAGCTTTTACCTGATTTGAATAAGAACATTGTTTGTGGCAACTCTCTTATCGGTACCGATATTTTAAACCCCACCCTGCCTACCGGTCAGGCAGGCTCATTCCTCCCCTTTGCTAAAGGGGAGGATGAAAATACTTCCCTCCCTTTTGTAAAGGGAGGGATAGAGGGAGGGTTAGAAGAACTCAAACTCAAACCAATGGATTTTGAAACCGTCTTTTCTGAAGTAATGCGCAATGGTGGCTTTGATACAATTATTGGAAATCCGCCGTATGTGAGACAAGAACTTCTTGGTGGAATGAAAAGTTATTTTGAAAAGAAGTATGAAGTATATCACAGTATAGCTGATCTTTATTCCTACTTTATTGAAAAAGCAATTTCACTTCTTAATCAAGGAGGATATTTTTCATATATAGTTGCAAATAAATGGATGAGAGCTAATTATGGAATGCCTTTACGAGAGTGGATATTAAAACAAAATCTAATTGAGATAATTGACTTTGGGGATTTACCGGTTTTCAACGAAGCATCTACCTATCCTTGTATTTTAAGAGTACATAAAAACTCAACTGCTAATGAAATTACAACAGCGATAATTGATTCACTTGAATTTAAAGACCTGAATGAAGTTGTAAAAAATTATTCGTTCAAGATTAAAAGGGAAAACTTACTCCCTTCGGGTTGGAACCTGGTAAGCAACGATAAAAGTAATCTGCTTAATAAAATATCTGAACAAGGAATACCGTTGGTAGAATATGTTGATGAAAAAATATTTTATGGAATTAAAACTGGTTTGAATAAAGCATTTGTAATAGATGAAGAAACAAAAGAACGATTGATTAAAGATGATCCTAAAAGTGCAGAAGTAATTAAACCATTTTTAGCCGGGAGAGATATTAAAAGATATGAACCATTGATTGGAGAGAATTATTTAATCTTGTTCCCCAAAGGAATGACAAATCAAAATGTGGGTAACCATAAAGATTCAATTAATTGGTTAAAGAAAAACTTTTCAGCAATTAAAAAACATTTATTAGAGTTTGAAAGCGAAGCAAAAAAAAGATATGACAAGGGTGATTATTGGTGGGAGTTAAGAGCGTGTGATTATTATGATGAATTTAAAAAGCCGAAGATAATGTTACCTGATATTTCTTTACGTGGAAATTTTGCTTTGGATGCTGAAGGAGGTAAATATTGTGTTAATACAGCATATATTATTGGAAACTCAGAGAAATATTTACTAGGTATTCTGAATTCGAACTTGATGACGTTTTATTATGGTAGTATTTCATCCACTTATCGAGGTGGTTATTTAAGATATATTTATCAGTATTTGGCTAAACTTCCAATTAAACAAATAGAAAAACAAAATGAAACGTATATACAATTAGAAAGATTAGTCGATCAAATGCTCGAAGCAAAGAAGCAATTGCAGCAAGCCAAAACAGAAGGAGACAAAAACTACCTGCAACGCAAATGCGAAACACTCGATAAGCAGATAGATGAGCTTGTCTATAAATTGTATGGATTAACTGAAGATGAAATTAAAATTGTTGAAGGTTCATAAAATAAATTTTGAAAGTCCCCCTTTGGGGGATTTAGGGGGCTTTTACGGATTAACGGAAGAAGAAATTAAGATTGTGGAGAAACGTTAACCTATTTTCTTCATCACTTCTTTAGCCAACTGTTTTAGTTTTTCTATCGTTGGCGGGTCGAGACTGAAATCGTCCATACTTATAATCATTTCATAATGCTTATCCCAGTGGACCACAAGCGAGTTGCTGTCCCACATGGAATAGCAGAAAGCAACATCACCCAAACCTTCAACAGGAATATAATTTTTTAACGCATCATCAACTTGCTCATCTAGTTCTGCATCGCCAACCTTAGAGGCGGACAAAAATCCTTCGGCTGTTTGTGGAAAGGTTGTTCCTTTGAAATATCTTACCAGGATGGCAACGTGCTGCAATCCTTTGTTTGTGTAATAAGCACATTGCGACACATAACTGCCCGCATTTTTGTCAACAGTGTGCAGCGTTTGTGTTGCCTCTTCGAACTTGGCTCCCATTATTTGACCGACCTCTTCTTTACTAAGAAGGTCGCAAATGCTTTTTTCAGTAAGACTGCCTGCCGGATTTTCTTTAGATATATTTTTAGATGAATTGTCCTCTGCACAATTCAAAAAAACGGTAAGAGAAAAGACCAAGATTACCAATAACGCTTTTATTGTGTTCATTTAATTCACCTCTAAACGCTTCAATAAATTTTTAAATAAGATTGTTTACTTACTTTATAACTATCATCTTCTTCGTTTCGGTAAAAGATCCCGCCTGCAATTTGTAGAAATAAATTCCGCTTGAAAGTGCAGAAGCATTGAATTCAACTTCATAACTACCCGCAGGTTTGTATTCATTAATTAATCTTGCAACTTCGTTTCCGAGAACATCATAAACTTTTATTGATTGAAAACCGCCGACTGGTGACTGCCAGCTTATCTTTGTTGTTGGATTAAATGGATTGGGATAATTCTGAAATAATTGAAAAGAGTTTAACTCAGTTTCGGTTTCATTGCCAACAGATGAGGGTAAGTTCGGCCAGAAGGAACCAATCAAATAAAAATTTGAGCTGCCAATCAGGCTACTCCAAACTGTAACTCTTTCGTCGGGGGTGTTTGTAATTCCGACAGATGAAAAAATATTCGTTGTTGGATAAATACCATCCATCCTAACTTTTTGATCCCAATAATTAGTAACACCATTATTCGATTTAGTTGACATAATTGAATCGATAAACACACCTGGTTTAAAAGAAGCATACGACACATAGTATTCGTCCTCAACACCTTTCCGACTTACTACTGATCCTAATACGGGAAGTTTATCGGTATTTGATGAATAGCCATCTATATAATTTAAATACCAGGTGCTGCCTAAATCATTTGATCGGGCAGAAACAAGATCCCAATCATCAGAGTTCTGATAATTTTCTTCAAATACCACCATTAATTGTTGACTAGAACCGCCACTCGGCGCAGAAATAGCAGAGTTGCTGATTTTATAATTACCATGACCATCTATTGTTCCGATGAATTCTGCATTAAGTCCTACAGTATAGCAAGTTGAAAGCCATATTCTGGTATCATCAGGTACATTAGAATACGTGAAAATTAATTTATCATTTCCTTGAGAAAGACTGTAGTATGCTATGTCAGAATATAGATAGTGTGTTTCTGTTGCTCCACCATCAGGCCAATAAACGGGCAGAATAGTTCTTCTGTATAATATTGCGGCATTCACTGGATTATGTGGGAAGACAATCCTTGCCAACTTTTGAGCATTAACATGTTTGTTATCAAATGTTAGTGAGTCTAATGAAGCTACAACATAAATTTCTGAATTGTCAGGGTACGTGAAATTGTCCGTCGTAATTCTGGCATTATAATATTCATCGTTGGGACCGGCACCGGGCCAGTTAAGAATACCTGTAATTCTCTCAAATGGATTTTCAGTATTTAATCCGGCATAGTACACTTCTCTTCTTGAAAATAGAGATTGTTTGCTCCCTACAACCATCCATAAATATTTTCCGCCACTAGTAGTTTCTATTAACTCCGCATCAATAGAGTAATCCAAATATCGTTGAGTAAAAATGCTTGTTTGTAAAATCCACCCGTTTATCCCGGTTTTAAATACTCCAATTCTATCTTCACCAGCATTGCTCGATCTAATTCCAACGACTACCCAGATAGTGCCTGCTGTGCTGCCGGTTCTTTCTGTTACAACACAATGGCTAAGGTATTGCTCGTTTCCACTTTCTATTAAGGTCTGAAATGCATCCACATCAAAATTACTTTTAAATAAAGAAGTCTCTTCGGATTTTGTGTTCTGCCCCGGAGAATATTTTTTTTCAAGTGATGCTACATCAGGATTGTATACATCATTCTTGATTGACACGATTGGATTTTCAGGAAATGAGGTTTTAACTGCAAATCCATCTGGTTTGTTTTGAGTGTAACTGTTTATGGAGAGAAGAAATAAAAAAATTGCGACAACTGTCTTTTTCATTTTGAGCCTCCCTTGGCGTATTGAATAATTTTTTTTGTTTATTTCAGTTAATTGGTTTTATCAAAATAAACTTAACAATTATTTACTCTTACTGAACATTAAGAATTTATTTGTAAAAAGCAATAGGGGATAGGTTGATAGAGGCAATTATAAACTAAAGAAAAAAAGTAAATGGACTTGCTATTCAGTACTGAAAAGCTAGGGATATTTATAATAATATTTTAGGTTATCGATAATATTTTTTTAGTGCTGTTCATAGTTGTTTATCAAGTCCTCACCGCAAAGAAGCAGTTGCAGCAAGCCAGAACAGAAGGAGACAAAAATTATTTAGAGCGCAAATGCGAAACACTCGATAAGCAGATAGACGAACTAGTTTACCAACTTTATGGTTTAACGGAAGAGGAAATAAAGATTGTGGAAGGAAATGATTAGTAAGTTTATTACTCTAACCTACTCTTAAATCTTCTCGAACTTAAAAATAAAATTGTAACACCCATTAAGAATAACACCACAGTGTTAAACCACAAATCTGCAAAACCCAAACCTTTCAGTATTACACCTCTTATAATAATATTAAAATATTTTAATGGGATGATATACGAGATGTACTGAATGATCTTTGGCATATTCTCAATCGGAAATGCAAAACCCGATAAGAATATCATCGGCATCATTACTGCAAAGATTGCAATCATCATTGCCTGCTGCTGTGTTTTTGAAATTGTTGAGATGAACAATCCTATTCCAAGTGTTGAAAGTATGTAAAAAAAAGCTGATAGTAACAAAAATAATTCACTTCCTTTTACAGGTATAGCAAAGATAACTCTCATTGCTCCAAGCACAATGATTACTGAAACCAAACCAAGTATTGTAAATGGAATCAACTTGCCGGCAATTAATTGATATGGTTTGATAGGAGTTACAATCAGCTGCTCCATCGTTCCGATTTCTTTTTCTTTGACGACCGCTAGCGAAGTCAAAACCAGAGTTACGAGACTAACAAGCAACCCAACAATGCCGGGAACCATATAGTTTCTTGTCTTCATTTCAGGATTATACCATACTCTTATTTCAGCAGAAAGGTTACCTGCTGGTGAAATTTTCTTCCCGTTTCTATTAACGTAATCGATAAGAATATTTTTTGAATATTGAGCAACAATTGATTGCACATATCCCGCAGATATTGATGCCTGGTTTCCATCCGAGCCTTCAAATATTGCCTGAAGCGCTGCTGGCTGTCTTCTTGCAATATTTTTTTCAAAATCCTGTGAAATGACCAAACCTAAAATTGCTTCGGCATAGTCTACTTTGTTTTCTAGTTCTTTGTAACTGCTGACGTTATCAACAACTTCAAAATATCCGGAGCTTGTAAATCTGTTGACGAATTCTCTGCTGGTTGATGTTCTGTCCTGGTCAAACACGACCATTTTTACATTTTCAACATCAAGATTGACTGCATATCCTAAAAACAATAATTGAATAACAGGTGCAATCAGAATTATTCCGAACATCTTCGGATCTCTTCTGAACTGCTGAAATTCTTTTGCTATAAATTTTATTATTGTGTTCATACTATATTCTTAAATTTTAAATCATTCAATCATTCACCATTCAATCGGCTATATGAGTTTATTATTAAGCGTCTTATTTTCATCATGCTTTCTCCGTCTTTCTTTTGTTAATTATCGTTCCGAGTAGAATCAAAATTGTAGTAAAAATCAAAAGATATACTATTTGATCCCAGAAAGTTTCGATACCAACTCCGCGAAGCATTATTGCCCTTAAAATTTTGAGGAAGAACTTTACAGGAGTAACATTAGTAATTATTTGAATTATCTCGGGCATACTTTCAATCGGGAAAATAAAGCCAGAAAGAATAAGCGAAGGCAGCAGAGAGATAAACGTTGCAAGTGTAAAAGCAACCTGCTGTGAATCTGAAACAACCGAGATAAATATTCCCATACTTGTTGATGCAATCAAAAAGATAAGAGTTGTAATGAAAAGCAATAACAGACTTCCTTTCACTTCTGAACCAAAAAGAAAATAACTTGCGATGAGAATTATTCCTGCATTGATCAAAGCCAGTAAAACAAAAGGAAGTGATTTACCAAGAATCAGTTCCAGCGAACTTAATGGCGAGACATTAATTTGTTCAATAGTACCTCTTTCTTTCTCTCTAACCAGAGAAAGTGCAACTGTGATTACAGCAGTTACAATCAGAATCATAGCAATCAACCCCGGCACAAGAAACTTTGATGTTTTTAATTCAGGATTAAACCAGAACTGCGGATCAAATTTTATTGGTTCGTATTGCTTAATTCCTTTTACTGCGAGTACTTGATTGGAAAATTTTTGATTGAATATTAGTGTTGCAAGATTGGCATAGTTAGTTATAATGTTTGCGGTGTTACCATCAACACCATCAATCAGATATTGTATTTTTACTTCACGACTTGAGTAAATCTGCTCGGATAAATCATTTGGAATTACGATTACACATTGTGCAAGTTTATCATCGAGATATCTGTTGATTTCTTTTTCACTGCTTACCATATCAACGAGATCAAAGTATTCTGATTGCAGCAAAGAATTGACAAAGTCTCTGCTCAACTGAGATTTTTCCTGATCATAAACCGCGATCTTTACATGCTTTACATCAAAGTTTACTGCATAACCGAACATTACAAGCAGCATAACTGGGAAGAAGAAGATAACAAACATTAATCTCTTGTCTCGCTTCAACTGCCGGAATTCTTTTTTTGCTATTGCATAAATCCTATTTAGCATTCGCTTTGTCCTTTTCCAGAAGATGGATGAATACATCTTCCAATGTTGGAACGATTTTGTCAATTCTGTGCACTGCTATAGAGTTTCTGTTTGTTAGAATTTCTCTGATGTCAGCTTCACCTTTTGAGTTGTCATTAAGTATGATGTGGAGATAGTTTCCGAAAATTGATATTTCACCAACCCAATCTTCCTTTTCGAGGATTTCCATACTATCAACAACTCTGTCCGATTCAATTTCAAAAATTGTATGCTTTATGTAATTGGTTTTTAGCTGCTTTGCATTTCCCTGTGCTATCAATTTACCAGCATTAATAAGAATGATATCGTTGCAGAATTCAGCTTCATCGAGATAGTGAGTAGTGACAAGAATTGTAATTCCAGCGGCAGAGAGGTCGTTTATAAGATCCCAGAAATTTCTTCTTGAAATAGGATCAACACCGCTTGTCGGTTCATCTAAAAAAACTATTTTGGGTTCGTGTATTACTGCAGTGCCAAGCGCAAGTCTTTGTTTAATTCCTCCCGGTAGTGAGCCGGTAATTAATTTTTCTTTGCCTTCGAGATTTGCAACTTTTAAAGCCCACTTTTTTCGCTCTTCATACTTTTTACCAGCAAGACCATAAACTCCCGCGAAGAATCTAATATTTTCTTCAACTGTAAGATCATTGTAGAGTGAGAACTTCTGTGACATATATCCGATTTGTGTTTTTACTTTGTCTGGCTCTTTCATTATGCTATATCCGCCGACAAGTGCATCGCCTGATGTAGGTTCAAGAATTCCAGTGAGCATTCTGATTGTAGTCGATTTTCCCGCACCGTTTGCACCGAGAAATCCGAAGATTTCGCCCTGCTTTACATTGAAGGATACATTATCAACTGCGGTAAAGCTTCCGAATTTTTTTGTGAGATTATTTACTTCGATGCGGTTCAATTCTGCTATTCCTGAGTCCTCAATAGATCTTTCTTCCAACAGCTAAATTCAATCTCGCTTTTGCAAGTTCATAATCAGCCTGTGAAATTGTAAGTTTTGATTTAGAATTGAGCAATTCGGTTTCTGCATCTATCAGATCGCTTGTTGTTGCCAGCTGGTTATCGTACTTGTCTTTTGTAATTCTGAAATTTTCTTCGGCAGATTCAACAGCTAACTTACTCACTGTAATTTTTTCTGATTGACTGTTCACCACCAGGTAAGCGTTGTAGACTTCGATTTCAATTTGTTCTTTCAATAGCTCGAATGACTCTTTATTTTGCAGCATTTCTTGTTCTGCCTGCTCAGATTTTGAAGAAGTATAACCCCAGTCCCACAAATCCCAGTTAAGAGATAATCCAACAGACCAGAGTTGAAGTTTTTCATTATCAATTGAAAAAGTTTCTGCATTCACATTATATAAATAGAAATTTCCTCCTGCATAAAGCTTTGGCCACCAGTTTGAGTTTGCGGCTGTTATTCTGTCCTCTGATGATTTAATTTTATATTCAAATGATTTAAGTTCTTCTCTGTTAGCCATTGCTTCGAAAAGAAATTCGTCATAGTTAACTTCTTGTACCTGGATTAAAATAAAATTTGTCTCGATATCAGTTGAATCGTTAAGAGGCAAACCAAGTGATTTGTTAAAGTTTGCTTTTGCTAATGATAAATTATTTTTTGCATCTATTAATTGCAGCATTGTGTTTGATGATTGAAGCTGCAGCTTCAGGTAATCGTTTGTTGTAACCAGTCCATTGTCCATAAAGTTTTTTGTTATTCTTAACTCTTCATCGAGTGAGCGCAAGTACTCTTCACTTAAATCCACCTGCTTTTGAGCTTTGAATAAATTCCAGAAAGAATTATGAATTTCGAGAGCTTTATTGTTGATATTTTTTTGATGTTCGTGATTGGCAGCTTCAAAATTGTTTTCCGCCGAGCTGCGTAATGAGGATAACTGGAATCCCGTAAATATTGGCTGCTGGATTGATAGCTGCATTCCATAAAGATAAAAAGGATTTTTTATCTGCGTGGGCATTTGTCCTAGCTTTAACTGATCCGGATCGTTCAGGTTCAGATAATTGTATGCTGCACTTAAGCTAAGTTTCGGAAACATTTGCGATGTGTATTCAGTGACCCTTGCATCAGAACTCTTCAAAACAGATTCAGAGATTTTAATATGTCTGCTATTCTTTAGACCTACTTCAATACTTTGCTGCAAAGTTAGTTTTTGAGTCTGTGAATACAATCCTGAAATTAAAATCAAGCTCATTAAAATTATTTTTTTCATAGTGAAGTCCTTTAAAAATCTTTTTTTATCAATGACTCTTTACTTATCAAATGAATAAATACATTTTCAAGAGACGCCGGTATAATTCTGTGATCGATTATTTGAACATTATTGTCGGTTAAAAGTTTTTTTAAGCCGGGATATTGAACATCATAACTTTTTAATGCTACATTCAATCTGTCGCCGTACATCTGAACTTCGTAATCTGTATTTACCGTTATGAGTTTATAAGCATCCCTGATAGGCGAGCAGACAATTTCCACAACTTCTTCATTCAGAGAAGCTTTTACATTTTTGGGTGTATCCCAGCTGATTATTTTCCCGTTATTCATTAATGCAACATTGTTGCATCTTTCTGCTTCGTCGAGGTATGGAGTAGTCATAAAAATTGTAATCTCCTCTTTGAGCAGATTAGAAAGTATTTTCCAGAAATCTCTTCTTGAAACGGGATCGACACCTGTAGTTGGTTCATCGAGGAAAATTATTTTTGGTTTGTGAATAAGCGTGCAGGCAAGAGCCAGCTTCTGTTTCATTCCCCCGGAAAGCTTTTCAGCAAGCCGATCGCGGAAAGGAGTTAGTCTGGTAAACTCGAGAAGCTCATTTCTTCTTTCCTCAAAATTTTTAACTCCGTGAATGTCCGCAAAGAACTCTATATTTTCATCAATTGTTAGATCACCGTACAGAGAAAACTTCTGTGAAAGGTAACCGATCTCATCCTTAATTTTATTCTTCTGAGTTTTAAGATCATATCCAAGCACTTCAGCATTACCGGAGTCAGGTTTGATCAATCCTGTTAACATCCTGATAGTAGTCGTCTTTCCGGCACCGTCGGGTCCAACGAGTCCAAACATTTCACCTTTTTCAATCGAAAAAGTAATGTTATTCACGGCTTCGATAGTTCCAAAGTTTTTCTTAAGGTTTAATATTTTAATTACATCATTCATCTTGTTGTTACAATTTTATCACTGCATCCGCCGGCATCCCGGATTTAAGTTCATAATTTTTGTTAGGTATTGATATTTTTACTGCAAAAACCAGCTTTGTTCTTTCATCTTTTGTCTGAATATTTTTTGGAGTGAATTCTGCTTCGGGGGAGATGTAGGTTACCTTTCCTTCGAAGATTTTATCTTTAAAAGTGTCGACTGAAATTTCAGCTTTTTGCCCTAATTTGATGTAACCGAGCTCTTCTTCGGAAACATAAATTTCAAGTTCGATTGCCTCAAGATCTGATACTTTGAAAAGCGAAGACATCGGACTAACGGTTTCTCCTTTTTCAACAAAAGTTTTTACAATGAAACCATCGATAGGGGACATGACGTAACAATCACGGATATTTTTCTTTAGAAGCTCGACTCCGGCGATTGCCTTGTTCAAATTTGCTTTTGCCTGGTCAATCTCTTCCGGTCTGAAAATCTTTTTTACTTTGGAATAATTTTCCTGTGCTGCTTTAAATTGTGCATTCATTAGCTCATATCTTGCAACAGCATCATCATACTGCTTTTGAGTTATTGATCGGGATTCATACAAACTCTGCATACGGTTTTTATCTTTTTCAGCAAGTTTGAAATTTACTTCTGCTTGTTTGAGGTTCTCTTCTGCCTGGATAATATCCTCTTTTCGTGCGCCTGCTAGCATCAGATTTAGTTGAGCTTCTGCTGCATCTCTTAAAGCATTAGATTGCTGAAGTTGAATATTGAGAAGCTCATGATCTATGATGAGTATTGTATCATTTGCAGAGACTCTTTCACCTTCATTGAAATTAAATTTTAAAATTTCGCCTGAGGTTTTCGAGCTGATAACTACGTCTGTTGATTCGATCGTGCCTGAAGCTTCAATTGAATCGCGCTGTCCGTTATTGCCACAACCTGAAGTCAGTGCAAGCAGTGCTATTGATGCAAGTATTATTAGACTTTTCATTGTAATACCTTATTGAATGATTTATTAAATTCTTTTTTGCCTTTATCGGTGAGTATCCCGCTGATCACAATTCTGAAAGCATATCTCGCTGCTTCAATGATTGAATAGTTATTGTTCATAATGAAATCAGGATTAACAATTGATCTTACTGAAGCCACAAGAACATTCATAATGATGTTAGTCGGATGATCAACAAAAAGTCCTTCTTTCTTTCCCTGATCAATTACTTTAGTGATGTTTCCAAACATTATTTCAGTTCTGAAATTATCAATTTCATTCCACAAAGCCGGATAGTGTCTCTTAAGTTCTTCCATGCGTGCAGCAGAAATTTTTTCAGAAACTTTTGCAAGTATATTAATCAGGTCGCCAAGCTTTTCGATTGCATTCTTATCCGAATTTAATGCAGGTAGAATAGTATTCTTCAATCTGTTCATAAAGTACTTTGCAATTGCTTTCACCAGTTCATCTTTTGAAGGGAAAAATTTGTAAATCGTCTTCTTGCTGATCCGGAGTTCGAAGGCTATTTCATCCATTGTGGTTTTGTAAAAACCGTCTCTGAAGAATTTTTCTTCTGTATGTTCGATTATTTTATTTTGGTCTTCCATTATTCCTCTTGGAAACTATTATCGTTTTTTTAGTTTCTAAAATAATTAATGGAAACTGGTTTGTCAAGTAATAGTTTCCATTTGTGCGATTTATCACCAAAAATGAAGGCTTGATAATGAAATTCGTAATAATTAAAATTCATTTCAAAAAAGAGGAAACTATGAAGCACTACCTTATATTAGTATTAATATTTGGATTCCTGGGGATATCCAACCTTTTAGCTCAATCTAAAACTGAAGATGATATGAATCTTGCATATCAAAATGCTAAAAAAGGAATTTACTGGGCACTATCAAATATTCCAGGGAAGAAAGCATCACTTGAAAACGATTTGATCGGGGAGGATAAATTATATGCTTCAGTAAAAGTAAGTAAGGAAGTTCAGGGTGTAAAGGTCAGCTCGAAAGGTTATCATAATACCAACGAAGTTGAAATTACGATTTATAAATCTTACGATAGTCTGAAAGCTGAAGGGTATAATGTTCCGAGCAGTGGTTGGGAATAAGTTCAGTTAGTTTTTATTAAACTTTGCTTCCATCTCAATTGCAATGGAGGAGACAAGTGTTTCAACTTCTTCTTCTTTTCCAAGAAGATCCTGAAGAGTAAATTTACTTAGTACACTATCAAGAACATTCTGAATCGTTTTCCAAACAGAGCGGATACTGCAGTCAATAGAGTTCGTGCAAATGTTTTCCATTCCGGCATGAAGATCGCAGAAATTAGATTCGTATAATTTTCCACCCAAAGCTGTAAGTACATCGCTGATTAAAATTTTATCAGCCGGTTGATTTAACTTATACCCACCAGTTTGACCTCTTGCACTATCAACAAAACCTGCAAGACGTAATGCTCTTAATATTTTTGCGGTGTTTGCCGATGAAAGTCCTTCAACTGTGCTTAGCTCAGGAATAGTAAGACCATTAGGAGAATCGCTTTTAGCAATTCTCAATAAAAGTCTTAAACCATATTCTTCTTGTGTACTAAATTTCATAAACTTCCCTTATGTCATTGCGAGGAGTCCGTTAGGACGACGAAGCAATCTAAGTTGGTCGAATTAAATTAGAGATTCCTTCGCTTCGCTCGGAATGACAATGCTATTATCCTTGGTACAAAGGTATCTTTGAACCACACTGCTTTGCGTACATAACTTTTGCAAAATGCTCAGCAGGAATGGACGGACCCTGTCTTGAACAGTGCTCATTAAAAATTTCTCTCCAGTATTCGGAGATCTGCTGCGGCATACTACCTTCAATTTCATATCGGTGCATAAAGTGAACTAACTGTCCATTCTTAAATAATGCAGCACTCGGAGATGATGGAGGAACATTTCCAACTAATTCTCTTGTCTTATCAACCGCATCTCTTTCCTGACCTGCAAATACTGTATAAAGTTTATCTGGTATAATTTCATTTTGTAATGCAAGTGAAATTCCCGGTCTTGCACTTCCTGCTGCACATCCACAAACAGAGTTTATCAAAACAAATACGGATTCATTATTATTAACTTTAATTGCATCTTCGACTTCTTTTGGTGTTAATAGTTCTTTGAATCCGACAGCCACTAGTTCATCTCTCATGGGCTGAACTGCATTCTGATCATACATTGGTGGTCTTGAACTTATATTGAACATTTTTTACTCCTTTTTTGATTTACCCTGAATTTATTTCAGGGTCTTTTATTTATAATTTAATCTTAAGATTCCTTGTCGCGCTTCGCTTGCACGGAATGATAATTGGGGTTATCACATAAACCCCAATTCAACTTTTGCTACTTCCGACATCATGTCTTTATCCCATGGTGGACTCCAAACAATTTCAACCTTAGCGTCATTCACTTCAGGAATCGATTTTACTTTAGCTTCAACTTCCGGCGGAAGTGAACCTGCAACAGGACAGGCCGGCGATGTCAGAGTCATTTTAATTTTTACATTAGAATCATCATCAATTGCAATTTCATATATCAATCCGAGCTCAAAAATATCAACAGGTATTTCCGGATCGTAGCACGTTTTTAACGTCTGAATAATTTTTTCTTCAAGCTGTTGTTTGTTTAATTCTGCCATAGTTTCTTACTCATACTCTTAATCTTACTCTTCTTCAGTGGTTACCTTTTCATCTTTATTATGCAATGCATTTATCATCGTATGCCAAGCAAGTGAAGCACACTTTACTCGCACAGGAAATTCCTGAACTCCTGCAAATACAGCAAGCTTTCCTAACTCATCTATATCAGGATTTTCCCCTAGCTTCCCAGTAACGAGGTCGTGAAATTTTTCAAAAAGTTTCTCAGCTTCTGCCACTGTTTTGCCTTTTAATATCGAAGTCATCAGAGATGCTGAGGCTTTTGATATTGCACATCCTTCACCTTTGAATGAAACGTCTTTTACTATTCCATCTTCAATTAATAAAAAAACATCAATGTGATCACCGCAAAGTGGATTATATCCTTCAGCAAACTTTGTTGCGTTTTCCATCTTCCGGAAATTTCTTGGACTTTTGTTATGATCAAGAATAACCTGCTGGTACAGTTCTCTTAATTCCTGGTTCATCCGAAAACCTCAATTATTTTTTTAAGTCCGTTGACTAATACATCGACTTCTTCTTTTGTATTATACATTCCAAAAGATGCACGTGATGTTGCCGGAATATTAAATCTCTTCATCAATGGTTGAGTGCAATGGTGTCCTGTTCTAATTGCAACACCTTCAAAATCTAAAAATGTTCCTATATCATGAGGATGAATATTTTCAAGCACGAAAGAGAGTACACTTGTTTTCTCTTTTGCAGTACCGATTATTCTTAGTCCAGGTACTTCAGCAATTTGCCTTGTTGCGTAATCCAACAAACTCTGTTCGTGTTCTTTAATATTTTCAATTCCAACTTTGTTGACATATTCAATTGCAGCTCCAAGACCAATCGCACCAGCAATATCCGGAGTGCCAGCTTCAAACTTGTGGGGTAGTTCATTGTAAGTCGTTTCTTCAAAAGTAACTTTTGAGATCATATCACCTCCGCCCTGATATGGTGACATCGATTCCAGCAGTTCAACTTTACCATAAAGTGCACCAATACCTGTCGGGCCATAAATTTTGTGACCGGAGAAAGCAAGGAAATCACAATCAAGTTCCTGAACATCAACTTTTAAATGATTAACTGCTTGTGCTGCATCAACTAAAACCGGAATATTAAACTGGTGAGCGTATTCAACTATTCTTTTTACAGGATTAATTGTTCCAAGTGAATTCGAAACATAGACAACAGATATAAATTTTGTTTTCTGATTTACCATCTTTTCGAATTCTTCAAGAATCAATTCGCCATCATCGTTGACAGGTATTACTCGCAGCCTTGCATTTTTCTCTTTACAGAGAAGCTGCCACGGAACAATATTCGAATGATGTTCCATGTGAGAAATAATTATCTCATCACCTTCCCTGATATTTTTTCTTCCATAAGAACTTGCAACCAGATTAATCGCTTCTGTCGTTCCGCGTGTGAAGATAACCTGGTTTTTTCCCAAAGCATTTATGAATTGCTTAATCTGAATTCGCGCACCTTCAAATGCTTCTGTTGCTTCCTGACTGAGTGCATGAACACCGCGATGGATATTTGCATTCATCGTTGTGTAATATTTATTAACCTTATCTATTACGTAAATTGGTTTTTGAGTCGTCGCTGCATTATCTAAATAAACGAGATCCTTGTCGTGAACTTTTTTACTTAAAATTGGAAAGTCTTCACGAATCCTGTGCACATCATAAATATTTTTTGAAACAGGTATGGCCGTTTCAGTTTCGGCTTTCATTTAATTCTCTATTGATTGAATTTTTCTGTTATAATTTTTTCGATATAATTTCGAATTGATTCAATTTTTATTGAAGTTATTACATCGCTTGCAAATGCATGCAACAGGATACTTTTACTTGCTTCTTCACCAATGCCTCTTGACTTCAAATAAAATTTAGCATCATCATCCATTTGACCGATTGTTGCGCCGTGGGAACATTTCACATCATCAGCAAATATTTCCAGCTGTGGTTTTGTATTCACAAGTGCTTCATTTGATAAAAGAATACTATTGTTTTCCTGGAATGCATTCGTCTTTTGTGCATCCTGTCTGACTATAATTTTACCGTTAAAAACTCCACGTGATTTATGGTCAAGAATACCTTTGTAATGCTCGTGGCTGTTGCAATGCGGTTTTGCATGATCCATTAATGTATGTGCATCAAAGAGTTGAGTTTCATCAATCATATACAAACCATTCAGCGTACACTCGCCACCTTCATCATTGAACTTAGCATTGAAATCATTCCGAGTAAGATCTGCACCTGTTGAAATCAAATGCGAACTAAAGTGGCTGCTTCTTTCCTGATCAACTTCCATTCTTGCAATATGAAAAGCCTTCTTACTTTCTTCCTGGAGTTTAATATGATCAACGACAGCATTTTCTTCTGCGACGATCTCCGTAACAGCATTTGTAAAATAGATTTGATCATTTTTACCAACATAATGTTCAATTATTGTTACCTGAGAATTTTTCTCAGCCACAAAAAGATTTCTCGGCTGAGTCAATATTTTTTCATTTCCTGAATCAGTTATGAAAATTATGTGAATCGGTTCTTCAATAATCTTTCCTGAAGGGACGAAAATGAACGCACCATCATCTGTAAAAGCTGTACTTAATGCAGTGAAAATGTGATTTCTATGATCGGCATATTTACCATAATGTTTTAGGAGGATTTCATTTTTCTTTTTGATTTCATCTGCAATACTTCCGACAGTTACACCTTTTGGGAGATTCAATAAATCGCTGTACTCAGGAGAAAATCTCCCATTGATGAAAACTATCAAGCTATGATCCATCTCATCAAACAATAAAGATTTGATGACGTCTTTGGAAATAACTTTCCTCTCGTAAGTTGGAACGAAATTGTAATTAAGTAACGGTGCGATGCTCGTATATTTCCATTCCTCATCTTTGGGTGTGGGAAAATCCAATTTACTAAAATTTGAAAGTGCTTCTTTTCTTTTTTGATGAATTGGATTTTCTTTTCCGCCGTTTAATCTTTTCTCAAGCTCGCCAAAGTTCGAGAGATACCAATCTTTTATGTCAACTGTTTTGTCCATTATTTACTTACCACTTCTTCAAGTTTACCGTTTTTCACCCAATCATATCCTCTCTCTTCAAGCTCGAGGGCTAATTCTTTCCCACCAGACTTAACAATTTTTCCTTGATAGAGAACGTGAACAAAATCCGGAACTATATAATTAAGTAAACGCTGATAGTGAGTTACAAGAATTGTTGCGTTATCTTTTGAACGAAGTTTGTTTACTCCGTTTGCCACAATTTTTAATGCATCGATATCGAGTCCGGAATCTGTTTCATCAAGTATTGAAAGCCTTGGTTGAAGCACAGCCATTTGAAAAATTTCATTTCGCTTTTTCTCACCACCGGAAAAACCTTCATTAACAGCTCTGCTTAAAAACTTCTGATCGAGCTCAACAAGTTTCATTTTTTCTTTTATTAGAGCAAGAAATTCTAAAGTATCAAGTTCTTCCTCACCTCGATATTTTCTGATTTCGTTCAATGCTGTTTTAAGAAGATTAGTATTAGAGACGCCGGGAATTTCAACCGGATACTGGAATGCAAGAAAAACTCCTTCACGAGCTCTGTCTTCAGGAGCTAATTCGAGAAGATTTTTTCCGTTATATGAAACTTTACCTTGAGTAACTTCGTAACCTTCTCTACCTGCAAGAACCTGTGCGAGCGTGCTTTTGCCCGATCCGTTTGGTCCCATTATTGCGTGAACTTCTCCGGCATTTACTTTCAGATCAATTCCCTTCAGAATTTCATTGCCTTCTATGCCTGCGTGTAAATTTTTTATTTCTAACATTGTTTTATTTTCTTTCTTTTAATTTAAACTTTTGATTATCCGACACTACCTTCTAAACTAACACTCAACAATTTTGTTGCTTCGACTGCAAACTCCATTGGAAGTTCTGCGAGCACTTCCTTACAATACCCATTTACAATTAATCCAATTGCATCTTCCGTAGAAATTCCTCTTTGATTGAGATAAAAGATTTGATCTTCACCAATCTTTGAAGTGGTCGCTTCGTGTTCTACTTTTGCACCGGGATTATTTATTTCAAGATACGGGAAAGTGTGTGCGCCGCATTTATCACCGAGCAATAGCGAATCGCACTGAGAAAAGTTACGAGCGTTCTCAGCTTTCTTCGCAACCTTCACCAAACCACGGTAGCTGTTCTGGCTTTGTCCGGCAGAAATACCTTTTGATATAATCGTACTTCTTGTGTTTTTTCCAAGATGAATCATCTTTGTTCCTGTGTCTGCCTGCTGACGGTTGTTTGTTAAAGCGACGGAATAAAATTCCCCAATTGAGTTATCACCCTGTAATATGCAGCTCGGATATTTCCAGGTTATTGCTGAACCGGTTTCAACCTGAGTCCACGAGATTTTAGAATTAACACCTCGGCAAGCACCACGCTTAGTAACAAAATTGTAAATACCACCTTTACCTTCCTTATCGCCGGGATACCAATTCTGTACAGTTGAATATTTTACTTTTGCATTGTCGAGGGCGATCAATTCAACTACTGCTGCATGTAATTGATTTTCATCTCTTACAGGTGCAGTACATCCCTCGAGATAACTGACGTAAGAGCCTTCATCTGCAATAATCAAAGTACGCTCAAACTGTCCCGTATTTGCAGCATTAATTCTGAAATAAGTTGAAAGCTCCATCGGACAACGAACGCCTTTTGGTATGTAGGCAAATGAACCATCACTAAACACTGCTGAGTTTAATGCTGCATAAAAATTATCTGTGTAAGGAACAACACTTCCCAAATATTTTTTAACCAGTTCAGGATGATTTTGAACTGCTTCTGAGAAAGAACAAAAAATTATTCCAAGTTCATTCAACTTATCTTTAAAAGTTGTTGCTACTGAAACACTATCAAAAACCGCGTCAACTGCCACGCCGGTTAATCTTTTCTGTTCATCGAGAGATATACCAAGCTTCTCATAAACTGCGAGTAGTTCGGGATCAACTTCATCCAGACTTTTTAAAGTTGGTTTCTTTTTTGGGGCAGAATAGTATGATAAATCCTGGTAGTCAACAGGAGGATATTTTACATTAGCCCAGTGTGGTTCTTTCATTGTCTGCCAATATCGGAACGCTTTTAAACGCCATTCGAGCATAAACTCCGGTTCATTTTTTTTGGCAGAGAGTTGACGAATGATATCTTCGTTCAACCCTTTTGGTAAAGAATCGGTCTCGATATCTGTTACAAATCCGTACTTGTACTCCTTATTCGCTAATTCTTCAATTTTATTAACTTCAGTTGAACTCATTTATTTCCTTATAAATTCTTTTTTCTTTTAACAAAGCATATCTTTTCCGGGTTCAAACTTACACTATCTATACAAAAAAGTCAAGATTAACCATTCTAAAGTAGGCTGACTGTGACTATGCTCAAGATAGTTGATGGAATATTATAAAATTGTATTTCAATCAGGATTGAATTAACTTTGAACCAGTGTAAAATGTCGAAAATTAAACGTTTTCGAACAATTAAAATTATCCAAAAAGAAGACATACCAAGTGGAAGAAAAGGAAAGTAGGCAGGAATCCCAAAAACAGCAATCCGTCGGATATAAACGATATTACAATCGAAGAAAGCGATATCATCACAGACCAAATCAAACACCACAAGCTGAACGCGTAAAATCATCATTTAAAAAGATTTCCATAGTAATCCCTCTCTTCAATGAAGAAGAATCTATAATCCCCTTATGTAACGATATCAGAAAAGCTATTTATCGACTTAGCACCAACTATGAAGTAATTTTGATTGACGATGGTAGTACTGATTCGTCTCTGCAAAAACTGAAAGAGATTGTGAAGACTGATAACAGATTTAAATATTTAAGTTTCAGAAAAAATTATGGTAAATCTGCAGCACTTCAAGTTGGATTTAAAGCAGCAACTGGAGATGTAGTTGTGACTATGGATGCTGATTTGCAGGATGATCCGCAGGAAATACAAAACCTTCTTAAAAAATTGGAGGAAGGATTTGACTTATGTTCGGGATGGAAGAAAAAACGTCAAGATCCTTTTATTAAAAAGATATCATCAAAATTTTTCAACTATGTTACTCGCTTAATCAGTGGAATTAAAATTCACGATTTCAATTGTGGACTCAAAGCTTACAGAAAAGAAGTAGTTGAAAACGTAAAAGTCTATGGAGAACTGCATAGGTACATTCCGGTACTTGCAAAATGGCAGGGATATTCAATCACAGAAATTCCTGTAATGCATCATCCGCGCAGATATGGAAAAACAAAATTTGGGATCTCACGTTTCTTTAAAGGATTTATTGATTTGCTGACCGTAACTTTTGTTACGCGATACATCAAACGTCCATTGCATTTCTTCGGATTTTTTGGAGCAATTGCTTTCCTGATCGGTTTTATCATACTTGGTTATTTGACGGTCTTGTGGATTCAGGGACATCCATTAAGTAACCGACCGATGATTTTTCTCGGTATGCTTTTAATTATAGTCGGTGTGCAGTTATTTGCTGTGGGACTTTTAGGTGAAGTGATCGTCCACAATTCTATGGATGATAGAGAATACGTCATTAAGGACAAAAGTTAGAATGTGATATGGTTGATGGAAGATGTGTGATGTTTAATGAACTGTAAGTTTAAAAATGAATCCTAAAACCTATTTGAAATTACTTTATTAATAATTTGATAAAATTATTGAATGAGGGTAAAGAAAATCTTCCATTTCACATTTTCCATCTTCCAACTTTGAAATGTACTACGACCCAATAAAGAACATATTTGCTAATACCATCCGAAAGTTTCCATTTCTCAGAATAGTTTTCTATAAAACTCTAGATTTAATGTTTCTTCGTTCCTGGTATGTAAGAAGGGAATTGAAGGAGCTTAGAGGAAAGTTTGGTAATGTAAATATTGATATTTATGATGCAGGTTCGGGCTTCGGGCAATACACATATTTTATGGCAAATAAACTAAAGCCATGCAAAATATTCTCTGTTGATGTAAAGGAAGACTGGATTAATGATTGCAGAGAATTTTTCAAACAAAAAAAAATTGCCGGCGTTTTCTTTGCTGTTGAGGATTTATTGAAAATCACTCATCAAACAAAATTTGATTTAATTGTCTGTGTCGATGTTATGGAGCATATTGCTGACGATACTACAGTTTTTAATAATTTTTTCTCAGCATTAAAATCCGGAGGCTATCTGTTGATTAATTCTCCCTCAATTTATGGAGGAAGCGATGTTCATGAAGATGAAGAAGAAAGTTTTATTGGTGAACATGCAAGAGATGGTTATTCGAAGGAAGATTTAGAAAGCAAGCTTCACCCACTCGGTTTTTCAACTTACAAATGCAGATACACATATGGTTTCTGGGGAGACAAAGCGTGGCGGCTTGGAATAAAATATCCGATGGTTTTACTCAACATTTCTAAACTGTTTCTTTTAATTTTACCTTTATATTATCTGTTAACATTTCCTTTTACATTAATATTGATGAACCTTGATTTTGCGTCAAAGAACAAAATTGGTTCAGGAATAAATTTTATTGCTAAAAAAGAATAAAACTCTGGATAATTATGTCAACAAAAAAAATCAGTAAGGTTGTCAAACCAACGAAACAAGAAAAACAAACATTTCTTTCAACATTTAGTCTAAGTAAATACATCCCCGAGAAATATCACGTCCTTCTATTTGTATTAGTAATACTAGCATTATTCCTGTTTTTCTTTTCACCACTCTACTTCGGAGGGAAGACTTTCCAATCGGGTGATATAATTACTATGGAGAGCACTCAGCCATATGTAGATAATCACTCAGAAGAAAGTTATACATTGTGGTTTCCATATAGCTTTGGAGGAATTCCAGCCTATGCAATTAGGGTGGATGAGAAAGCATTCAATCTTGTTTATCAAGCAATTGTCAAAACCAGAGATTTTTTTAAAGACATATTTGTAACTGTGTTTAATGCTAGTGATTATGTACGATGGACTTTCTATTTGCTTGCACTTGCATACACAATGTTTATGTTCTTTTATTTGCAGACTAGAAATAGGCTTGCCAGTTTGTTCGTTGGGTTGGCAACATCATTCAGTACTGGCTTGATTGTATTTTTGTTCATAGGTCATGTTACCAAGTTGACATCAATATGGGTCTTTCCTGTTTTGTTTCTTTTGCTTTTCAATTTCCAAAAACGAATTAAGTGGCTTGAAGTCTTTCTTCTAATATTTTTTATGGATGTGATGTTTCTTGGATGGCACGTTCAGATAATTTTTTACATCTTTTTTGCTGTGATGATTTACTTCATTTACTTTTTCTTCCGCTCATTGAAATTGAAAGATACACTTTTACGCATGCAACTTGTAAAATCCGTTTTTGTTTTCGTGTTAGCAGTTGCTGTTGGTTTGATGATTCAATCGGATAATCTAACACAAGTTTATGAATACACACCTTTTTCTACGAGAGGAACTGAAAGCATCATTGAAAGGGAAACCGGACCAACAGCACAATCAGAATCAGATTTCTATCAGTACGCAACGAACTGGTCTTTTTCTCCCGGAGAAATTTTAACATTCATCGTACCATCTTACTACGGATTCGGTAAATCAATCTATCAAGGTCCGCTTTCGCAAAATCAGCCGGTTGAGGTAAATACTTATTTTGGACAGATGCCTTTTGTAGATGTTGCAATGTATATGGGTGTAATAGTTTTCTTACTTGCACTTTTCTCCATGGTAGTTAACTGGAAAAATCCAATGGTGAGATTTTTCACGATACTTTCAGTTATTGCTCTTCTTATTTCTTTTGGAAGAACTTTTCCGCTTGTTTATGATTTAATGTTCAATTACTTCCCATTCTTTGATAAGTTCAGGGTCCCTTCAATGATTCTTGTGCTAGTGCAGTTAAGTTTCCCGATTCTTGCCGGACTTGGATTAGTAAAGATCATTTCTCTGAAAGAAAATCCAGATGAGCGAGTTCGTAAGATTATCCGAAATACATTTTACGTCCTCGGCGGAATTTTTATTCTGACTTTGTTACTGGGTTCACCGATTAAAGATTGGTTCATTTCAAGAGCAGCTGGCGATCCTGAAAAAGGTGCAAGACTTCAGGCGATTCACGATTATATGGGAGATATGTTTCTGGCTGATATTCGTTTTGCTTTCTTTTTTGCTTCTGCCACATTCGGACTTGCGTTTGCCTTCCTGCAGAAAAAGCTTAGCGCTGATTTGATGATTATTGTTCTCACAATATTGGTTGTTGTTGATCTTTTCAGAATTAATTATCGAGGTGAAACTTTTACTGACAATTCAAGCATTGAACAGCTTTTTAACAAACCAGATTATATACAAGCAATTGAAAACCTTGGTGATAATTCTATTTACAGGGTTCTGAATTTAAAACAAGACGGATCAATCGGTTCACTAAATCAAAACTCGAATTATCTATCTTACTTTTTGATGTATGATATTTACGGTTACTCCGGTATAAAACCTCGTGCAATACAAGATTATTATGATATACTTGGTTCTCCTGCTAATCCAACTTTCTGGAGAATGCTGAATGTTAAATATATTATCTTTGATAAAGAGATTAACTCACCCGATCTTCAGCTTGTTTACTCAGGAAATAAATCCTTTGTTTATCTGAATCGAAATGCTTTACCAAGAGCATACTTTGTAAATCAGGTCGCCAAAAAATCCGGAATAGAAGTTATAAATATGGTAAAGAACACACAGTTCGATCCGGCATTTATAGCATTCACTGATGAAGAAGTAAATGCAATCGAAGCTCCGGACAGTACTGCTTTTGTTCAAATAGAAAAATTTGAAGATGAATACATCCAGCTTGATGTCTATGCAAGTGGAAATAATTTTTTGTTTCTCGGAGATACTTATATGACAGGTGAAACCGACTATAAATTACTAAAAGTACACACCGGCTGGAAAGCTCTTGTCGATGGTAAAGAAACAAAAATTTATAGGGCAAATCACGGATTCAGAGGAATTGTTGTCCCGGAAGGAAATCATAAAATAGAATTTACTTATCTGCCTGAGTCTTGGGTGCTATCTAAAAACCTGTCTCTCATTTTTAGCTCAGTAATTATACTTGGTTTGGTAATTGGGATTGTTATTGATTTCAGGAAAAAATTTCCGGGGAAATCAAAAGTTGAATGATACTAAAGGGAAAATAAAAACAAAGATTGATTTTTCTTCTGAATCATTTAAGAAATATCTGACCAATACTTCCTGGCTCTTCTTCGAGAGAATTTTACGAATGGGCATTTCCTTTGTGGTGACAATTTTTGTTGTCAGATATCTTGGACCAAAGGATTTTGGATTATATAGTTATGCGATAAGTTTTGCCTGGTTATTTGCTGCGATAAGTACTCTTGGTCTCGAATCCATTTCAACAAGAGAATTAGTAAAATATCCCAATAAGAGGGACGAAATAATTGGTACAGTCTTCTTTTTAAGATTAGCCGGAAGCGTTGCCTGCATTATTTTAACGGCAATTGTATTACTGCTCATTGGTGAAAGTACTTCTACAACCATATTAATTTTAATTTTTTCCGGATCGTTTATATTCCAATCTTTTTCCACAATTGAGTATTACTTCAGAGGAATTGTAAAAGCTAAATATAATGCGTACGCACTATCCGCTTCGGTTATAATTTCATCAGGATTAAAAATTCTTTTCATTTTTCTGAAAGCTCCGCTCATTTATTTTATTCTTGCTGCTTCACTTGAATATCTGGCTTTAGCAATCGGACTTGTTGCAGTTTATCATTTTAATAAATTGTCCATATTCAACTGGAAATATTCAAAGGAAATTGCTTCTTCATTACTAAAAGATTCCTGGCCGTTGGCATTATCAGGAGTTGTTGTGATGATTTACATGAGAATTGACCAGGTTATGATCAAGAATATGATGAATGAAGAAGCAGTAGGATATTATTCAGCAGCGGTGAGACTGTGTGAAGCATGGTATTTTATTCCTGTTACTTTGTGTAATGCTATTTTCCCGGCAATTGTAAATGCAAAAAACGTCAGTGAAAAATTTTACAATAATCGAATGCAAAAATTATACGATCTTCTTTCCTGGCTGGCAATCGGGATAGCAGTTCCTGTTACAATATTTTCAGATCAAATTATACAAGTTTTATTTGGAAGTGATTTTGCCTCGGCAGCTCCTGTGCTAACAATTTACATATGGGCGGGTGTTGCAGTCTTCCTGAATGTTGCAAGCAGTCAATATTTAATAAACGAGAACTTCACAAAGCTTACCTTTTTTAGAACTTTAATCGGGATGATTGTTAATGTTGTTCTGAATATCATATTAATCCCATTATATGGAATAATAGGTTCTGCAATTGCAACACTCGTATCGTATACAATTGTCACTTTTATTCTGGCATTTCACAAAGACTTCAAGTTGCAATTTATAATGATGATGAAATCGATTTTTGGAGTATCCATGATTAGATACTTATCAGCGAACAAAAACTCTAAAATTTAAATTAATATTATTAGTCATCTGTTGACTTTAGCAATTATTCTCATTATTTTATTTATTAGTTAGATTATTCATTTACTTTATAAATGGGGTACAAAATGAAATCTCTGATTTTTAGCCTCTCTTTTCTTTCAATCCTTCTGACAACATCCTTAAATGCACAATGGTATCAACAGTATAGCGGCGTGAACACAAATTTATACTCGTTCTTTTCCATAGATGGAACAACAGCCTGGGCGACTGGTGCAAATGGTGTAATTCTCAAAACAACAAACAAGGGCGCCAGTTGGATTCCTAAGCCGAGTGGCACAACTTATTCAATAAGCTTTGTCCATTTCTTTAATCAGAACGAGGGTATTGTTGCAGGCTCCGGGGGAACAATCAAAAAATCATACGATGGAGGCAACACCTGGCAATCAGTTTATGGAGGCACATACAACCGTTTACAAGAGGGATGTTTTGTAAATGATTCAGTTGGATATCTCTGTGGTGATGCTGGTATCTTATTAAAAACAACCAATAGAGGCAATACTTGGACAGCGTCTGTTATTGGACCCTCAAATTTTGCTTTCATTTATTTTGTAAATGAAACTACAGGATTTGCAACCACAGAATATACCGGACAAATCTGGAAAACTACTGATGCTGGAATCACGTGGAATTTAAAGCAAGTTATCGGCAGTTACAGCATATGGCAGGTTCATTTTGTCGATGAATACAATGGTTGGGTTGTTGGGGAATTTGGTACAATAGCTCATACAACAAATGGAGGAGAAACTTGGAACTTACAATATTCAGGAACAGGGGTGAATCTGCGCTCAGTTTTTTTCCACACTCCGGATATTGGATGGGTTATAGGTAAGGATGAAAAGCGATTAAGAACATTAAATGGAGGTAATAACTGGACCCATGATCACACAGGGTACATTTATGAATATTTGTATATCTATTTCTATGATAATCTAATCGGATGGATAATAGGAACGGATGGAGTCATTTTATATACTGATAACGGAGGTTTACCAGGAGTACAAAATTTTTATGAAAAAACTTTCGGGGGGTACAACTCTGAACGAGGAATTGTAATGGATAAAACCAACGATGGTGGAATTATAATTGGAGGATCAACTGAAAGTTTTAATGCAAGTCAGGATATGTATGTGATAAAATTAGATTCTTTGGCGTTCATCGAATGGTCAAAAGTTTACAACTCACCTGGCATGATTGACCGTATACATGGAATTAAACAAATACCTGCTGGTGGATATTATTTGTCCGGTTATATTGAAGGTGGGTACGGATTCCTTGATCAAATCATGATGAAAATAGATGCTAGTGGAAATATTATTTGGGCTAAAAATTTTGGCGGTCAAGAAGCTGACGAATTAAGGCAATTATCTATAACATCTGATGGTGGTATGGTCGCTGCTGGATACAATGCATCTTTTGGTGTGGGAGCAAAAGAAGTACAAGTTCTAAAGCTTTCCAGTAATGGAAATATTGAATGGGCTAAAACTTACGGAACACCTTATGAAGATTTTAATTTATCAATAATAGTTTCTTCTGATGGGAATTTTGTGTTAGCCGGAGCTGTTGATATAACTGGCAGTTATGGTATAAGACCCACTTTAATTAAGATGGATCCATTAGGCAACATTATCTGGGCAAAATATTATTCAGGTTATAATGAGGATTGGGGTCGCGACCTAGTTGAAACACCTGATGGTGGATATCTAATTGTTGGAATTACAACTTCATTCAGTGTAGGTTTTTCAAATGACATCTATTTAATAAAAACTGATTCAATGGGAAATGTTCTATGGGCAAAATCATACGGTGGACCAGGTGAGGATATTGCTTACGGTGCCGAGTTAACTCATGATGGGAAATATATAATAGTAGGTCACACCACCAGTTCGGGATTTGGTGGGTATGATGGATTACTAATGAAAGTTGACTCCGACGGTAATCTGGAATGGTTTCGCACCTATGGTGGTTATTCTACTGACTATTTGAATGATGTACTCGAAACCCAGGATTATGGCTTTTTGGCTTTAGGGAAAAGAGCTTCGAACACTTTGGGAAACGACGATATTTACCTGATTAAGACAGATGAAAATGGTTACTCAAATTGTGCTTTTGGAAATTATTCACCAAATGTAATTACAATCTCAAATCTTCAAGCTAATAATTTAACACTGGCGACTTTGAGTTATGTCTCCGCTGCAAATTCAAATCTAATAACTTTGAATCCAAATACAGGAGAGAATAATTCCTGTGCGATAATACCAGTTGAACTTAAATCTTTTAACTATGAATTGGAGAGTAATGATGTATTATTGAAGTGGTCAACTGCTTCCGAACTCAATAACCTTGGTTTTGAAATTCAAAAAAGTTATGACGGTAACGAATTTATTTCAATTGGATTCATCGATGGAAGTGGGACAACATCTGAACCAAAAGAATATATTTTCAGAGATAAAAATTTGGAACAAGGAATGTATGCATACAGGTTGATACAAACAGATTATGATGGATCGCAAAGAAATATTGGAGAAATTGAAGTGTTTGTGAATGAAGTACCCAGCACTCTTAATTTAGAACAAAATTTTCCCAATCCCTTCAATCCTTCCACAACAATAAAATTTTCAATTCCGGAACAGAGTCATATAAAATTAAAAGTTTATGATTTGCTAGGAAGAGTTGTTAGTACACTGGTCGATGAAATATTGGATGCGGGTTTTTACCAAAAAGTATTTGATGCTTCAAACCTCGGAAGCGGCATCTATTTCTATTCGTTAAGTACAGATAAGAATACAATTACAAAAAAGATGCTGCTGCTGAAATAGAAGTAATACGACTTGCAATAAAACCCTGTATTTAAAATTAATATGTTTGAATACAGGGTTTTCTATGTACATTAAAGAATGCTTTTAGTTAAATAAATTATATTTACACAGTGGAAAAAGTTATTTCATGAATGAACTCTATAGGCTTATATTCTTAGCTTTTATCTCACAAATTCAATTCTATAAAAAAGATTCAGAGGATTGTTAAAATTATCAAATGCTATCTAATCTAAAACATCTTGTAAAGCACTCACTGATTTATAGTATAAGCAATGTAGCAATAAAAGCTTCCGGCGTTATTTTGCTTCCTCTTTATACGCATTACTTTTCTGTACAAGAATATGGCAAACTAGGCTTAATCCTGGTTATCATCGTGTTATTTTCTCAATCGCTGGTCTTAGGTCAAGGAGTATCTATAATCCGTTATAATAATTCGTCAGAGTTCAAGTCAAAAAGAAAATCTATTCTTTTTACTTTAACTGTACTGATTTTTTTTACCGTCGTAGTGTTCATTTTAATTTCTGAATCTTTTCTTACACAAATAGCAAGTTGGTTTGGGGAAGTAAACGAATACAAGGATTATTTGAAAATAGCTATTTACATTATAGCTTTTACGACAGTTAATAACTTATTTCTTAGTAAAGTCAGAGCAGATGATGATTCATTACTTTATACTGTCTCATCGATATTAAAAGTTATTCTGATGGTGGTTATAAGTCTTTATCTTATTATTGAAAGGAGCTTTGGAATTGATGGTGCATTATATGCACAGCTTGTAGGTGAAGCTCTGCAAACTTTGGTGATACTTCCTAAAATAGTTAAACAAATGCAATTAAAGTTTGAATATACTATCATTGGTCAATCATTAAAGTTTGGACTTCCATTAATATTCAGTGCTATGGCAATAAATTTGTTAAACGGGAGTGACAGATTTATTTTAAAATTTTTAGCAGGTGAAACTGAATTAGGATTATATGAACTTGGATATCGGGTTGCCGGCGTAGTCAACATGTTTATAATTATGCCATTTGGATTGACCTTAATGCCGCTTGCATATAAACTTTATAAGCAAGAGGGAGACAAAGATTATTATAGAAAGCTTAAAACTTATGTATCCTTTGTACTAGTTTGGGGAGGTTTTGCTCTATCTTTATTCGGAAAAGAAATTGTTGAGATATTTGCTCAACAGGAATCTTATTATCCCGCAGCTTCAGTAGTTTCTCTAATAGTTTTGGCTTACGTGATCTATGGAATTAGCATGATCTCTTCACTCGGAATGTATCTCACTGGAAATAATTATTACGTAGCGTATATAACTATATTTTGTGCAGGTTTGAACATAGGATTGAATTTTTGGTTGATTCCTTTATATGGGATGATGGGGGCCGCAATTAATACTGTTATTGCTTTTGCAACTCTTGATATTCTTTCGACTGTTGCATCCAACAGATACTATAAAATTGAGTATGAACATGGAAAGGTTATAAAACTTTTTTTAATTGGAATATTAATATTCCTTATTGGTGACTATTTTAATAACTTTTCAATAATATTAAGAATCTTTTTGAAGCTCATTCTGATTGCATCATTTCCTTTCATAATTATAGTATCAGGTTACTTCAGTAAAAAGGAAATAAAGGCAATCTTTGGAGCAATAAAGAAATGGTCGAATCCAATTAAATGGAAAGTTAACCTAAAGTTCGAAGAATCTTTGAAGAAAAAGTCAGATGACTCTTAACTGTATTGTAAATAGTAAATTCTGGTAGACATTGCAAAAAGTGTATCTAAAGTTAGATGAAATTAAAAAAAACATCGGATTAAATATTGATCCTATGGGATTCCTCTTTAATTATGACAACAGAATTTTCAGAGCAATTAATAACGAAGAAAAGGATGGTGTACTTTATTTATTTAATTCAGGTGCAATTGATGAACTCAATAGGGCAAACCTGATTCCTCATACAAAAATCTCCGAAGTTCAGCTTGAAGGATTTGATCTTGTCTTAGAGCATGAAAAAATAGATGTTGTAATTTATCCCACCGAATGGTCATTCAATATGCTTAAGGATGCTGCACTTTTGGTTATTGAAATAAATAAAATATTGAGCAAATATAATTTTGAGACGCGGGATACACATGGTTACAATGTAATGTTTCATCATTCAAAGCCGAAATATGTCGATATAGGAAGCTTCGGAAAGAAGACAACCAAAAAATACTGGGCTGGTAAAGATAATTTCAGAGAGTTCTATTTCTATTCTTTGTATATGTGGTCAAAGGGGAATTCAGTTCTAACAAAGCAGTTATTGATAAATGATGGCAAATATCATAACACAAAAGATTATGAATTTTTTATTTACAGATATGCAGTAGCAAGATTGCTGCCTCAAAAATTTTTAGAAAGACTGTTCTATTACCTGAGGTTGCTAAGAAATTTACAAAAGTTCAAAGTCAATGAAATACTTATCGTCAAAAAAGAGAAACAAAAAAGAAAATTGTTGAAAATTTTGATGAACTTATCCAAAGCCGGTATAATACCAAACAACAATACAAATTTTGAAAAACTAGAAAGGCGTATTAAGAGATTTAATCATCCAGCTTTATCAACCGAATGGGGGGAATATCATTCAAATCTGTCCGAACAAGAAATCTTTGAAGAGGGGAGCAGATTTCAACTAATTATTGAAAGAGTTAAGAAATTAAATATAGAAAGTGTCTTAGAAATTGCAGGCAATCAGGGGCTATTGGCCGAAGAGTTAAGCAACACTGTCACAACAGTAACCTGCTCTGATATTGACGAAAGAGCAGTTGATTTTATGTACCTTCGTGCAAAAAATCGAGCAGCAAATATCTATCCAGTAATTCTTGATTTTCTTAGTCCAGTTTATCAAAACTTATACTATGCTGAGACAAATTCTGTTTTCAAAAGATATAAAGCAGACGTTGTATTAGCATTGGCTTTAACTCATCACTTAATCCTTACCCGAAAAACACCAATTGATAGTATTTTTGAAGCCCTGGCAATGTATACCAACAAATATTTATTTGTAGAATTTATGCCGCTTGGACTGAGGAGAGGAAAGGTTCCCGATTGGTATACTATAGACTGGTTCAGAGAACATTTTGTAAAATATTTCGAATCGATTGAAGAATTAACAACAGAAAAAGATGGGAGTAGAATATTATTTATAGGTAAAAAAAGACTGTGAAAGTAAAAACAAAAAATTAAAAATTACAATTGATTATTGAACAAAATAATTTCAAAAATACTAAACGATCCAGAAATTAAAGAAAAACCTCCAGTCCTTGTTGATATAGGTGCGAGTGAAAAGATTCATCCTAAATGGAAAAAGATTGCAATATATTCAGTTTGTCTTGCATTTGATGCTGATGAAAGAGATTTCAAATTTATTGAAAAAGAGCAGAGTAGATTTAAAAAATTATATGTGTATAATAGTGTAGCCTCAGACAAAGACATTAACAAAACTGATTTTTACCTAACAAAATCTCCGTACTGCTCTAGTATATTACAACCGGATTTAATGAGATTGAAACCTTATGTCCATTCAAATTTATTTGAAATTGAAAAAAAAGTAAAATTAAATTCTATACATATTCAAAAAGCGCTTGACAAAGCAAATCTGAAATATGTCGATTGGTTTAAAACTGATTCGCAAGGTATAGATTTAAGATTATTTAATTCTTTGGATGAAAAAATTAGAAGGAAGATAATTGTTGCGGAGTTTGAACCAGGAATTATTGATGCTTACTTATATGAGGACAAACTCTATTCTGTCTTACAAGAATTATCCAATAGAGAATTCTGGTTAACTGATCTAGTAATAAAAGGAGTACCAAGGTTTCCGAATGAATTTTTAGTAACAGAATTTAAAGGGAAATTGTTCCGAAAATTAATTAAAGAATCGCTTAAAAAATCACCCGGTTGGGGAGAGATGACATTCTTCAATACTTTTAATAGTTCAGAATTAGGGAAACGAGAATATCTCCTTGGCTGGCTTTTTTCAACGTTGCAAAATCACCATTCTTTTGCATTTGTACTTGCAGAAACTGGGTTGAAGAAATTTGACCTGGCACTGTTTGCAGAATTGAAGCGTTTCTCAAAAAAGAAAATTAAAAGTGATGTTTATTCTTTGAAATTCTTACCTTCAGTGTATGAATTAATTAAAAAGAAACTATGATTAACCCAGCATTAAAATATAGGTTGAACGGAGTCTATAAGTTCATAACTAATCCTTATGAGAGAAAATTTTTTTGGCTGTCGGTTAAATATGGTAGTAGACAAAGATTTTTGGAAACCAATATCAAGTTTCTTCGGTATGAATTTGTTGTTCCTGATGCACTTTCGTTTATCTGGCAATTCAAAGAAATTTTTGTTGACGAATTCTATAAATTTAATACTACTTCAAATAATCCTGTTATTTATGATTGTGGTGCGAATGTCGGAACTAGTTGTGCATATTTCAGATATTTATATCCAAATTCGCGTATTGTTGCTTTTGAACCTAATAATAAAATTGCTGACTACCTTGAAAAAAATCTAAATAAGAATTCATTTCAAAATGTTGAAGTTGTCAGAAAAGCAGTGTGGATTGATGAATCGGGAATTGATTTGGGAATGGAGAGCGCAGATGGTTCATCAATTTTTTTAAATAAAAATAAGACAAAAGTTGATTCTGTTCGATTAAAAAATTACCTGGAAAAAGAAGGTCGGATAGATATGCTCAAAGTGGATATCGAAGGAGCTGAAATTGCTGTGATTCAGGATTGCAATAATAGTTTAACGAACGTGCAAAATATTTTTGTTGAATTTCACTCATTTAATGATCAGCCTCAAAAGTTATCTGATCTTTTAAGTGTGCTGGAAAAAGCTGGATTCAGTTATTTTATTGATCAACCAGAAAACAGACACACCCCCTTCATAAATCGTTTCAACAAAAGTAATCCCAACATTGAATTACAATTAAATATCTTTGCTTACAGGAATCATTAAAGTTTAGCTACTTTCGTTTTCTTTCAGTTCACTAATCGGAATAATATTATAAGTGCCTCTCAGTTTTCTTAATAAATATAATATTGGAGTTTTCCAACTGAATTTCTTTTTTATTGCCCCCTGCATATCAAAGCCAGCCAGATCAAGCAGATATTTTATATACGGCTTGTAAAAAATATCAAAAACCTTTGAAGATATGTATTTTCGACCAAGCTCTACTTCGAATGAATTTAGGAATTTCAGATAGTGAAAGTGAAAAAAGATTACATCAAACAAGTCACCTTTCTTTGTAATACCTGTAACTTTACCGTTGTTAATTTGGTAATCAAATTGCTGAACATTCCAATTCGCGAGAGCCCCCTTGTGCTTTAAAGTATCTACACCTTCAAAAGTAGATAATTCATTTAAATACATTTGATCACCAAATTTTCCATTCTCCTTTTTTTTGTAGCACCATTCTCGGCAACGGTCATTCCACCAATTCAAAGCTGACAAACCTGCTTCATTATTTCTGTAAGAAATAAAACCTGCATTGTAAATTCCATTCTTTAATTCATTTTTGTACTGAGGTGAAAAATTGTGAGGAGTTATTAATACTGAATTATTTCCCATTTCTTCAAAAATAGGATCGGGCGAAGTATAAAAGAAGATGTCTGCATCAATATAAGTTACGAGATCAAGATCATATTTTCTAAAGAGGAAATTAATGCAGGAAGCTTTTATTGTCCAGAAGTATTCTGCTACATCTCTATCCATTTTTATCTGCTTTAATTCTTCATCTTCGATCTCAGATAAACGCACAACGATAGCCTTAGATAATTTTTTTTTCATCAATAGATCAAAACACTTTTCATCTGGTGTAAAGATGAACAATCGAAAATCACAAACCTTTTCAAGTGAGTAGTAAAGTGCTAATCCTTTAGAATAATAGCTTAAATCGAATATTGTGCAAAATTTATATATTTGGTTTTGTGTAATCATTAAATAGTGAATTCTTTAAGAATAAAATTCAATTGGAAAATATACTCATTTAATAAAAACAAATTTACAAATTATGAATGCAGTTAAAGGAAAAAAGGTTTTAATTACCGGTGGTCTTGGAATGATTGGCAGTACCATTGCTAACAAATTGGTTACGTATGGGGCTGAGGTTACTATTTTGGACTCATTAATTGAACCATATGGCGGAAATTTTTTCAATGTTGAAGACATAAAGAACAGAATCAAGATAAATATATCAGATATACGCGATAAAGAATCCTTGAAAATATTAATTAAAGATGTTAATATAATTTTCAATCTAGCGGCACAGGTTAGTCATAACGATAGTTTATTGAATCCCTCTTTGGATGCAGATATAAATTATATTGGTCATTTAAATGTGCTTGAGGCTGTTCGAAATTTTAACCCTGAAGCTAAAGTACTTTACTCCGGATCACGTCTTCAGTTTGGAAAGATATTAAAGAATCCTGTTAATGAAGACCATCCGCTTAATCCACTGACACCTTATGCATTGAATAAAACTGCTGCTGAAAATCTATACTTATACTATCATAGAGTGTACAACATTCCTGTAGTGATTTTCAGGATAGCAAATCCTTACGGCCCTCGATGCCAGATGAAGCATAGTAAGTATTCGATAATAAACTGGTTTATCCGGAATGCTATGGAGGGAAAAGATATAACAATTTTTGGAGATGGTATTCAGATGCGAGATTATATCTTTGTTGACGATCTTGCCGATGCTTTTATTTCAGCTTCAGTTGCTGATAAAACTACTGGCGAAGTATTCAATGTAGGATCTGGAACAGGTACTAAGTTCAAGGATATGGTTGAGAATATTATTAAGATAGTTGGTAAAGGGGAAATTAATTATGTTTCTTGGCCGAATAATTATCTAAACGTGGAAACTGGTGATTATATTACGGATATAACTAAAATTAAAAGTTGTATAAATTGGGTTCCACAATTTGATTTAAGAATAGGGATCCTGAAAACTTTTGAGTACTATTCAAAGTATCGTGTACATTATTGGTAGAAAAGAGATATGTTTATCTCAAAATACTTTCAAGAATTAGAAATATCTCTTTGCTAATATTTTCCCTCTCAAATCTCTTAATGAACTCTGGATTTGTTTTATAATTTACTGCTTCATTAAAAAACTCCTCGGCACCTTCATCATAACTAAAAATAATTCCTGCATTCACATCATTCAGAATTCTTTTAACTTCATCATTCCCATCACCGAAGGCGATGATCGGTTTTCCGGCTCGCAGATATTCAAAAAGTTTTCCCGGAACGTGGCGTGGTTCTGTCGCACAAACTAAAAGGTAATCAGCTTTCATCATTTCTTTCAACATTGATTTGTAAGGTAAGAATCCTTTGTATTCAGTGTGTGATTCTAGCCCTGTATCTTTAATTGATTGCTTAATTTCAGGTGAAACAGTACCGATAAATAATAATTTTAATTTTTTTCCTTTTTCAATTTCTCTTCGGATTGTCTGCCAGAAATATTTTGGATTCTGGTGATCAAATATATTTCCTGCATGTAAAATTACTTCCACGTCTTTTTGTTTTGCATCATCCATCATCCATCTTCCATCATCCATCTTGAAATCTTCTTCGCTATAACCCCAGTAAAGCAATTTTGATTTT
Organism: bacterium; assembly: GCA_016716565.1. NCBI lineage: Bacteria > bacterium. The sequence continues at coordinate 1,263,338 of JADJWC010000001.1, forward strand.
TCTTTTATGAATGGATACTTCGACTCATAATCTTTTTTCATCGTATCAGTCACGAAGATTGCTGAAGCGGCATTTTGTAAAACAGATTTTTCAAGATGATTATCGATGCGTAAAGTCAACCTGCTCCGCTGAAAAATTTTGTAATAAGAAATATCGACCCATGGATCTATGAATACAGGTATATGTGGAATACTAAATTTGGAAGAAAGTTTTTTCCCAATCAAATGTGTGGTGTGGGGTGGACCAATTGAGATTATTGCATCAACTTTTTCTCGTTGCAGATTTTGTGTCCCAGCTTTTACTGCCGGGAAATACCATCCGACTCTTGCATCCGGAATAAAAAGATTCATTCTTATCCATACAGACAGTCTGTGAGAAAAGTTTTTGTTCTTTTTTGATATTGTTTCAGAAGCTATCAGTTGGTCACTTTTTGATTTGCCAATTAATCTTTTGTAGACATTAAAAGGCTCAATCGATTTTGCCCGGATGATTTTGGTATCTGTCGGAATTTCATTCACAAAAGTTTCATCTTTTTGCGAGAATGTATCCTCATCAATAGTAAGAACGGATGGCTGCCATCCAAGTGAGGGAAGATGTTTAATGATTTTTAATGGCCAGTGAAGTGAAGCTTTTCCGGATGGCGGCCAGTAGTATGTTATGAATAAAACTTTCTTCATAAAATACTCAATCTATTTTCTTACCAACAAACCTGATGACACTTGCTTCGCCACTATGTTTACTTCCTTCGTTAATGTATAAGTTTCTTTCTTCAATTAAAATTGTTTTAATGTTTTGAAAATCACTTTGAATTTCTTCTACTGAACTTAGCATCGAAATATCCTGCGGTCCGCCTGATTCTTTTCCCAATTGGTTCTTTGAAAATAGTTCGAGTATAAGAATTCCACCTTTAGTGAGCGAACCGATTAATTTCTTGTGCAATTCCACTCTTTCGATAGGGCGAAGATGCACAAAAATTACTGCCGCTACATTGTAGTTATTTTTTTCGGGTGAAAAATCAATTAAATCAATTACTTTGTAATTTATTTGAACTGCATATTGTTGAGCCAGTATCAATGCCTTTTGTTTTGCAATTTTACTTTGATCGATCGCATCAACCTGCCAGCCTGCACGAGCTGCATAAACTGCATTTCGACCTTCACCTTCACCGGGTAAAATTAATTTTCCTGGTTTGAGAATTTTATTGATTTGTTCTTTGAAGAATTGATTTGGTTCTGTACCATAGATGAATTCTTCACCAGAATATCTCTCATCCCAAAAGTTTGATTCGTATAATGACATATCTCATTTTCTTCAAATAATAACTCAAATTTAGGAATAAAGAATTCTACTAGAAAGAATATGTTTTGTTATACAATCATAATTCGGATTGAAATTCAGAGATGACAATACTGATTTCTTTCAATATATTTCAGCAGGAGTTATTAAAAATATTGTGAAAGAAATTTTGAGAAATATAGATCGGTTCATCGTTGTAGGTGATCGTGTGCTAATCAAACCACAGGAAGAATCTTCAAGAACATCAAGCGGGTTATATCTTCCTGCAGGAGTTGCTGAGAAAGAGAGAGTACAAAGCGGATATGTTATTAAGGTTGGTCCCGGTTATGCTACATCAACTGAAGTAGATGATGAACCTTGGAAGGAGAGTGCAAACAAAGTCAAGTACATTCCATTACAAGCAAGGGAAGGGGATTTAGCAATATTTTTGAGGAAAGAGGCTGTTGAAATAGAATTTGATAAAGAGAAATATCTTATAATTCCTCAATCTGCAATCCTGCTTTTAATCCGGAATGAAGATTTTTCCGTTTGACAATTCGTACGTTTTGTAAGGTCTATTAAGAGCTAAAACCAAATTCCCATTCAACTTTTCCTGTGTGAAAGTGTTTATCAGGTCTGATTACTTCCTGAGTTTCAGAGACAAAGTTGTTTTCATTAAATTCTTCTTGCCTAAATGTTGAAGTTTCTAGCTCTTGCTCAGGTGTAAGTACTTTCTGTGGGAGAGAATTTATTTTGATAGTATCTGCTTTTAATACTTCTTCGTCCTCACTACTTTCGACAAGTGTAAAGTCAGCTGAAGTTTCTGAGATCAATTCCGTTGTTTCTATAGTTTCAGTTGATGGTTGATCTATAATTTCATTAGTATTTGATTCAAAATTCTGAACTTCTTCCTGTTTCTGTTGTAAAGGAGATTCAACAAACGGATTTGATTCTACAGGTACAGTAGTTTTTGATAGTCTTTCATGTCTGTGACTTTGAGCTTCACCAAGTTCATTAAGCTCCTTCTCTATTAGTTTTTTATTTTCGATGTCTTCCAGAGCAACCTTAACACTTGTATATAATGGAAAGATTTTCCCGATTGAATTTAGTGTCAGAAAAATACTTGATTGTTCTATTGGCTCAATAATTACAAGCGTTCTGTTCTGGCTTTTCAGTCTTTTGTAGCTGCTAACCAGGACACCGAGAAAAGTTGAATCGAGATGTTCACAAGCACTTAAATTAACTATGATGTCTTTATCATTCTCCGCGATGGTTTCCTCAAGCAGATCTCTGAACTCAGTGGCTTCCACTAGAGTTGCGCGTAGTAAATTAACATTAAATACCACCGCGTAGTTTTCAATTTTTCGTTCGATTGATTCCATCTTAATTATGCCTCTACTTATTTTTAAATATTTAATTCTATGAGCTGAAATAGCTCGCTTTATAAGAATTACTTCACCGTTGACAATTTTCAGGCCACACAATGAATAGCATTATTTAATAAATGATTGTAATAACGACAAAATCGTCAGTGGATTCAGAAGATTTTTCCGATAAAAAAGTGAAAAATGAAAGCTAATTCTTCCCATTAATTATGTGTCGGACAAAATTTTCGTAAAGAAAGTGATTTGGTACGTTGCAGTAAAAATGAATTTTTTCACACAGAGTAGTTCAAACTTGATTACATTATCGAACATTGAGAAGAAAAATATTAATGAGTTTTTACAGACAAAATTGGAAGGATTAAAAGATCCTGTAATTTTGAAAAGAATTCAGAGGAAATACAGCACAGTTCAGGATATAATTGATTTAATTTAAATCATAGTTTTGCATTTATCAATTAAACACAAAATATCATTCAAACCATGAGACTATTCTGAATCCTCCAGTACCTGGATAAAAGGGAGGTGACATAAAAGCTAATCTCCAATCATATCGGTACTGTTTTGTAAAGCCCGACTTTATGCCGCTAGAACCAAATGTTCCAACTGGTTGCCTGCAATTTTGCTGTATTCCGCCAAGAAGATTTATATCTCCACTGATTGGTCGCGAAGCGTGATTGTAAGCCCCAAACCCCCACTTTTCGCTGAAGACAGAAGCTTGAATATTGATATTATTTTTATTTGCAGCGTTTTCTGTAATCCAGATGTAGTTTTCAGCAATGATACCTAATAAATCTGTTGAATTCGGATCAACCATTGGATTGGTGTTATATACAATATCATCATCTAGCCAGATCGTTCCTTTTCCCGTAGAGGTAGTTGAAGAAGAACATCCTATTGTGTATTTTCCTTTCACTGTCCCTTTTAGACGCACCACCATATTCTTTGCATAAATGAGTCCATTAGGTGCTGCTGTGGGCAAATATAAAGCAAGATATTTATCTGAATATTTATGTTTATAACGAAGTGTGTCTTTATCAAAAAATAAGTAGACTGTATCTTTATTTTCAAATTTAAATCCCTTGTCGTCTGCAGCTGCTTCAAGATTTTCGACAGCTTGAGGTGGTATCTCTAAGTTTTTCCCAGGCTCATAAATACCAGTAATCGTTGGTTTATCTGTTGATTTATTGGTATAGTATTCAATTGCTCCTTTATGAGAAGTATGTTTACCAAGGAATGCAGGATGATTTGCAACTCGCAATTTATCCTGTGTATGGAATGGTCCCCAAACCGTATCTTTTCCGGTCCACCATATTTTTTCTGTTGATGAAGGACTGGACCTTTCGTACGTTGAATAATAAGCATACTCTGAAAAATTGCTTGGTGCAATTCTTAATTTAATTTGACTGGATTTTCCCATAAAAGTACCGGTAGAAGTAATCTCTCTTAAGCCCAGATCTGCATCAACAATTTGGACATTAACGTTAAGATAGCCATCCTGAAATGGTAGATTTGAGTATCCGGTTGTCCAGGTGGGATTCATATATATTGCATTGGCTGCGATGTTTGCGCCGCTGATTGCGATATTATGAGCGACAGTTTCTTTCTGATATTTTACATAGTTATCAACGGCTTGATTTGAGATATTACCGAACTTATGGCCTACAATTAAAAGTGTTAGAGTAAACCCCATCACTACGAGAAGAATTGCTTTACCAGTCATATAATTAATCCTTTTGTTGTCATTTAAAAAATATCATTCTGTTTTAGATCTGCTCACATTCCTTGAAGCCAGTCTTATTTGTTTCCAGAATGCATTTGAATATTTTTCATCATACGCTGCAACATTCTCAACTGTCAAGTTAATTTCAATACTTTTAATTAATCCTCGTGTTAGTACCGGAGTTGGTATGATATCATCATTTACATCATAGTATACCATTCTAAATTCTGTTACACCCAGGTTAGATGCTACTGGAGTTTGATTATTTTCTACTCTGTACAAAATTCTGTCTCGTGGATTTGGTGTGGATGAACATTCAGAAGTTGGACCTAGATAATATCTGACTGAATCTAAAAAACCATCATAAGGGTATAAATCGGTGTAATAAGAAATGCTTGATGAATCCGCATAGTAAATAGCTTGTGAAGAAACAAATGGTTGTTTAGTTTTTGGGTCAGCGATTGCATCCCAGGTGTTACAATAACCGATTTTTCTAAAATCAAATTCTATCATTTGAGCTAAGGTTAAAAGATTTTGTTGAATTGTTAGTTCACCGCTGTTGTTATAAGTCTTTTCAGTGCTGGCATCACTTAATCGCCATACTATCGTCATTAGAATACCCCCGAGTATCATTGAGCCTGCAATATCCATAAGTGTAGTAAATCCCATCACTATCTCCTATCTAAATTAAAAATACCAATAACTATAAATAGTTGATTGTTTAACAGTATCAGGGGTGAATCCAATCGTTTGGTCATTTTGCCTCCAGGTTACTGATACAGTTATTTTCTTATTCCAGGTTCTCTCTGCAACATCAGTGTTTATACTATTTGGATTAAAAGGGTCTGGTTTTACATATGATACCTTACAGTTGGAGAAGAACACGACTGAGCCAACTGTGTCAGTCTGGGTGTAACTATTGAAATCGTCAAAATCATTAAAGTTATCTGGGTGCGTTTCTCCTGTCTCAGGCTTAGGAGGATAAGTAAGGGAGGAAATTAAGCAAGGACCTTCCTTCGTATTAGTATCATAATATTTTTCGGTTGCACTCTCAATCAATGATGTTGCAATTGAATTTGCTATAATCCCATATTTTGAATCTATAAGAATGCTATCTGTTAAAAGAATATTATTATTTATCCTTACTATCGATAAGGAAAGAAGCATAAGTGCTCCGATAGCAAACAATTGTTCACCTGTGTTCATAAAACTATCTTCCGTTATAAATTATTATTATTATTATCCTACGCAAGAATTATGCAACTTTTATTATTAATTAATAGATGCTATTCTTAAAAATTTTGAATGTTTTTAATTCAGATTTCAGTGCTCAAAAACGTAAAATATGTCACCTCTGACAGATTTAGCAAAAGGTTCAAAAATTGAGCAGTTTAAGAGCAATAATTACTATAGTATTTAAGTAAAAAATTCTTTAATCAATAAGAAGCCCGCCATTTAACGTCATTATTAGCGGATAAACTATTATTAAAAAAATCATGTCCGATAAATAGTTATTGCTAAAGTTGAATTCTATTTAAATAAGTACTATTTTGAAATTATCATCAAAGCAGCAAGCAGTACAGAAATCACCACCACGATCTTTGTAAGATTGATTACTCCGTTATGTTTTGCATTAACAAATCCGGAGAACTCAGAAACATCTGCTGTTCCGTTTTTGTTTGGTTTAAATTGCATCATATGTTCCCTCTGATAATATATTTTCTTTCATTATTTATTTTCAGCTATAATGCTGAATTTTTGTTTTCTGGATGTAATATTCTTCTTTCACAGATTACGACTGAATTTTTTTTAACAGTATAATTAAAGCAATCGCTGTGCTAAAATTGAAAAGGTTGATTTGCATTGAAAAGGGCGTGTTCAGTCAAGACATAAGTAAAAATGGCGACAAAGTCGTCGCCAATATTTTCGTCGGGACTTATAAATATATTAACAAAAATTGATAATACTATTTGCGATTTATCTATGTAAACGATTACATCTTATAAGAGTTTAAAAACAATTAAGATGATTTTCAATGAATATTTTCTTTAAGTTGATCTAAATTTTCTTCTGAATATTTTCTTCTTTCAGCAATCAGTTCATAAATTCTTCATTATTATGTTCTCGTAAAAATTTTTTCTACTTACTAAACATTTTATTATGAAGAAATGATAATCTTTAAAAGTCGACCCATATAATGTTCTTATTATAAATGAATTTCAGGCGTGGTTCAAATGGAAGAGAAGTTACGCTGAAGTAACAACCAGTACAGAAAATTAATAGATCATTAAGCTGATGTAGAGTTTGTCCCTCGGTTGTTTATTCCAAAAGCAGATAACAAAAGATCAGCGAAAATAATCCGAGAAAAATTTTTCTCCTCAGATGTTCATTAAAAATAGATTGGTATTGTCTTTATCATCAAATAAAATCATAAAAGCGACAAATATGCCGCAGCTAAAATATTATCCTGAGAGGTGATTCTTTCAATAATAAGTGTATTCCAAACTTCTAATGAATGAACTTATAACAGATGGAAAATTTTACTTGAATTTACATCCATCGATGATTTGAGATTGGCAAAAAAATCAATAAAGTCAATTTTCAATGGTATCTATTTTGAGAAAATAGATGAAGTAAAAAAAAGATTAGAATTCAGTATAATTTTTTGAGGAATTAAAATGATAGTTGATCAAGATTTAACGAAGCTCTTAAAGAAAAATAATTTTTTCCAAAATGTAGATCCAACTTTTATTGATTCATTTATAAAACCTAAAAATTTCTTTCTTGCGAAAGAAGGAACTCTACTTTACACTTATTCTGATGAGTCTACTACTTTATACCTAATTGTTGAGGGAGAAGTGAAAATAAAGTTCGCAACAGGAAAGTTGATTGAATTCAGATATTTGCTAGATTTTTTTGGTGAAAAAGAAATATTGGAGAATTCGAACAGGATATCTGCTGCTATTGCAAATAGAGACTCTGTCCTTTATAGTATTCAATTAGACGAATTGAATTCATTAATTGATAAATATCCGGTTATAAGTGAAAACCTAAAGGCAATGAGTGTTACTCATCGTGATGCTGAAGAACCGGTTAGTGTAAAGTAAAGATTAAAGCTTGAGCGAAATTAAAATTTTTAATAATCAGCAGTAGAACGGTTCAATACAATTCGCTATAATTATTAAAAAATAAACCAGGCTCAATTATTTATTCCCACCAGCTTGCAATTTTAAACCTTGATGATTTTAGATAAAGCTGAGCGTTTTTTATTGCTTCACTGCTATAATAAAATGATGCATTTCCTGTTGCATGCAAATCTACATCCGAACCAACTAATATTGTGGCACCGTAGATACCTCCATTGCCAGTGATCTGGCATACGATTGAGGATTCATGATAAACAAGAATAATACCTCGATAAGTAAATTTACCACTCATGGTTAGATTTCCATTTATGATCATAATTCCATCTCCGTCACACGTTCCTGAAAGATGAATATTACCATTCATAAAAGTTATTTTTGGTGATGTAGGAGTACCAAAATGCATTCCTGACGTATAGGTTCCCGAGGAAACTGTAATATCAGCTGCAAAAATAAGGTTCATTGTTAGTTCTTCCCAATCAGTAGTATCGTTAGAAGAATGAACACTTGGCGAACCTCCATAACCTTCTATGTCATTTGCTATCTTCGGTTTAATATTTTCTATAAAAAATATACTGTCAACTGGTTCATCCAGAATCACACCTGGTACGGGCGATTCTGACCCTGCACTTCCATCGATATTGGTATCATTGCCATCAATATCCAGATTTCCGTTAAGTTGCAATTCTAATACATCTGAAACAATGTAAATCGCACCGAGTGCAGGAGGAAGATGAACAGGATCACGGGCTGCTTTAACAATTGCCTGGTGAGTTGCATCGCTAAAATGTCCCACTGAGGTTATTACAAGAAGTGAGTCAGGACCACTTATGTTAATGTCGTAGTATCCGTCTAAAACAGGATTATTATTGAAAGTTCCTTTGAGTGTCTTGTCCCTTCTCATCTTCTCAAAGTAGATTTCAACGCCCGTATTTGCGATTAACCTGGCTTGAGTATCTAAATAATGATCTACGGTTACAGCTAAGCCCTGTTTAGAGTTCGCATTTAATTTTAAAATTAAATATGATGTAATAATTGAAAAGCCCAGTACGAGAATGATTAAAGATTTACCCATTATAAATTCCTCGGATTTATGGTCATTTCCCAATAAGTAAATAAAAAGTTATCATCCACTTCTTCAATTGATTCTATCCAAAGTTCAGCCTTGACGTAACAAATATTTTCAAAGCTAGATGATGGTTTATACGATTTATCGAAATAAGAAAATTTAATCTTGCTTAACCCCAGCGATGGACCTCTGAGCGTATCGGTATTCGTTACCCGTATGAGTATTTTATCATGTGGATTTAGAGTTCCGTTGGCATCAGAAGTATCACTCACAAAATATGTAACGCTGTCTACTGACCCATTCAAATCGATATCTGAATAAAAAGAAATTCTCTCGGAATCAGCCTCGATAAATGGAGTGTTTTCATATTCGTAACCAATCTTACGCAGATCATAATTTATCATATCGGCAAGAGTTTTGGCATTTTGTTGCATTTGCAACTCGGAATCTGAAGCGAATCGAGTCTTCGATTGGTAAGTATTTGCATTGAAAAGAGCAAGCATAACTATGCCTGCAATAATTACAGAACCGAGAATATCAAGCAATATATTCATGATTATTTAAGTGTGAATATGAATGATAAGCTAACTGGTTTTTTCAGATAAGGACTTGTTACAGTTACTTTTACTTTTTTGTAAAAAGTCTGTGCGGACGATATTTGATCTGGATTGCCCTCATTTACATACCAAACCTCACAGGACACAAGATAGTTTTCTGCGTGAGGCAGCGATACTGTTCTTGTGTACCCCTGATAATCATCTATATCATTATAGTTAGGATAGGTCTCCGAACTTGCCGGTCCAAAATTGTTGTATGGTGTAAGATCTGTGCGGTCGGTAGTCGGAAAATCAACGGTAACTGCATCGAATGCTTTTTGCTTGATTTCTTCTATTAAATCATCAGCGAGGGAAAATGCTGTAAGATAAATTTTATTCTCTACTTCAATCGTTTGATTTTCAAGGAGTGAAGTATTGAACCGAAGGTTGACTAAAGCGAGTAATGTTAACGCGCCAATGCTTATAATGGAATGCGAATTTGACATATGTTCACCTTTTTTTTGGCAAAAAAATAGCAACGCCTGTGCCTAACAACGCGACAATTATGTCTTTGCAAAGAAAAAATTATTTACTGTTTTTACAGTATTAATAATTTCAGGTGAGTTCAGCAGTAGAAATTACCGAAGTTGTTCCTGATTTGTTACAAGAAATTAAAAGAGAAAATTCAATATAGGATAAGAGCGTTAATTCCGTCGTTCTCTGATTGCTTTCAATCTTCTTTGCAGAGTTCTTTCGCTTACTCCAAGTAGTGGTGCAGCTCTTTGAACACTGTTACCAACAGTTTTCATAATGCTTAAAATATGTTCTTCAGCTGCAAGGTTTAGAGTGGTCAACTTTGGTTTGTGATTGTTTCCATTCTCAATTGGTCTCAGGTATTCTTTCGGAAGGTCAATTGAATTGATGTGCGTTTCGCCAAAAGTTTTGGCAACAGCATTCATTATTATATTTTCAAGTTCTCTCACATTACCAGGAAATGTATAATGTTTAAGAGATTCGAGTACGCTATCTGAAAATCCCTGGATACTTTTATTATAAGTCCTGTTGGCTAATTCAAGGAAATGTTCCGCCAAAAGAACAACATCATCACCACGCCGGTTAAGAGGCGGCATAAAAATAAAACCGCGATTTAACCTGTAGTACAAATCAGCTCTGAATTCTTTATTATTAACTGCCTGAAGTAAATCCCTATTAGTTGCTGATATTATTCTTATATCAAGCTGCACCGGTCGTGGATCACCGATTCTGTAGATTTCGTTGTATTGAATTGTACGAAGCAATTTTCCCTGAAGAGCGATTGGCAGTTCACCAACCTCATCAAGGAAAATGGTTCCGCCGTTTGCAGCTTCAAAATATCCGACTTTATCTTCTACTGCACCAGTAAAGGTTCCTTTTTTATAGCCGAATAGTTCACTTTCAAATAAGCTTGGTGAGATAGAAGCTAAGTTAACGGCAACAAAAGGTTTTCCTCTTCTTGGTGAAAGATCATGAATTTTCCTGGCAATCATATCTTTACCGGTTCCGGTTTCTCCCGCAATAAAAACTGTTTCGTTTGTAGGTGCAAAAATTTCAACCAGCTCAAAAACTTTGTGCATTACCGGTGAATCTGTAATAATATCAGAAAATATTCTTCTGCTTGGCTTATGCTCAAACAATGATCTCCTCAATGAATCTCTTTCAGATTCAAGAAGCTTTGTATCGATTGCTCTGCGAATAGTTAATAATAGTCTGTCTGTGTCCGGCGGCTTTGTAATAAATTCGTAAGCTCCGAGTTTGATGGCTTTTAGAGCAATCTGAACTTCGTGCACTGCAGTTATTACAACAACAGGGATTCCGGGATAAACCGCATATATTTTTTCAAGCAGTTCCAATCCGTTCATCTCTGGCATGAAAATGTCGAGAAGAATTAAATCAATGTCTGTTCTATCAAGCAAAGGTAGCACATTCAAAGGATTTGATTCCGTAATTACGTTTGCATAGCCTTCCTGGTTCAGGAAATCCTTCATTAATTCCAAATAAGAAGGTTCATCATCAACTATTAAGATCGGATTTTTCTCCACTTTGTTAATTCCCGCAGTTATTATCTGAATATTAAGAGCACCTATTTTAGATTTGTCTCCCGGCGTCAAAAATCGTGCAGACAATCTGATACTGTCGTAATACTGCAAATTTCTTTGATTTTGTTTATTTTGGAGTAGAAAATTTTTATAAATGCATAAAGCGAAGGACCAAATATGACTGCAAATTTCGATATGATTAAAGCCTTATATAATAATTACCGGGAAAAATTGACCGAAGTCCGAAAGGTGCTGAACAGACCATTAACGTATACTGAAAAAGTTTTATACACACATCTCTGGGACAATCCGACCAAAGAATTTCAAAGAGCTAAGGATTATGTTGAACTTTCACCAGACAGAGTTGCTATGCAGGATGCAACTGCTCAAATGGCACTTCTCCAATTTATGTCTTCAGGGAAAAAAACTACAGCCGTCCCATCCACAGTTCACTGTGATCATTTAATTCAAGCACAAGTTGGTGCAAAGGATGATTTGCTCAGAGCAAATGAGGAGAATAAAGAAGTCTTTGATTTTCTTCAAAGTATTTCTCAAAAGTATGGAATTGGTTTCTGGAAACCTGGTGCTGGAATTATTCATCAAGTAGTCCTTGAAAACTATGCTTTTCCCGGTGGAATGATGATCGGAACAGATTCTCACACACCAAATGCTGGTGGACTTGGAATGATTGCAATCGGAGTCGGCGGTGCTGATGCTGTTGATGTGATGGCTGGAATGCCTTGGGAATTAAAATGGCCAAAAATTATTGGTGTTAAGCTAACAGGCAAAATGAGTGGCTGGACTTCTGCCAAAGATGTGATTCTTAAACTAGCAGGAATTCTTTCTGTGAAAGGCGGTACTGGTGCAATAGTAGAGTATTTTGGTGAAGGAGCTTCATCAATTTCCTGTACAGGTAAAGGAACTATTTGTAATATGGGTGCTGAGATTGGTGCAACAACTTCAGTATTTCCTTTTGATGAAAAGATGTCATCTTATCTTAGAATTACAAAACGTGCTGATGTTGCTGCACTCGCTGAAGGTCTTGCAGATGAATTAAAATCTGATGATGCAGTTTTCAAAAATCCGGAAACGTATTTTGATCAGGTAATCGAAATTAATTTAAGCGAGCTTGAGCCACATCTGAATGGTCCATTCACACCGGACAAAGCATGGCCGATTTCACAAATGAAAGAAGCGGTTAAAAAAGAAAATTATCCCGATAAAATTTCGGTTGCTTTAATTGGAAGCTGCACAAATTCAAGTTATGAAGATATTGATCGCTCAGCAAGTATTGCAAAGCTTGCACTATCAAAAGGATTGAAAGCAAAATCTCAATTCACAATTACTCCGGGTTCTGAACAAGTTAGAGCAACCATTGAACGTGACGGTCAACTTAAGGCATTAACTGATATTGGAGGATTGATTCTTGCAAATGCTTGCGGACCGTGCATCGGAATGTGGAAGAGAATGGATATAAAAACAGGTGAAAAGAATACAATCGTAACTTCTTTCAACAGAAATTTTGCAAAAAGAAACGACGGCAATCCTGAAACACTTGCTTTTGTTGCTTCGCCAGAAATTACAACTGCGCTTGCGATTGCAGGAAGTCTTTCATTTAATCCGGTCACCGATGAACTTGTAAATGAAAAAGGAGAAAAAGTAAAATTGAATCCACCAACAGGAGAAGAACTCCCGCCAAAAGGATTTGATGAAGGAAGCAGCGGATTCATTGCACCAGCAAAAGATGGATCTTCAGTCGAAGTAAAAGTTGATCCAAAGAGTGAACGGCTTCAGTTGCTCGAACCATTCAAAAAATGGGATGGAAGAGATTTTACTGATCTTCCAGTACTTCTAAAAGCAAAAGGAAAATGCACAACAGATCATATTTCCATGGCAGGTCCATGGCTGAGATTCCGAGGACATCTTGATAATATTTCAAACAATATGTTCATCGGAGCAACAAATGCTTACAGCGGAGACACAGGAAAAGTAAAAAATATTCTTACCGATGAAACCAAATCCGTTCCGGAAGTTGCGCGTGAGTATAAAGCGAAGGGTATTGGTTGGGTAGTTATTGGTGATGAAAATTATGGTGAGGGTTCTTCACGTGAACATGCAGCAATGGAACCAAGATTTCTCGGTGGAAGAGCTATTATTGTAAAGAGCTTTGCAAGAATTCACGAAACAAATTTGAAGAAGCAGGGAATGCTGCCTTTAACTTTTGCTGATCCGAAAGATTATGATAAAATAAAAGAAGATGATAAAGTTGATTTGCTCGTCACTCAGCTTGCACCGGTCAAGCAATTGAAGATGATCGTCAAACATTCAGATGGAAGCAAAGATGAAATAATACTCAACCATACGATGAATGAAACACAGATTGGTTGGTTCAAAGCCGGTAGTGCGTTGAATTTAATTGCTGAGAAAAATAAAAACTAATATCATTTTAACTTAGAGTTTACAAACCCAATTTCTTTAAGAAATTGGGTTTGTTATTTCTGAAACTATAAATCGAGTGAATCAATGGAAAAATCAATTATAAAGTCATTTCTTAAAAGAATAGAATTATTTAAAGGCCTGGATGACATTCAGCTTCAGACAGTGGCTGATAAAATTTCGGTCGTGAACTTTCCGATAAACGGGATGGTCTTCGCAGAAAATAACATACGAGAAAATCTCTCAATAATTTATGAGGGCGAAGTTGAACTTTTCAAAACTACTCCATACGGTGGTGAGAAAAGATTATCCATTTTCGGGAAGTATGATTTTCTCGGTGAAGGAGCGTTGATGGATGATTCACCACATTCAACTTCAGCAAGAGCAACTGTTAATTCGGTAATCCTTCGACTTTCGAGAGATAAGTTCAAAGAATTAATGATTGAGCACAATGATGTAGCGATGGATATTCTTTCAAAGATTGCAAGGGTAATTTCACGAAGAATGAGTTCTGCAAATACAAGATCTGTCAATCTTGCTGCACAGTATCAATCAGGTCGAACAAGAAGCGAGCACGATTTGCTTGGCGATAGGGAAGTGCCGAATGAAGTTTATTACGGAGTTCAAACACTTCGTGCAATTGAAAATTTTAATATCAGCGGAGTTACGCTCAACTTTCATCCGGTAATTATTCAGGCTCTGGCAATGGTTAAAATGGCTGCGGCAAAAACCAATAACGAACTCGGACTTCTCTCAAAACCAGTTGCAGATGCAATTGTTCAGGCTTGCTCGGAAATAATAAATGGAAAGCTTCACACACATTTTATTGTTGATATGATCCAGGGTGGCGCCGGAACTTCCACAAATATGAATGCGAACGAGGTGATTGCAAATCGTGCGCTTGAAATTCTCGGTTACGAAAAAGGAGAATACAAATATTGTCATCCAAATAATCACGTAAATTTATCGCAGTCGACAAACGATGCTTATCCGACTTCTGTAAAGATTGCATTGATTCTTGCTAATCAAAAACTAATTGAAGTGTTAAAGGAATTAATTCAATCATTTCACAACAAAGCAAAAGAATTTTCTCATATAATTAAAATGGGAAGAACACAGCTTCAGGATGCTGTTCCGATGACAATGGGTCAGGAGTTTGAAGCTTATGCAGTTACTCTGGGAGAAGAAGTTGAAAGACTTGAACAGAACGTAAAACTTTTTCTTGAAGTTAATATGGGTGCAACTGCAATCGGAACAGGAATAAATTCGCATCCCGATTATAGTAAAAAAGTTGTTGCTCATTTACGTGACATTACAAAAATGGAAATTGTCCTCGCTCATAATTTAGTTGAAGCGACTCAGGACACCGGAGCTTTTGTAATGTATTCGTCTGCGGTAAAAAGACTTGCAGTAAAACTTTCAAAAATCTGTAATGATCTCCGACTTCTTTCATCCGGTCCCAGAACAGGAATTAATGAGATAAATCTACCGCCGATGCAGCCCGGTTCATCTATTATGCCGGGGAAAATAAATCCGGTTATTCCGGAAGTTGTTAACCAGATTGCATTTAAAGTAATAGGGAATGATTTAACTGTTACTCTCGCTGCGGAAGCCGGCCAGCTTCAGTTGAATGTATTTGAGCCGGTAATTGTCGAGAGTCTTTTTGAATCAATTGAAATGCTGAAAAACGGAATGATTACACTCAAGCAAAAATGTGTTGATGGAATAACTGTAAACGAAGACAGATGCAGATCGCTTGTTGAAAATAGTATCGGACTTGTGACTGCGCTCAATCCTGTGGGTTATGAAAGATCAACACAACTTGCAAAAGAAGCACTTGAAACCAACAAAGGAGTTTATGAATTGGTGCTTGAAAAGAATTTGCTCTCAAAAAAAGAACTGGATGAATTACTTAAACCAGAAAATATGATTAAGCCGAAGTGAGAAAAATCTTATTCGTCAACTTCATTCGCATACAACTTCTCACAAATGCTTGAAAGCATTTCTTTCTCAGCCGTTGTCAGCGAAGAGGAATAATTGAAAATAAATTTATCTATTTCAGGATTGATCTTTGTAAGAAGAGCAATTCCTTTTTTCGTTATTCGCGCAAGTGAAAGTCGTCTGTCCTCATCGGAATAATATCTTTCCACCAAATTGTCTTTTATTAACCTATCGATTAATCTTGTAACATCCGGGGCAGGCTCAACCATCCTTCGGATAATTTCGTGTCGGGGATATCCTTCCGGATGAGCACCTTTCAGAATTCTTAAGACATTGAACTGAGGAAGAGTAATATTAAAATAACTACAAACTGCTTCGAGTTTTGAATGAAGGTAACTCGATGCAATAAACAAATTCAACAAACCTTCCTGTTCAATCCCGCTGAACTTTTCCTGCTTCAATCGCTTTTTAAGTATTTCTCCCATAACCACTCTCAGTTTTAACAAATGTAATTATAGCAGTCGAAAAAAGAAACCCAAAGGAAAAAAATGTCTGTGAAAAAATGCTGTATAGATTAAGGACCGGCTTATTGCTATTTTCAACTGTCAAAATTCCATTAATAATTATTTACACTGAATGACGTTTCTAAATCCTGCTGTTTTATTTGGACTGATCGCCGCATCGATTCCAATCATAATCCACTTGCTGAATCTGAGGAAGTTGAAAAAAATTGAGTTCAGTACTCTTCAATTTCTTAAAGAACTTCAAAAGAATAAAATCAGGAAAATAAAAATAAAACAATGGCTTCTGCTTGCACTTAGGGTTTTGATAATACTTGCTATCGTAACTGCTTTTGCAAGACCAACAATAGTCGGTGTTTCAATCGGTGGAACAACTTCTGCCGCAAAAACTACTGCAATCTTTATTCTCGATGACACATTCAGTATGTCGGTTGTTGATCAGAATGGATCTTACTTCAACCAGGCAAAGGAAGCAATAAAAAATATTCTCACTCAGTTTGAAGAAGGAGATGAGTTCGGTTTAGTCCTTGTTTCGCATCAGCCGGATGAAATTGAAATGACATCAAACCTCAGCAAGTTCAAACAGGAAATTGAAGCGGCAAATATTTCTTTCGCATCAGGTAAATTGAATAATTCAATTATCAAAGCTGCTGAGTTAATTGGCGAAGCAAAAAATTTCAATAAAGAAATTTATTTGTTCACGGATTTTCAAAAAGGAAGACTTGCGAACGAGAATGAAATAATAAATCTTAAGGAACAGCTTGGTGAGCAGGTTCGATTGTACACATTCAATTATTCGGGAAAAGAAGTTTTTAATTTTGGGATTGATGAGCTGAAGATTAACACACAGATTTTTGAAAAAGATAAACCTGTAAGATTTGACGCAACAATTAAAAATTATTCTGACAGAATAAAAGAAAATCTTGTAGTCTCACTTTTTATAGACGGCGAAAGACTTGCACAGCAAAGTTTGAATCTTAACCCCGGTGAATCAAAAACTGCAAACCTCGAAGCACCTGCGAAAAAATTTGGTTACAGCGAAGCTCTCGTTGAAATTGAAGAAGATGATATTCTGCAGGATAACAATCGATTCTCTTCATTCTACATTCCTGAAAAAATTCCGGTTCTGATTCTTGCAGAAAACCCTGATGATACAAAACTTATCGAAGCAGCACTGAAATCTGTTTCTGAATCTGATTATTTTGATATCACCATTAAAAAAGCAGAACAAATTTCGGGGCTTCAGATAAATAATTTTCAGGTGATGATTTTAGTCAGCAGTGATTTTGGAAATGCACAAGTGAAATTAAATCAATTTCTGAGTTCCGGAAAAGGAATAATAATATTTCCATCGTCGGAAAATGGTAATACAGGATTTAATAGCTCATTGAACTCAATTGGAATTACTCCATCAGGAAGTTTTATTAAATTGGAAGCAGGTCAATTAATTAGTTTCAGTGAAACAGATTTCAATCATCCATTATTCGAAAATATTTTTATGGATGAAAAGAAGAAACAAATCGAGTCGCCAGAAATCTATACTTACTTTAAAATTAATCCCGCTGGAAAAGGAAAGAGCATAATCAAGCTGGAAGATGAAAGCAGTTTCCTCAGCGAGTATTCAATTAGTGAAGGAAAAGTATTGTTGTTTGGTTCTTCACCGGTTTTTTCTTGGAGTGATTTTCCGATCAAAGGAATCTTCGCACCGCTCGTTACCAAATCAGTTATGTATCTATCTGCATACAATAAAAGTGAATCGAACTATCTTGCTGGTGAAACAATAAATGTAAATGTTTCTGAAAGAACTCTACCACAAATAAAAGTTGTCAGACCTGATAAGAGCGAAGACTTCATAAATATTGACGAAAACCAAACTTCTGATTTTATTTCTTACAGTTCTACTTCGTTATCAGGGAGCTATAAATTTTATTCCGGTGGAAAACTTTTAGCTTCAGTGAATATAAAGACTGATCCCGCTGAATCTGTCACTGAATATTTAAGTGAAACTGAATTTGATGATTATCTTGAAAAAATTAATTTTAATGGCAGACATATTCGAATACAAAAAGATGAAAACCCGACTCAAATGATTCTGCAGGCAAGATTTGGATCCGAGCTTTGGAGATATTTTGTTTTGATAGCAATATTACTCGCATTGGTTGAAATGACAATTGCACGAAATGCAAAAAAGGAGATGGAAGGAGTTTCTGCTTAGTGTTTCTAAGTGCTCTTAGTGTCTTAGTGGTTAAGACATTTCACCACTGACCTGCCTGACGGTAGGCAGGGACACTGAGTTCACTAAGGTTCACTAAGAAAAAATATGATTGAGATAACAAGAAAAATAAAAGAACGGGCAATGCTTGTTGCTCTTCAGACACGACACGTAAATCGTGAATTGGTTGAAGAACATCTTTCCGAACTTGAAGAACTTGCAGACACTGCCGGTGCTGATTCTATTTTCAAAATCATACAATCAAAGTCAGCAATCGATCCTGCATTTTATATCGGTAAAGGAAAAGCTGAAGAACTGGCTCAGCTTGTTGAACTCAATGACATCGATCTTGTTATTTCTGATGACGATTTGACTCCAGTTCAGGTTAGAAATCTTGAAAGACTTTTTAACAGAAAAATTATCGACAGAAGCGGATTGATACTGGATATTTTTGCGCTTCGTGCTAAAACTAAAGAAGCAAAAACACAAGTTGAACTTGCTCAGCTTGAATATATGCTGCCGAGATTAACTCGTGCATGGACACACCTTTCAAAACAGTACGGAGGAATTGGGACAAAAGGTCCCGGTGAAACACAAATTGAAACCGACAGAAGAATGATTCGGACTCGTATCAGTCATCTGAAAGAAAAACTGAAAGAAATTGAATCGCAGAGACAAACTCAGAGTAAAGGGAGAAAAGATTTTGTAAGAATTTCGATTGCAGGTTATACGAATGCCGGTAAATCAACTTTGTTCAATCTTATCACAAAGTCAAATGTGTTTGCAGAAGACAAATTATTTGCCACACTTGACTCCACAACACGTAATGTTAGTTTGAATGGGCTTGCCTCGGCGAAGCCTTCAGGCGGAGCCGTAAAAGAAAAAATTCTAATTAGTGATACCGTAGGATTTATTAGAAAACTCCCTGCTCATCTTGTTGCATCATTTAAAAGCACGTTAAATGAAGTTAGATACTCAGATATAATAATTTATATGATTGATCTCTCCCATCCATATTATGAAGATCATCTGAAAGTTGTAGATGAAACTTTAAAAGAATTCGATAGTGAGCACAAAAAAGAAATTAAAGTTTTCAATAAAGTTGATTCGGTGAGTGATAAAAGTGTTATTGAATATGTTCGAAATAAATATCTCGGAAGTGTAATCATTTCAGCTCAAAAAGGGATAAACATTTCATCACTGATTAAGTCAATTGAGAATATTATAAAAGATTCATTTGTGGAGCAGGAATTAACTTTAGGAATAGAGCAGACGAAACTAGCGTCACAAATTCACGATCTTGCAGAAGTAACTTCAGTAAAATACAACCATGATACAGTATTATTTAAGTTCCGTGCGAATAAAGAAAATTCGGAAAAAATTAAAAAATTACTTTCTAAATCTTACTCTTAATCATACTCTGACTCCATTTCTTCCTCTGATTTCTCACTCTTAATAGTTAATTTTGTGTTCACAATTCATCATCATTTTTATCTACCACAGGATAACGGAAGGAAAGAATGTCTATCATACTTAATGGATCTGGATTAACAGTTGAAAAATTAGTCCGCATCGCAAGAAATAAAGAACAAGTAGAACTCAGCAAAGACTCACTCGAAAGAATAAAAACCTGTCGTGCAATGCTTGAAGAAAAAATCAAAGCACACGAAATTATGTACGGAGTGAATACCGGCATCGGAGAATTCTCCGAAGTTGTCTTAAACGATGATCAGGTAAAAGATTTTCAGAAATATCTTATTTACAATCACGCAGCAGGTATTGGTAATCCAATGCCAATTGAATGGGTTCGTGGAGCAATCGCCGGAAGAATAAATGTTCACGCTCACGGAAATTCTGGATGTAGACCGGAAATTACTTTAACTCTTGTTGAAATGCTGAACAATGATTGCATCCCTGTTGTCTGCACAAAAGGATCAGTTGGTGCTTGCGGCGATTTAGCACCGATGTCGCAAATTGCTTTGCTGATGATGGGAGAGGGTGAAGCATTTTATAAAGGTGAAAGACTTCCCGGAAAAGTTGCTTTTGAAAAAGCAGGAATTAAAGTTCCCGGTCTTCAGGCACGTGATGGTCTTGCGACAATCAACGGATCAAATTTTATGACAGCAATTGCTGCTCTTCACTTATTTGATATTAACAGATTCTTGAAGCAAGCCGAAATTGCATGTGCAATGACTCTCGAAGCACTACTCGCAAACATGAAACCATACGATGTTCGTTTACATAAACTTCGTGGATTTACCGGTGCTGTTAGAAGTTCGCAAGCAATAAAAAAATGTATCGAAGGAAGTGATCTTCTTACAGGAAAATTGAAAATAAAAGTTCAGGATGCATACTCGATGCGTTCAACTCCACAAGTGATTGGTGCTGCACACGATGCAGTTGCTTATGCAAAATCACAAATTGAAATTGAACTGAATGGTGTTGGCGATAATCCGATATTTATTCCTGAGGACAGAATTACTCTAACTGGTGCAAACTTCCAGGGATCTCCGGTTTCACTTCCTATGGATATGGTCGGTGCTGCTGTTACAATGATCTGTGTTCTTTCCGAAAGAAGAATGAACCGGCTGAACAATCCAGCATTGAGCGTAGGGCTTCCTGCATTTTTAACAAAAGGTGCCGGAATGTTTTCAGGTTTAATGCTGAGTCAATATACTGCTGATATGATGATTGTTGAACAGAGAATTCTTTCAACTCCGGCGTCGATACAATCTATTCCTGCTGCAGCAGACCAGGAAGATTTTGTTTCGATGGGAATGAACACCGCTTTAAAGAACGAACAGATACTTGATAACGCCTACGGAATTCTCGGAATTGAATTTATGGCTGCTGCACAGGCTCTGGATTTCAGAACTCATTCGACCGGGAAAGGTGTAGCAAAAGCAAAAGAAGCTATCAGAAAATACGTTGAACATCTTGATGTTGATCGACCACTTTATCCTGATCACAACAAGATGAAGGCACTCGTTAAATCCTGCGAAATACTTGAGGAAGTTGAGAAAGAAATTGGTAGTTTGGAGTAGCAAGAAATAGAACGCTGATTACGCAGATGAGACTGATCAGCGCAGATCATAATAATCTGTGTCATCTGTGTGCCATTAAAAAAGGATTATAATGGAAATAATTTTTTTAATAGTTGGAATTTTAATTGGTGCAATTGCTGCCTGGTTTATTGCTTCTTCCAGATTCAAAGGTGAAACTGGTAGGGTCGAAGAAAGAAGTGTAATCCTCGAGAGAGAGAAATCCAATCTTGAAAATAATCTCAATTCCGAAAGACAAAAAGTTCTTGAGTTAAATTCGAAACTTTCTGCTCTTCAATCAGATTACAATAATCTCCAACAAAAACTTTCAGAACAAAAAGCAGAAGTAGAAGAACTTCAGCAAAAGTTCACAAAAGAATTTGAAAATCTTGCAAATAAAATTTTTGAAGAGAAAACAACAAAATTCTCAGAGCAGAGCAAGGCAAATTTATCAGATATATTAAATCCATTAAAAGAAAAGATAACTGAATTTCAGAGTAAAGTTGAAGAGACCAATGAAAAGAGTATAAACAGATTTGGCGAACTCAGGCAACAACTTCAAACTTTAAAAGAGATGAATCAGCAAATGAGCTCAGATGCGCAGAATCTTGTCAAAGCATTGAAAGGTGACACCAAAGCGCAGGGGGATTGGGGCGAAATACAACTTGAAAGAATTCTTGAAAGATCCGGGCTGAGAAAAGGCGAGGAGTATACTATCCAGGAATCTTTTACAACAGAAGAAGGACGAAAAAGACCTGACGTAATTGTTAATCTTCCAGAAGAAAAGAAAATCATTATAGATTCAAAAGTATCTCTTGTTAGTTATGAAAAATTTGTTTCGGCAGAGGATGATGATCAAAAAAATATTCACATCAAATCGTATATTGATTCAGTAAAAAAACATATCAAGGAGTTGAGTGAAAAAAAATATCAGAATCTGTTTGATGTTGGATCACTTGATTTCGTACTTATGTTCATTCCAATCGAGCCGGCATTCTCACTTGCTATCCAATATGGTGAAAATCTTTACGTTGATGCTTATGATAAAAATATTATAATTGTCAGTCCTTCAACTTTACTAGCAACATTAAGGACCATTGCAAACATCTGGAAACAAGAACATCAAAATCGTAACGTACTAGAAATAGCAAAACAATCTGGTGCACTTTACGATAAATTTGTGACTTTTACGGAAGACTTAATTTCTGTTGGGAACAGACTTGATCAGGCTAAATCAAGTTATGTTGACGCTATGAAAAAACTAACAGATGGTTCGGGCAATCTGGTTAGGCGTGCAGAAAAAATAAGAGAGCTTGGTGCTAAAACCAGTAAACAGCTTCCACCATCAATTGTTAATCGGGCAGATGAAGATTAATTTGCTGAGTAATTGATGATCGTGAGACCGCCAAAAACTCCGGAAGAATTTCAGAGATACAGAGATTTACGGTGGAAAGTTTTGCGCGCTCCATTCAATCAGCCAAGAATAACTGAAAAAGATGATGCAGAGACTAAAGATTTTCCGATAATGGTTTGCGAGTTAGATGGGATACCAATTGGAGTCGGCAGAGCTCATTTTATTGATGAAACAGAAGCACAAATCCGTTCAATATCTGTTGAACCGGAGTGGGAAGGTAAAGGGATTGGATCAATCGTACTGAAAGAATTAGAAAAAATTGTGATTGAAAATGGAGCTAAAAGAATTATCATCCATTCTCGTAATAGTGCAATTGAATTCTATAAAAAGAACGGATACAAAGAAGTAGAACCATCATATACTTTATTTGGAGAAATTGAACATACGCTGATGGAAAAAAAGATTTGATTTTGTGGAGCTGATCGGGATCGAACCGACGACCTGTTCGTTGCGAACGAACCGCTCTCCCAGCTGAGCTACAGCCCCATCTTTAAAATTTCATCCCACTCATTTTTTTCTACTGGCTGAATTGATAACCGCTGTCCTCGTTGAATTAGTTTCATACTTTTCAATTTCGGATTAGCTTTTATCTCATCAAGTGTTACAGGCCTCTTAAATTCTTTTTCAAGTTTAATATCAACCATAAACCAGGTTGGATTTTTAGGATCAGTTTTTTCATCATAGTAATCGTTCTTTTTATCAAATTGTGTGTGATCTGCATATCCTTCTTTCACAACTTTACTATATCCAACAATTGCTAGTGGTTCAGTGCTGCTTTGATAAAACAGAACTCCATCACCTTTTTTAATTTCATCACGAAGAAAATTTCTTGCCTGGTAATTTCTTATTCCATCCCAGAATGTAATTTGGTTCTTACTCCTCTTTAAATCATCCCAGGAAAATTCTGAAGGTTCGGATTTAAAAAGCCAATAATTCACTCTGATTCCCTGTTTATTATAATTTCTCTAATTTCTTAAAACAAAATATGTAGTAGATCTATCTAATTCAATTGCTCCATTTTAAGAATACTTTGAAAAGTATTTTCACATTACTTATTGACTAATTCAGAAACCTCATATAAGTTATAACTATATTTTTGGTAAAAACTATTTCATCACCATTTAGGGAGTCAGCTATGAAGAAAATTTTATTTCATTTATTATTTTTATCCGTTCTAAGCGGAATTAACTACGCTCAGAACTTCGATTGGCTATGGCAGAATCCGCTGCCTACTGGTGCCGATCATAACGATGCTGTAATACTTTCAGCAAACAAATTTCTGCTATTCGGTAACGGAAGTGCTGTGAGCTTATCTACAGATGCAGGAAATACCTGGTCAATTTCTTACTTCGATCCGCAGGCAAGGGATATTTATGATGTAATCTTTCCTGATCAGAATACTGGTTATGCTGTTGGTACTTTGGGATTGATTATGAAAACCACTGACGGAGGAGAAAACTGGGTAGTTCAAAATTCTGGATTAACAACTACACTCTGGGATGTGGATTTTATTAATACTAATGTTGGATATGCAGTAGGTAATTCAGGAAATATTTTAAAAACAACCGATGGTGGAACTAACTGGTCTATATCAACTTATGGAACGACTGCCATTTACAAAGTTCATTATGTAAACGACACTCTTATTTTTTTGGGATCTGCAAGTTCAACAACCGGAAGACTACTCCGCTCAACCAATGGAGGATCTTCATGGGATAACATAACTGCAAATATCACTGGTCTTGATGGAACTGTACGTGGTCTTCATTTTTTTGATGCTGATACAGGTTGGATTTCAAATAGCACTGGAAAAATATTTAAAACTACAAATGGCGGTGCTTCAGGTGGAATTATATATGACATTGGTTCATCAACAACCATATATGAAGTTAAATTCCTTGATGCAAGTGATGGTTATGCACTTACAACAGCCGGAAGAGTTCTTAAAACTACAAATGGCGGAACAAGCTGGGATCTCATTCAAACTGATGCCAATGAAAATTTGTTCGGCCTGGGAATTCTTGGTGTTAATTCAGAAGCTGCAACTCCCGTACTAATCGGAGGCGACGTTGGTCAGATAGTTGTATCTCTTGATGATGGGGCAACATGGCAGAGAAAAAATACTTCTTTGACAAATGAGATCCTTCATCGTTTATCATTTCCAACTGAATCAACCGGATATGTGGTTGGAGGAAGCATAACTACCGGTAATTCTTATGGTGATATTTTAAAGACAACCGACAGCGGTGTGACCTGGACTAATCTCACTTTTGACCCCGGATACAGAACTTATTCTGTTTTCTTCCTTGATGAAAATACAGGTTATATCGGTACTCAAGGTCCTACCGGTGTTTATAAAACAACAAATGGCGGAGCCGACTGGGCACAACTGAACACAGGTACAGGAACTGCCTCAAACATAGTATATGATATTAAATTTTATGATCAGAATCTTGGATTCGCAATGTATTCAAGTGGACAGGTTGCAAGAACAACAAATGCTGGTGTTAACTGGACACCCGTTTCAGCCGGATGGGGAAGTGCCGCCGGTTATGAAATATTTATCGTGGACTCAAATATAATTTATCTCTGTGGTGGTGGAAACCGGTTCAGCAAATCGACGAATGGTGGTGTTTCCTTCACTCAGATTGGAAGCCTTGGTACAGTAACTTTTTATTCAATGCACTTCTTCGATGAGAACAATGGTTTCATCGCAGGAAGTGGTGGAAAACTCTTTAAAACAACAAATGGCGGAACTAATTTTACTGAAATACAAATGCCAACCACTGCTACTCTTTATACAATCCGATTTCTCACCAATGATTTTGGTTTAATGGCTGGTGCAAGCGGTTTTGCATATTACACTACCGATGGCGGTACAAATTGGACACCTACTCAAATGTACCTGGGTACAACACAAACAATCAGAGATATCCGTTTTGCTGGTACAAAAGTTTGGGCAGTTGGAACTGACGGAACAATTCTCAGTGGCAATGTTGGTAATTCATCAACATTCCAATTATCAGTTAATGTTGCTGATGGCTGGAATATGGTATCGATACCTGGATTGCATCCAGTAGATCAGAATGTAGGTACGTGGTGGGCATATAGAGTAGCAGGCTCACAGGTATTCAAGTATCAAGGTGGATATACACAAGTAACCACAGCAACCCCGGGAGAGGGATACTGGATGAAACAAGATGGAGCCAGAGTATATAACACAGGAGACGAATGGCCATCAGGAGGAATACAGATAGTACCACACGCACCACTAGCAGGAAATTCAGGCTGGAATATGATAGGTGGATATGAGCTAAGTGTAACAGCAGCCAACGTAACCACAGTTCCAGGTGGATTGCAGAGTGGCCCAATCTTCAAGTATTCAGGCGGATACACCGCAGCCACGACAATAGATCCGGGATATGGATACTGGATAAAGCTGACAGGTGCAGGACAAATAATCATACCCGAGACAATGGCAAAGAGATCTATAACTGAATATTTTCCTGAAGATTGGGGAAAAATAATAATCTCCGACGCGACAGGTTCAAACTACACACTATATTCTGTTAAAGGTAAAGTTGATCTGAGCCAATATGATTTACCACCGACACCACCGGCAGGAATGTTCGACATCAGATTTAACAGTGGAAGGATAGCAGAAGATATAAACAGTTCGATAAAGGCGATAGATATGAGTGGAGTAACATATCCATTGACGGTAAGAGTGGAAGGAATGAATATTAGGTTGATGGATGAAAGCGGGAAGATGGTGAATGTAAATCTGAAAGATGGAGAAGATGTACTGATTGATAATTTTACGATTAACAAACTAATTGTAAGCGGAGAAATGTTACCGACAATCTACTCATTAGAGCAGAACTATCCGAATCCATTCAACCCAAGCACGGTGATAGAGTTCTCATTACCGGAAGATGTAAGCAATGTGAAGTTGACAATCTATAATATGCTAGGTGAGAAAGTTACCGATATTGTAAATACATCTTTGAAGGCAGGAAAGTATCAATATCAATGGAACGCAAAGAACGTTGCAACCGGAATGTATATTTACGAATTACGCACGGACAAATTTGTTTCCGTGAAGAAGATGCTTTTGCTTAAATAATTCTAAGAATCATCGGTTAAATTTCAGGCGGTCTTCAGGCCGCCTTTTTTTGTAACGTCAAGCAGGTTGGTTTACTGCAGGGATTAATAAAAAAGCTATATAAGTATCTATTCTATTAGGTTTTTTACTTGTGCCATCTATTCAATCAGATCATCCGGAATGCGGCCCCTTTCTGTTAATACTTGGCTATCAGCAATTAATCTTAACTATATGAATGCTTGTTTCTTATTTTTAATGGATTAAATTTAAACTAATAAAAAAGGAAAAATTCTGGAGAAGAGGGTAATCACATCTGAATTTCTTCCTATGCCCCGCTTAGATTACGACCTCATAGGGAGAAAACAATCCACAAAACCCAACAGGGCACTTCGGTTAACTGCAATATTTTTTATCAGGAGGGAAAAATGAAAGCAGAAATATTATTGTTATAGCTTGTGTTTTTATTGAAGTTAATGCACAGAGACCTGCAAACATTGAAATACCAATAACTATTTTTGATAACTCTGGTTTGTCAAATAATTCCCGTGTCTTAACTTGTGGAATTGATACTTTGGCAACAGATTCAATTGATTCGTTTCTTGGAGAATATTGGTTGTTCTGTCCCTTCGATATTGGGGGAAGTAATACCGACTGCATTCCTTATGATCATTTTGAAGCCGTTCTTGATATACCGGTTGAACCAGACCCCAATTCTTTTGAGTTTGGAAGCTGGAAAGATTTCAGATATGGAACAATTCCGTTTTCAGGCACAAGAACTTATAAGATTTGTTGTCAGGCATATAGTATCGCAACGGCGATATATATCTCCTGGGATTTCCCAGAATGTGTAACCGGTTTATTACAAGATGGTCTTGGCGGACTAATATTTAATTATCAAATGCCAGATTCAGGAACATATACTAATCCTCATTTACTACAACTTGGTTTTATAGGGATAAATTTAGTGTTGACTTATCAAAATCTATTTCTGTTGAGCTTACTTCATTCACAGCTTCAATTTTACAAAATGAAAAAGCAGTTCAGTTGAATTGGACAACAGTAACGGAAACGAACAACTCTGGGTTTGAGGTAGAACGGGCTTCGTCAAGGACTACGCCCCGTCAAGAAGGTTGGGAGTCGATTGGTTTTGTTCCGGGATTTGGAACTACAATAGAACCAAAATCTTATTCTTTCACTGATGAGAATGTTTCGACTGGAACTTACAAATACAGATTAAAGCAAATTGATTTTGATGGAAGCTTTGAATTTTCAAATGAAATAGAAATTGAAGTTGATTTTACTCCAAAGGAATTTGTGCTGTATCAGAATTACCCTAATCCGTTTAATCCATCAACCACGATCAAGTTTACTGTAACATCTGTCATTGCGAGCGGAGCGAAGCAATCTCAATTCGTAACTCTGAAAGTTTATGATATTATTGGCAGCGAAGTCGCAACACTAGTTAATGAAGAAAAACAACCCGGAGTTTATGAAGTTGAGTTCGATGCTTCATCACTTGCGTCGGGAATGTATCTGTATAAACTTCAGGCTGGCACATATGTTCAAATAAAGAAAATGGTTTTGATGAAGTAAATTCAGAATATTATGAGTCAAGGGGCAGCATTATCAAATGCTGCCCTTTTTTATTGGTACTGTTAAAATACCTGTATTTCTGCCCGCAAGAATTTATATTTGCAGTCAATTGAATTGCCATTACTTATTAAATGAAATACCTCATAATAATATTATTTATAGTGACTAACTATCTGGATCTTCCTGCTCAAAGTAAGGATGGTTTTCAAATCGCACGATTAAAATATCAGGGTGGTGGTGATTGGTACAACGATCCATCTGCGGAAGTGAATCTTCTTAACTTTATTCAGCAGAATACAAATATTAAAGTTGATGCGCGTTACCAGTTTGTTGATCTTTCATCTGACGAAATTTTTTCTTATCCGTTTTTGTTCA
Organism: bacterium; assembly: GCA_016716565.1. NCBI lineage: Bacteria > bacterium. Next base: position 1,292,179 of record JADJWC010000001.1, read on the forward strand.
TGACAGGCCACGGCAATATCGTTTTTTCAAAAGATGAAGTTTACCGTTTGCGGACTTATCTGGAGAATGGCGGCTTTCTTTATATAGATGATGATTATGGACTTGATAATGCAGTTCGCCGGGAAATGAAAAAAGTTTTTCCGCAGGATGATTTTGTTGAGCTTCCGTTCAGTTACGGACTCTATCATTCATTTTACAAGTTTGAAGATGGTCCGCCTAAAACGCACGAGCACGATAAAAATACTCCGAGAGGATTTGGTATTATTTTAAATAACAGATTAGCAGTTTATTATACTTATGAATCGAATCCCAGTGATGGCTGGGCAGATGCGGAAGTTCATGATGATCCTCCCGAAAAAAGAGAAGAAGCTTTGAAGTTCGGGACTAACATAGTAGTATGGGCATTATCTCAATAAAGCATGGGAACTGATTCAAAATATTATCTTGAAATTTTAAAGAAGCTTGAAGGTTTCATCAGGAAGGACTATTTGCAGTTTCTTCTTTTTGGAGTTCAGGCTTTCGTTGCTGCCGTACTTATTAATTTTACTTTCTATTCTTTCCTCGAATTGATTGCAAATTTCAATTCATCAGTGCGGACGGTTCTATTCATTCTTTTTCTACTTGTTGCATTCGGGTTACTATTTTTCTTTCTGATAAAACCATTTGCTAAATACATCGGAAAAATCAGGAAAGAAAATTACTTTGATGCTGCAATAAAAGTCGGGACAAAATTCCCAGATGTGAAAGATGAACTCATCAACTCAATGCAGCTGGTTTCCGAAAATGAAAAGGGAATTCTTTATTCACCGTATCTGATTGATGCCGCTTTCAGGAATGTTTACGAGCGGGTTAAAAATTTAAACTTTCAATCGATAATAAATTTTGAAAGAACAAAAAAGGTTCTGCCTTATTTTGCGGTGATTACAATTTTCTGCCTGATAATGATTTTGTTTGTTCCCGGATTAAATGCAGCTTCATTCAGACTGTTAAATTTCGATAAAGAATTTATTCCACCACCAAAATTTATTTTTGAAATCAATCCCGGCAATAAAGAAATAACAAAAGGTGATGGAGTAGACATTTCGATCAAAGTTAAAGGCTCAACACCGAAGTTGCTTCAGCTTTTAATTCGCAAAGAGGAAGAAGCCGATTTTCTTAAACAGCAATTGCTCCCTGATTCATCAGGAAATTATTCATTTGCAATTAACTCAGTGAAGAGTTCCTTCAAATATTTTGCTGATGCCGATGGTGTTGAAAGTGAAGTGTTCGAGATTGTTGTGATTGACAGACCAATTGTTAAAACTCTTGAGTTGGAAATTATATCACCTTCTTATTCCAAAATTCCAAAAGTTGTTCAAAAAGATAATGGTAATATCCAGGCGTTAACCGGAAGCAGAGTGAATTTGAAAATTTCTTCAACTAAAAAACTCAAAGAAGCAAAAATTGAATTTGGTGATTCTTCTATTGTTAATTTGAATGTTGACGGCGAATCTGTTTCAGGAAATTTTTTCGTTAAGAAAGATAATAGCTATCAAATAAAACTTATGGATGAGAATGGCAACAATAATCTTTCTCCAATAACCTACTCAGTAAAAGCTCTTTATGATGCTTTCCCTGTGATTGAACTAATTTCCCCAAATCAAAATACAAGTCTGTCAAATGATAATAGGGTCCCACTTGTTGCAAAAGCTTCAGATGATTATGGATTTTCAAAATTAGTATTGAATTACAGATTGTCTGCTTCAAAATACGAAACGCCTCAGATTGATTTCAGTTCAATTGAAATTCCTGTTGATAAATCAAAGCTCGAAATAAATATCAACTACGTCTGGAACCTAACCCAGATGTATCTTGCTGTGGATGATGTTGTTACCTACTACCTTGAGATTTTTGATAACGATAATGTGAACGGACCTAAATCTGCCAGAACTCAGACTTTAACAGTTCGTGTTCCCTCACTTGATGAAATCCTTAACGAAGCGGATCAACTGCAGGCACAGAGCGAAACAGATCTTGAAGAAATACTTAAAGATGCAGAAGAACTGAAGAAAACTCTCGATGAAATCGATAAGGAGCTGAAAAAGGATGATCCGAAATTAAGCTGGGAAGAGAAACAAAAAATTGAAAACGCACTTGAGAAATATCAGGAGCTGCAGGATAAAGTTGATAAAGTAAATGATCAGCTTGGAGATATGAAACAAAATCTTCAGGAGAATAATTTGCTCTCAAAAGAAACGATGGAAAAGTATATGGAGCTACAGAAACTGATGGATGAAATGACCAGCGATGAGATGAAAAAAGCAATGGAAAGACTCCAGAATGTTCTAAAAGATATGAACAGGAATATGACGCAGGAACAACTCCAGAATATGAAAATGGATGAAGAAAGGTTTAAGAAAAGCATCGAACGAACACTTAATTTATTAAAGAGAATTCAAGTTGAACAAAAGATGGATGAGCTGCTTAAACGTACAGAGGAATTAACTGAAAAGCAGGAAAACCTTTCTGAACAAACTGAACAAAGCGATCCTTCAAATCAAAAAGAAAATGAAAACCTTAGCAAGAAGCAGGATGAGATAACAAAAGATTTGGAAAAACTTAAGAAAGAAATGCAGGATCTCGAAAAGAAAATGGGTGAAATACCTGATATGCCTCAGGAGGAAATGGAAGAGATGATGGAGGAATTTGAACAGCAGCAGAACCAGCAGTTATCTGATCAGGCTTCGCAGGATATTCAGCAGAATAAAAAGCAGAAAGCTAAACAGAACCAGCAGATGCTTTCGCAAAATATGAAACAGATGAAACAAAAAATGCAGCAGATGAAAGATTCGATGATGCAGCAAAGCCAGATGCAGACATTTACAGATATGATGAAAATTCTTGATAATATTCTTTCGCTATCAAAAAACAGGAAGATTTAAAACGTGAAGCAGAAAACCTTGATCCAAATTCTTCAAGGCTCGATGATTTAGCAAAAGAAGAGAATAACCTTTCTAACAATTTGAATAACATCATGCAGCAGATGTCTGATCTATCGCAGAAAACATTTGCAATCAGTCCGGAAATGGGCAAGTCACTCGGTGACGCAAAGAAACAGATGGAAGGATCTGTTCAATCAATGAAAAGCAGAAATGGTATGGTGGCTTCCAACCAGCAGGGTGAAGCAATGAAGTCGTTGAACGAAGCCGCAATGATGATGAAAAATTCCATGGAATCAATGATGCAAGGTGGAAGTGGACAGGGAGGAATGATGTCGTTAATGCAGCAATTGCAGCAGATGTCCGGTGATCAGATGAATCTTAATAATCTCACACAAATGCTTCAGAAGATGCAGCAAGGAGGGCTAACTCCACAGCAGCAAATGGAAATGCAAAGACTTTCACAGCAGCAGCAGTTGATACAAAAATCACTTGAGCAGTTGAACCAGGAAGCGAAAATCTCCGGTCAGTCACAAAAACTTCCTGCGGATCTTGATGAAATTTCGAGAAGGATGCAGGAAGTAATAACAGATATGCAAGGTCAGAAACTGGATGATGAACTTCTGCAAAAGCAGGAAAACATACTCAGTAAGCTGCTTGATGCACAAAAGTCAATCAATGAACGAGATTATGAAAAAGAAAGAGAATCCAGATCAGGTGAAACCGTCCGCAGAAATCAGCCGCCCGAATTAAATCTCTCTTCACCAAATGCTTTAAATAAAATTCGCGATGAATTAAATAAGGCTGTTAAAGAAGGTTACTCGAGAGATTATGAAGAATTAATAAGAAAATATTATGAAATTCTTCAGAATGAAGATTTACAGAAACAATAGATTAAGTTTAATTTATCAGCTACCTTCTCACACTACGATTTGAGTTTCTAATTTTGTGCAGGATTTAATTTTTTAGGTTAAATCTGCATATCTTTGAGAAGTCAAATTTCACCAATGAACGCATTAATTGAAAATACTCTCCACATTATTTCTAAGATAAGTTACAGCAGACAGGGTTATCTGCTTCAACTTAACGATTATGGATTTGAGGTGCTAAATATGTGGGGTGGTAGACCAGATGACTTCATTAAATTGAATGATCTGCTCTTCAAACTATTTAAGGCAGGCGGTATTGATACTGAAAAGTTTGCTGAATTGCCTACAGTTGCTGATTTTCTTAAAGAAAGATTTGCTGCTTCATTTTTTATTAAAGATTTAATTTTTTTCTCGGAAAGAAATTTGTACGTCTACATACTTCTCTTTTCTGATTATCCCGATGAATTCAAAGATGAAACCAAAAGCAGAATAATGCCCGTGCTCTCGATTCTCAGTCATCAGCTTAAAACTTATTTTGAGCAGCGCCCCGATCAAAATATAAAATTATCAGAAAAAAGATTTGATAATCAGCAGAACAAAAAAATATTTGATGAATGGGAAGACAAGTTCAATCTTCTGGTTAATATATCTCCTGATTTGATATTTATTCTGGATAATTCAGGAAAATTTATCCTGGTAAATGATGCCGTTCAAAATCATCTTGATTATTCGCCGGATGAATTGAAAGGGAAACACTTTATTGATTTTATAAATAAGGAAGATCTATCGGCAGTTAACCTTTCGTTGAACAAAAATCTGATTGATAATAAACCTTTCAGGCTTACTGTGAATATGCTGACCAAGTACGGTCAGGTGTTTCCTGTTGAGCTAAGCTGTAATACTATCTACAGCAAAAATAAAATTATAGGTTTACTTGGAGTTGGTAAAGATTTGACTGATAAGCAAAGATATGAAACCGAACTGCGAAAGCTGAAGCCAAAATTAACAGAAGTAAACCGGGTATTAAAAATAGAAAGAGCAAGAACTAATCCGCAAAAATCAGTTGTCGAGGAACTTAATCGACTGAAGTATGATTTTATTTCAGGGATTTCACATGAATTCCGGACAACACTCGCGTCAATAATTGGGTTTTCTGAAACGATCGTATCCGATCCGGACCTGGCTGATTCCATGAAGGAAGAATTTATCCAGGTTATTATGAGCGAAGGTAAACGATTAGCAAAATTAATTAATTACTTTTTAGATACTTCTCAGACAGATGAAAAACTTGTAGTCATCAATAAAACAAGCGTGGGTCTCATCAGGTTAATTCAGGAAGTAGTAAATGAAAATATTGATCTGGCTTCATATAAAAATATTATAATTAATTTTGAACATCCTGAAGAAGAAGTTTTTATTGAAGCTGATAAGGAAAGTCTGCACCAGGTAATTAACGCACTTGTTAATAATGCAATTCGATTTACGGATGAACTCGGAAGAGTAAAAGTAATTGTAAATAATTTTGTCAGAGAGGTTGAAATTGTCATCAGCGATACTGGAATCGGAATTCCGGAAGCTGATCAACCGTATATATTTCAGCGTTTTTTTAGAGCAAGCAGAAGAGTTAGTGATATTTCAAGCACAGGAGTTGGCTTGGTTTTTGTAAAACAAATAATCGATTTACATAAAGGTTTAATAACAGTCCAAAGTGAAGCCGGAAGCGGAACCACTTTTCTGGTAAAATTGCCCAAAAGAAGTAAAATTGAGAAAAATGAGGTAAATATTGAGTAAACTCATATTCATAGTTGATGATGAACAATCCATTTCGAAGCTGCTTTCGTTCTGGGTAAAAGATAAGTGGGGTTATGATGTTGAAATTTTCCCGAACAGCGAATCGATGTTCAAGAAAATGAGCTCAAAACCCGATTTGATTTTACTTGATATTATGCTGCCAGGACTCGATGGAATTGAAACTCTAAGAAGAATCAAACAAACAGACGAACATTTGCCTGTTATTATGTTATCTGCGCAGGGAAGAATTGATGTTGCTGTTGATTCAATTAAGTACGGAGCATATGATTATTTCTCCAAACCAATCGATCAGCAGAAACTTGAACTAGCAGTAAAGAATGCAATCCGAAATTATGACCTCGTAAAAGAGATTCAGAATCTTAAAGAAAACGTTAAGAAAGAATACAGCTTTGATAATATAATTTCTGCCGATGGTAAAATGCAGGATGTCTTCAAACTCGTTTCGAAAGTACTCGATAATGATATCACAGTTTTGATTTATGGAGAAAGCGGAACAGGAAAAGAGTTAATAGCACGAGCAATTCATTATAACGGAAAAAGAAAAGACAAGCCTTTCGTTGTTGTCAATTGTGCTTCCATTCCAAGAGAACTTCTTGAGAGTGAATTATTTGGTCACGAGAAAGGATCATTTACTGGCGCCCATCAGAGAAAGCTTGGAAAATTTGAGTACGCAAAAGACGGAACGATATTTCTCGATGAAGTCGGCGAACTTGAGATGATGCTTCAGGCAAAACTTTTAAGAGTAATCCAGCAAAGAGAATTTGAACGCGTAGGTGGTACAGAGTTAATAAAGACAAACGTTCGGATTATTTCGGCTACAAACAGGGATTTAAAACATGCAGTCGAACTAAAGCAGTTCCGTGAAGATTTATTTTACAGGTTAAATTCATTCCCGATTTTTATTCCACCGATACGTCAGAGAAGAGCGGATATACTTGTATTGACAGAATACTTTGTTGAAGAGTTCAACAAAAAACTTCAGAGGAATGTAAAAGGCTTCACTAAAAAAGCACTCAAACTTATTTATGAATATGATTGGCCGGGAAATGTGCGGGAAATGGAGAACACTATCGAACGATGTATGATAATTTCCGATAAAGACCAGCTTGATGTTGACGATTTACCGCAGCATATTCGGGCTGCTGATACATCAGCGGTTGTGGATCACCAAAGTGTTATGTTCACCGACGATAATATTGTCCCGTTTGAAAAAATAAAGGAGAAATCAATCAGGCATGCTTTAAAAGTTACAGGTGGAAACATCGTTGAAGCAGCCAGAAAACTTCAGCTTGGCAGAGCTACAATATACCGGCTAATGGAAAAATATGGTATTGAAAGCTGAAGGGTTATTCCTGATTACAATTCTTTAAATGCCGGACTATAGAATTCGTTCGGGGGTATTTGGATGATCTGCGGTTGAATATTTCAGTTGTTGCAAAGATTACAAATATAAATTAAGCAAACGGGTTATGCGTTAAATGAGTACTAATGATAAAAAATCGATTCTGGTCATTGATGACGATATAACCATTCGCAAACTAATTTCCCACCATCTTAATCTTAATGATTACAAAGTTCATCTAGCAGCAAACACCGATGAAGGTTTCTCACAGTTAAAAAAAAATAAAATAGATCTTGTCCTTTGCGATATTATAATGGATAAAATGGATGGATTTACTTTCTGTCAGCTTGTCCGGGAGAATGAAAACTATCGTTCAATTCCTTTCGTGTTCGTTACTGCAAAAAATACTCTTGAAGATAAATCAAAAGCTCTCGAAGTAGGCGGTGATGATTTCATCACAAAGCCATTTAATGTTGATGAACTTATCCTGAAAATTAAATCCATGATCAGGAGAACGGAAATAAATCGTATTTACGGTACAAGAAAAAATCTTCTGGAGGTATTTTCAACAAAAAAATACAAAGTTGTTATTGTTGACGATGATAAAGCCGCGTTGACAATTTACCAGACCGGACTTACAAAAGCCGGAATTGAATGCAGAGTTTCTGAAACAGCAATGGAAGGATTGAAAATTGTAAGAACATTTCAGCCTGATTTAATTGTCGCTGATGTAATGATGCCGGAAATTGACGGTTATAAATTTCGTGAAATGCTTTTAAACTATCCTGAAACAGCTTCGATTCCTTTCGTTTTTCTAAGCAACATTAATTCAGAGCAAGAGGTTCTTGCAAGTTTTTCTCAGGATATTGTTGACTACCTGCAGAAAGATTACGGCTATAAAATAGTTGTTGCGAAGATACTTGCTTTACTAAAAAGTTTAAGTAAGGAAAGAAATAAAGTTGTTACCGAACTTCACGAAGCATCGGAATTATTAAAAACAAGTGTTGTTCCGGAAAAATTCCCTGAGTTTGAAAATTTTGACATACAATACTGGCATATGCCTTTTAGCGGAATTCCCGGAGGAGATTTTATAGATCATTTTCTACTTGATGATGATAACCTCGTATTAATTCTTGGCGATGTGATGGGCAAAAAATGGGGAGCGTGGTATTTTGCATACGCCTATGCAGGTTATATAAGGAGTGCGATTCATTCAGTAGTTGGTGAAGGAGAGTTTTCATCTCCGGGAAAAATTATAAGCAAAGTAAACAAGCTAGTCTATCAGGATTCTAAAATTTCGGAAGTGTTTTCGACGTTGTCTGCAGTAGTCATTAACAAACAGGAGATGACCCTCAGGTATTCCGGTGCTGGTGATATGCCGATACTCTTTAAAAACAACTCAAAGGGAGAGATTAATAAAATTGAGTCTAAAGGATTACTTCTGGGTTTCAACAATGATGCTCTTTTCGATGATGTGTTAATTAAAATGAACTCCGGAGATATTGTCATTTTATCTACCGATGGAATGATAGAATGCCGTGATACTGCTGGTAATCAGTTTGGACTGAGCAAACTCGTTAAGACAATACAGAATGAAAATTTTTATCTGAATCCAATCGCTGTCTTAAAAGAAAACATTCAAGCTTTTAATCAGTTTACGTTTGAAGATGATGTCAGCGTAATAACAATTTCTGCAAAGTGAATGTTGTTCCCTGCAAATTACTCTGTTGCCTGAAGCTTTTCGGTTTTGTCTGCAATTTTTAACTGCTCAATAATCTCATCAATGTGACCTTCCATAATGTTGGAAAGATTATAAAGTGTTAATCCGATTCGATGATCAGTTAATCTGTTTTGAGGGTAATTGTAGGTTCTTATTTTATCGCTTCGGTCGCCGCTACGTACCATTGATTTTCGTTGTGCGGAGATTTCTTCGTTCTGTTTCTTAAGCTCAAGATCATACAATCGTGCTTTAAGCACTTTCATCGCTTTCTGTCTGTTTTTCAACTGTGATCTTTCATCCTGGCATTGGACTACAATACCTGTAGGTAAATGAGTTATTCTAACAGCTGTTTCGACTTTATTAACATTCTGTCCACCAGCACCACCTGAGCGGAAAATATCAATCTTCAAATCATTCTGGTTTATTTCTATCTGTACATCTTCAGCTTCAGGAAGCACTGCAACAGATGCAGCGGAAGTGTGAACTCTTCCACTTCCTTCGGTTTCAGGTACTCTCTGAACTCTATGCACACCGCTTTCAAATTTTAAATCACCGTAAACATTATTCCCGCTTAACGAAAATATGGCTTCTTTTACACCACCTAAACCAGTATCATTAATGTCAATCAGCTCAAGTTTCCAGCCGCGGATTTCTGCGTAACGGCTGTATTCTGAATAGATCACCGGCGAAAAGAGCTGCTTCCTCTCCTCCGGTTCCGGCTCTAATTTCCATAATTACATCTTTATCATCGTTTGGATCTTTGGGAAGCAGAAGCACTTTGATTTCTTCCTCAAGATTATCTCTCTCAACTTTAAGATCTGCAAGTTCAGCTTCGGCTAATGATACAAGCTCACTATCCGATACAGTATCAATTATCTCCTTATTGCCTTTTATATTTTTAAGTACCGAAGCGTATTTCGAATAGGCTTCAACAATTTCAGTGAGATCGCTTCTTTCCTTCGTAAGGGAAATCATTTTCTCCCGCTCCGAAGCGATCTTGGGATCAGAAAGCTGCTCGTTAATGCTGTCAAACTTAATTTTTATTTTTTCTAACTTATCTGCTAAATTCATAGTGTATTTCTAAAAATTGTGTGCAAATATATTAAAGCACCTTCTGAAAATCTAAACGGGAGAGGAATTTGACTGAATGAACACACCTGATACACCTGAATTGAACAATCAATTAAAGATCACGAACATCCTTTTTTATTCACTCCTTTCGGGGTTACTCATATTCTTTACGGTTGTAATGGTAATTATTCAGGATATGGATTATTCAGCAAATGCTGATATTGATAAAATATTTTTGTTTATTGTCCCGGTCTTCGGATTAGCAATTATGTTTCTTTCAAGAATGATTTATAGCCAGATGTTATCCAGGTTTAATTCGGGCGGAAGTATTCTTCAAAAAATAACATATTACAGAACGGCAAAAATTGTATCCTGGGCGATGATTGAAGGAGCTTGTTTTTTAGCATTAGTAGCAACTATGCTGACTTCAAATTATCTTTACACTGTGGTTTTCCTTTTCCTCATTGGTTATTTCATTCTGATGAGACCATCGAAGGAATCTTTGATACGTGATATGCGTTTAAATTCGGAAGAAAGTGATTTAATTTTAAAGAGTTAATTATGAAAAAGTTTGATATACCAATCCATTATAAAAGTTCTTTCATCATCACTCAAATAAAGAACAGCAGAAAACTCGAAGATCCACGCAAAAAAGATTTTTCACCCACTGTTCTTGACTTTGGTCCTGTCAAGTTTTTTCTCGCTCGTCATTTTGGATTTTGCTATGGAGTTGAAAATGCAATTGAAATTGCTTACAAAACAATAGAAGAAAATCCCGGTAAAAGGATATTTCTGTTGAGTGAAATGATCCACAATCCGGGCGTGAATAACGATTTATTAAGCATGGGTGTTCGGTTTATTATGGATACTTCTGGAAATCAGCTCGTTGCATGGGAAGAAATTAAAGTAGATGATATCGTTATCATACCGGCTTTCGGAACAACACTCGAGATAGAGAAAAAACTAAATAAGATGGGTATCAATCCATACAGATATAACACAACCTGTCCATTCGTTGAAAAAGTCTGGAACCGTTCCTTTGACCTTGGGAAACAGGGATTTACTGTAGTTATACATGGAAAGCACTATCACGAGGAAACACGAGCAACTTTCTCACACGCTGTTCAAAATTCTCCTTCAGTGATTGTTCGTAATCTTGAAGAAACAAAATTTCTTTCAGACGTAATTCTTGGAAATAAGACAGAAGAAGATTTCTATGAATTCTTCAAAGGAAAATATTCAAAAGATTTTGATGCATTTATTCTTTTGAATAGTATCGGAGTAGTGAATCAAACCACAATGCTTGCAACCGAGACTCAGGAAATTGCTGATCTTCTTAAAGAAACGATGATAAAAAAATATGGAGTCGAAAATATCAACGAGCATTTTGCTGACACACGTGACACTCTCTGCTATGCAACAAACGATAACCAGGATGCAACTTATGGAATGCTGGAAGTTGAAGCAGATTTTGCTATTGTGGTCGGAGGATACAATAGTTCAAACACTACGAACATAGTTAAGATATGTGAAGAGGAAATCATGACCTATTTTATTGATTCAGCAGCAAGAATAATTTCAGATAATGAAATCAATCATTTTGATATAAATAAACAGTCGATTGTAATTTCAAACAACTATCTTCCTGACAAGTATCCTGTCGAGATAATGATAACCAGCGGAGCTTCATGTCCGGATGCTGTCGTTGAAGCTGTTATCAGAAGAATTGTGTCATTCTTTTCAAACTCGAAAGACATTGATTCAGTTGTGAATGATGTCCTTGAAGCAATTTAAATATTCATCGGATCAGTTGGTTGTTTCTTTTTTGAGCTGTTTCAATTTCATCCAATAATTTTCGAAATAATTCTTTAACCGTCAGAATTTCATTTACCAAACCTGAGCTTTGTCCGGCTTCAAGTTCACCTTCGTTTTCATCTCCTTCAAAAATACCGAGTCGTTCACGTTTACTTCCAAGCAGTTCTTTTAATTTGATTTCGTCCCAGCCTTCTCTTTCAGCTATTAAAGCACGGAACGCAAAATCATTTTTTAACATTCTCACCAATCCAATTTTTTTGAACGCCAAAGTTGTTCCATCGTCCTTAGCCTCAACAACTTTCCTTTTATAATTTTCGTGAGCTGAAGATTCAAGTGTCGCTGCAAACCTGGTCCCGATTTGAACACCTTCAGCACCGAGCGAAAGTGCTGCGAGAATTCCTCTGCCGTCAGCAATTCCACCTGCTGCAATCACAGGAATTTTTACTGCATCAACAAGCTGCGGGATTAATGCAAGTGTTGTTGTTTCATTAATTCCATTGTGGCCTCCGGCTTCAACTCCTTCACCAACAACCGCATCGCAACCAACTTCCTCCGCTTTCAAAGCATGTTTTACTGAAGGAATCACATGAGCGACTTTAATATTATTTTCTTTTAACTGGTTTATAAATTTTCCTGGATGTCCGGCTGATGAAAATACAATCTTCACTCCTTCTTCAATTGTAACTCTAACAAGCTCTTCAGCATCACCTCTTAGTAGTGGAATATTTACTCCGAATGGTTTGTCGGTAGCGGATCTACATTTTTGAATGTGTTCTTTTAACAAGTCTGGTTTCATTGAACCTGAACCAATTAGACCGAGTCCGCCTTCATTAGAAACGGCTGAAGCTAATTTCCAGCCTGAAGTCCAAACCATTCCTGCTTGAATGATAGGATATTCAATCTTAAAGAGCTCAGTAATTTTTGTGGATAATTTCATGATTTGTGATATCTCTCAAATATTTGGTTGATTAGAATTATTTTATAATCATAATATGAAAGTTAACCCTCTTTAGCTTGTTATTAAAAACCCCTTTTCCTAAGTTTGTAAGCCTTTTTTTAAAAAGAGCTTATAGATAATTTTTCATTTCAGAAGGTAGTTTAATAATGTCGTTTTTCTTTACATCAGAATCAGTTTCTGAAGGTCATCCCGATAAAGTTTGTGATGCGATCTCCGATGGTATACTCGATGCAATAATTGCAAAAGATCCTAATGCAAGAGTAGCTTGCGAAACTTTCGTGACTACAGGCCTTGTTCTCGTCGGCGGTGAAATAACCACCGAAGCATACATTGAAGTTCCGGATGTTGTTCGCGCAACAGTTAAAAAAATCGGTTACACAAGTGCTGATTATAAATTTGATTCGGAATCCTGTTCAGTGCTGAATGCAATACATTCTCAGTCACCTGATATTGCAATGGGTGTTGATAAAGGGGGTGCAGGTGATCAGGGAATGATGTTCGGTTATGCATGTGACCAGACACCAGAATTAATGCCAATGCCGATTATGTATGCTCATAAACTCGTAAAAAAACTGGCAGACATTCGAAAGGGTTATAATGGAGTGATGCCGTATTTAAGACCGGATGCAAAATCCCAGGTAACAGTTGAGTACGATGATAACAAAAATCCAAAGAGAGTTGATACGATTGTGATTTCCACCCAGCACGATGCAGATGCAAGCCAGGCAAAAATTAAAGAAGATGTTATTGAACAGGTAATCAAGCAAGTTATTCCATCAGATTTATTTGATAGTAAAACAAAAGTATTTGTTAATCCAACCGGCAGGTTTGAAATTGGCGGACCTCATGGTGACAGCGGACTAACCGGAAGAAAAATTATTGTTGATACCTATGGTGGTTGGGCACCTCACGGCGGTGGTGCATTTTCAGGTAAAGATCCTTCCAAAGTTGACCGCTCCGCTGCTTATGCTGCAAGGCATATAGCGAAAAATATTGTTGCAGCTAAACTCGCAAGAGAATGTATGGTTCAGGTCGCGTACGCAATCGGAATTGCAGAGCCTGTTTCAATTTATGTTGATACTAAAGGAACAGGAGTTATTCCTGATTCGGAAATATCAAAGATGATTACAAAAGAAGTTGACTTGACTCCGAAAGGAATTATCGAAAGATTAAAGTTGAGAAGACCAATTTATCAGAAAACTGCTGCATATGGTCATTTCGGAAGAACAGAAAACGAATTTTCCTGGGAACAATTGGACCTGGTAAATTTGTTTAAGAAATACGCATAATATTTAACAACCAGATAAAAGGAAAAAAATGAGCGACGTCGCTGTAAAAAATGATGTGAAAATTCTTCCATATAAAGTGAAGGATATTTCACTTGCTGAATGGGGAAGAAAAGAGATAAAGTTAGCAGAAGCTGAAATGCCCGGCTTGATGTCTATCAGGGAAAAGTATAAAAAAGAGCAGCCTTTAAAAGGTGCTCGAATTGCCGGCTGCCTTCATATGACTATACAAACTGCTGTGTTAATTGAAACTTTAAAAGATCTTGGTGCTGAAGTTCAGTGGTCATCCTGTAATATTTTTTCAACACAGGATCATGCTGCTGCAGCAATTGCCAAAGCAGGAGTTCCTGTATTTGCCTGGAAGGGTGAAACGCTTGAAGAGTATGACTGGTGCATCGAACAAACTTTATTCTTTGGCAAGGATAGAAAACCATTAAATATGATTCTAGACGATGGCGGTGATTTAACAAATATGGTTCTTGATAAATATCCTGAACTTATAAAAGAGATCAAAGGAATCTCTGAGGAGACAACTACCGGAGTACATCGTCTCTACGAAAGAGAGAAGAAAGGTACGCTTCCTGTTCCTGCATTCAATGTGAATGACTCAGTTACAAAATCTAAATTTGATAATAAGTATGGCTGCCGAGAATCTTTAGTTGATGCACTTCGCAGAGCGACAGATTTAATGATGGCTGGCAAAGTTGCAGTTGTTGCAGGTTATGGTGATGTTGGTAAAGGTTCAGCACAGTCACTTCGTGGTGCGGGTGTAAGAGTTATTGTTACTGAGATCGATCCGATTTGTGCTTTGCAGGCTGCAATGGACGGCTATGAAGTTCAGAAGATGGCAAAGGCTGCTCCCCGCGCTGATATTATTGTTTCAGCAACTGGTAACTATAATGTTGTTGATGAAAAGATTTTCAGATTACTGAAAGATAAAACTGTTGTTTGCAACATCGGTCACTTCGATAACGAAATTGATATGGCATGGTTGAATAAAAATTACGGGCACACAAAGGATAATATCAAACCTCAGGTTGATATGTACACTATCGATGGAAAGAATATTATTGTTCTTGCTGAAGGAAGATTAGTTAACCTTGGATGTGCAATGGGACATCCATCTTATGTTATGTCTAATTCATTTTCAAATCAGGTACTTGCACAAATTGAACTTTGGAATCATCACAAAAAATATGAAAACAAAGTTTACACCCTACCAAAACATCTTGACGAGATGGTTGCAAAATTGCATTTGGCTAAAGTTGGTGCTGAGCTCGATGTATTACGACCCGAACAGGCAGAATACATTGGTGTTCCTGTTGAAGGACCCTACAAACCGGATTATTACAGATACTAAAATTCTTCAAAGTAGAGACGCAAACTATTGCGTCTCTACTCTATTAAATTCCTCAAAGCTTCTTCCAAATTTTCAAACTTGAACTCATAACCTGCAGTAATTATTTTTTCGACTGAAGTTCTCTGGCTCATAACTGCGAATTCGGCTACCTCACCGGCTGCAATTTTCATTATGAACTTAGGAACAGGAAAAACAGATGGTCGCTTTAAAATTTTACCGAGTGATTTAGAAAACTCCTTCATCGTCACTATACCAGGGGATGCACCATTGATTGCGCCTGATACTTTTTCATTGTCGATTGCTTGCATATAAATTCCAACTATATCATCAATATGAATCCAGGGAAACCATTGCCTGCCGCTGCCGAGCGGACCACCGATAAAAAGTTTGAATGGAAGCAGCATTTTTTTTAATACGCCTTCATCTTTTTGCATTACCAAACCGGTTCGTACTGAAACTCTTCTTACTCCATATTGTTCGACTTTTTCTGCTTCCTTTTCCCACTCTTTACAGATATTAGCCATAAAGTCATTACCTAATGAACTGGTTTCATCGAGTATTTCATCATAGCGGTTACCGTAAATCCCGACTGCAGATGAACAGATAAATGCTTTCGGTATTTGCTTTACTGATTTTATTGCTTCGACAAGATTTCTAGTGCTTAGTATCCGACTATCGTAGGAGAGTTTTTTATATTCATCATTCCATCTCTTTGCGCCGAGGTTAGCTCCCGCAAGATGAACAACTGCATCAACACCATTCACCTCAATCATCCAATCTTCCAATCTTCCATACTCCCACTTGACATACTTGCTTGCATCAGCTATTTTCTTCTTAGCACTATCGGGATTTCGTGTGAAGACAATTACTTCATCACCTCTTGCAATTAATTGCTGTGCAAGATTTCTACCGATTGAACCCGTTGCGCCGGTTATGATTATTTTTTTTCATTCTTAATTGTTTGTTGATTCTAATATTAATTGTATAAATATATTTGTGGAGATATTACAAACCTATCTATAATGATTAGTTATCAAGTTAAATTATTTAAATCATAAAACATGGTTTAAAGTTCAAAATTTATATGTAAAGAAAACAATAGGTGTAAATATTTCAAAAATCAAATTGTACCCATCAGGATAATCTATATTTTTTAGTGGCATGATTATAGTTACTATTTCTTTAAAAATCTGCTTCTAGGAGGCAATATGAAAAGAATTTTAACATCGACATTTATTTTGGCAGTTTTGTTTATCTCATTTTCCATTGCACAAACTCAACCAAACCAACTGTTAACTGCATACGGCGAAAACAGAATATTAACTCTGCCCGATATCCAGAAATCGTTTAATGATTATTGGGATGCTTATAATGTTACGGATGGCTATTATTTTGAAAATGGAGCTAAGAAAAAAGCTGCAGGATGGAAAATATTTAAAAGATGGGAGTGGTACTGGGAGAATAGAGTAAATATTGAAACTGGAGAATTTCCTAACACCAATTCTAACAATCAATATGAAAAATATTTAAGCTCCCCAAAAAAACTTAGTAAAATCACTTATGATGAAAATTGGGTTAATCTTGGAACTAATTCATCGACCGGAGGATACGCTGGCATCGGAAGAATTAATTGTATTGCTTTTCACCCTACTGATGTAAATACATTTTGGGTAGGTAGTCCCTCAGGTGGTTTATGGAAGACAACTGACGGCGGAAGCAGTTGGACGATATTAAATAATAACGAAATGGTTCTTGGTGTAAGCGATATCGCTATCCCTTCTGATTATTCAACTTCAAATACTATGTATATTGCTACAGGTGATCGCGATGGTGGTAGTATGTGGTCTTTAGGTGGAGGACAATCAGCTGATAACGTTACAACAGGGATTTACAAATCTACTGATGGTGGTTCAACTTGGAGTGCAACAGGCTTGACTTTCTCAAAAAGCTCTGGGGTCTTGATCACTCGCTTATTAATTCATCCTTCAAATTCAGCAATTCTTTACGCTTCCGTACTTGATTTTAATACAGTTCTTGATGGAATATATAAAAGTACAAATAGTGGAACGTCTTGGAGTTTGATACATCCTTATAGCCCATTTCTAGTTATTGATATGGAATTTAAACCTGGTGATCCAAACACAATTTATGCATCTAGTTTTGGATATAGTGCAGGATATGTTTTCAGGACGACTGACGGAGGGACAAACTGGTCATATGCTAGTATGACAGGAGGTTATCGTGTTGAACTAGCGGTTTCAACTAATAATTCAGCAATAGTTTATGCTCTTGCATGTAATACAAATGGTGGATTATTAGGTGTTTACAAATCTACAAATAGTGGAACTTCTTTTACTCGTGTTGACCTTGGGTCAAAATCTATGTTGTATTATTACAGCGATGGTTCTGGTTCAAACATAGGACAAGGCTCATATGATCTTTGTATTGCTTCTTCCCCAACCAATGCTAATATAGTGTATCTTGGTGGAATTAATACTTGGAAATCGACGGATGGTGGTGCAAACTGGACTATAAGTAATATGTGGACCAGTCATCCTTCTTATAATTTTGTGGGTGCACCAGTAGCACATGCAGATAAACATGCTCTAGCTTTTCAAAATGGAACAACTCTTTTTGAGGGAAATGATGGAGGGCTTTACAAAACAACAAATGGAGGAACAAGTTGGACTGACCTTACAAACGGAATGGTAATAAGTCAGATATACAGAATTGGCGTATCTCAAACGAGCCCAACGACAGTTTTAACAGGTTTGCAGGATAACGGTTCAAAATTATATAACGGTGGATTTTGGAGTGATGTAACTGGTGGTGACGGAATGGAATGTATTGTAGATTACTCAACAACAAATTATATGTACGCTACTTACGTTCGGGGGACTATTTACAGAAGTACAAATGGTGGTGCTTCATTTCCAACTACAATTTCTGCAAATATACCGGGAGGTCAACCTACAGGTGCATGGGTTACTCCATATATAATTGACCCTAATAACAACGCAACTCTTTATGCCGGATATGATAGAATTTGGAAAACAACCAATCGCGGAAATACTTGGACAAGTGCTTCAGCCGTTTTAAGTTCGTCAACAAAATTGCGTTCTCTTGCAATTGCTCCTTCAAACTCATATTATCTTTATACAGCAGATTTAACTAATATGTGGAGAACGACAAATGGAGGAACAAATTGGACTGCAGTCACACTTCCGGCAAATTCAAATAGCTTAACTTATATCGCCGTTAAAGATAATGATCCAAACACAATTTGGATTACCTTTGGAGGTTATACTGCTGATGCAAAAGTTTATGAATCAACTAATGGTGGTGGAAGTTGGACAAATATATCAACCGGGCTTCCTGATCTTCCGGTTATGTGTATCGTTCATTATAAAGTAGCTACTAATCGTAATGTTTTATTTGTTGGTACCGATTTAGGTGTTTATGTAAAAGATGGAACAAGTGATTGGGTGCAATTCAACACAGGCTTACCGAATGTTGTAGTTACAGAATTAGAAGTCCTCTATACAGGAGGAAATAATAAATTAAGAGCTGGTACTTATGGCCGTGGATTATGGGAAACTAATATTGATGCTGCTCTCCCCGTCGAACTCTCTTCTTTCACTGCAAAAGTTTTGAAGGAAGGTGGGATAGAACTCAGCTGGAGAACAGAGACGGAAGTGAATAACTACGGATTCGAAGTGCAGAAGTCAGAATACAGAAGTCAGGAGTTAGAATGGAAGACTATCGGGTTTGTAGAAGGTCACGGAAATAGTAACTCACCAAAGGATTATTCATTTAAAGATAATGTGATCAGTGGAAAGTATTCTTATCGTTTAAAGCAGATTGATACAGATGGAACTTTCGAGTATAGTAAAGTAATTGAAGTTGATGCAGGTGATATGCCCGAAGGATTTGTGCTCGAACAAAACTATCCTAATCCATTTAACCCATCAACTAAAATTAAATTTGCTGTGGTAGAAACTCAGACTGCAAAGCTGATAGTATTCGATGTCCTCGCCAATGAAGTAGCTGTACCTTTTAACGGAACTGCCGAAGGCGGTAAGATTTATGAATCGGTGTTTGATGGTAGCAATCTTTCCAGTGGAATATTTTTCTACCGATTAGAAACCGAAAGCAAGGTTGAAAACCGCAAAATGCTTCTTCTTAAATAACCGCTTAAAAAAATAATGAAATTGCCCCCGTCTGTACGGGGCTTAATTTTTTGTGTTAAATACCTGCGCGTAATTTCTTCCAGGATTCTTTTAAAATCACTCATTTTTTCCAATAAATATTGTAATATCAAACATTTTCAATCATCTGAGTGATGTTGCAATGGCAAAAGAATTGATATTCGACCAAAACGGTTGTGGTAACCTTCAAAATAATAACTAAAACTGAAGAGGCTATGAAAAAATTTTTATTATCTGTTTTTCTATTGCTATCTGTCCAATATCAACTGAAGTCTCAGGTAGCAAACTATGTGGTCCTTGCTGAAATCTATGGCGGTGGCGGTGAGCAGGGATCCTACTGGATGAATGATTATGTCCTTCTTTATAATCCAACTGAAACATTGGTTGATCTTTCAACCTGGTCTGTTCAGTATGCCATATTTCAAAGTTTCGATTGGCAGGTAGTTAGCCTGAATGGTTCAGTTAACGCCGGGCAATATTATTTTATACAGTTTGGTGGTGATGGTTCAGGAAGAACGCAGCTGCCGTTTACTCCGGATGTAATCTCAAATATCAACCTGAACAAAATAAAAGGAAAGATTGCCTTAACAAATTTTCAAACAGCAATCACAACATCAAATCCGATAGGTGGTTCTGGCGTAATCGATTTCGTTGGTTATGGAAACGGAACTAATGCATTCGAGGGATCAGGTCCTGCACCACAGACTTCAACTACCGAAAGCATCAGAAGAAAAGATGACATTGGGAATAACACTTATGGGATTTATGGAAACGGCTGGGATTCAAATGATAACTTACTTGATTTTCGTTTAGAAGGAAATCTGATTGTTAACGGTCCTCTCCCCGTCGAACTCTCTTCTTTCACTGCAAAAGTATTGAAGAAAGGGGGGATAGAACTCAACTGGAGAACAGAAACAGAAGTAAGCAACTACGGTTTTGAGATTGAACGCTCTGAAAATCCGAAATCCAAAATCCAAAATCTAGAATTCAAAAAGATCGGGTTTGTAGAAGGACACGGAAATAGTAACTCACCAAAAGATTATTCATTTACTGATAATGTGATCAGTGGAAAATATTCCTATCGTTTAAAGCAGATTGATACAGATGGCAAGTTCGAATATTCCAAAATGATTCAAGTAGACGCAAGTGGTATGCCCGATGGAATTGTGCTCGAGCAGAACTATCCTAATCCATTTAACCCATCAACAATAATCAAATTTGCTGTGGCAGAAACTCAGACTGCAAAACTGATAGTTTATGATGTGCTTGGTAATGAAGTAGCTGTACCGTTTTCTGGAACAGCCGAAGGCGGAAAAATATATGACGCAGAATTCAGTGGAGATAATCTCTGCAGCGGAATTTATTTTTATCGTCTCGAAACCGAAAGCAAAATTGAAATTAGGAAGATGCTTTTGATTAAATAAGAAGCGGAGAGATGACATCTTTCACCGATGTCAGATCTGTAAAGATGTCATCTCTTAGCAAGAGAAGTAAGAATTAGCCCCGCTGAAGCGGGGTTTTCTATACATTCCCAAAACTTAATCCCAACTTTTAAAATTTTCATTTGGATAAATAAATATTTTTTCTATTTTGCAATAGATGCTATTTATCAAATAAAATTTGCGGAAGTGAGACAGCTCCAAAGCTGATATTTATTCCCATCTATCTTTGTCTCACAATTCTCTCTTTATAACTATTTAAAGGAGGATTAATAAATGCAAAAGCATTTCATATTACTGGTGTTAATATTTCTTCATTTCAATACTGAAATGGATGCACAATCAGGCTGGTATCAGCAAACCAGCGGAACAGAAAATCCTTTATATGGGATACATTTTTCCGATGCTAATACAGGCACATCAGTTGGTATATATGGTACAATTCTGCGAACTACAGATGGTGGGAAAATGTGGACAGAGCAGAACAGCGGCACTAACTCACATTTATTTGATGTAACTTTTTTAAACTCAGATACCGGAATTGTAGTAGGTATTGTCGGAACAATTTTAAGAACGACTGATGGCGGCCAAACATGGACAAGCCAGATAAGTGGAATTATTCCGGCCATTTGGTCAGTTTCTTTTGCTGATGAAAACAACGGAACTGCCATTGGACATGCAGGAATAATGCTTAGAACTACGGATGGAGGTATAAACTGGAATCAATTGCCTGATGCACCTACAACTTTGCGTGGAGTACACTTTGCTGATATAAATAATGGTTTTGCTGTTGGTGATAACGGACTTATTATGCGTACCACAGACGGTGGCGCCAACTGGGTTGAACAACCAAATAACATACAGATACGTCTGGCGGGAGTTTATTTTACAGATGCTAATACCGGGACGGTAGTCGGTGGAAGCAATTTAACAGGTGCGGGAATTTACAGGACTACCGATGGAGGTGTCAACTGGATGCTTCAACATAGTATTCCCAATGAAGCACTGTCAGATGTTTATTTTACAGACTCACAGACCGGAACAACCGTCGGATGGAGCGGAATAATTTTAAGCACTACAGATGCAGGTGCGACATGGATAACTGAAAATAGTAATACTAACACTTCACTGATCTCAGTATTTTTTGTTAATACGGAAACAGGATTTGTTGTGGGAGGAGAAGGTACTATACTTGCTAAAACCGGTAGTGTTACTAATGTTTCAGGAGAGATCTTTCCGGAAGAATTTATTCTCGAACAAAACTATCCTAACCCATTTAATCCATCAACAACAATTAAATATTCATTACCAGAATCGGGTAATGTCAGGCTGTCTATTTATAATTTACTTAGTGAAAAAGTCACTGATCTTATAAATGAATTCCAGGAAGCTGGTATACATACAATCAATTTTAATGCATCGGAGTTAAACAGCGGCGTGTATGTTTACAAGATTGAATCAAACGGGATTATACAATCACGTAAGATGGTTCTTGTTAAATAATCGTTAATTCCTAAACTTATCTATTAAAACTAAAGAGAATGTAAGGCTGACACTTTTCATTCTCTTTTTTTTCACTTATTTTTCAACTCACAATCCAGTTGTAATTAACTATTTATTCATAATATCTAATCGGAGGGCAAATATGAAAAAATCATATTTACTTTTATTAATTTCTTTTCTCCTACTTCCACTAAGTTTTTCTTACGGTCAGTTTTTTATAGAAGATTTTGATTATCCTGCTGGCGATACATTAATTTCACACGGTTGGAGTCAAACAGGCACCGTAACTACTAATCCTATTTTAGTTACATCTCCAGGTTTAACTTATGCAGGTTATGCGGGTTCTGGTATCGGAAATTCAGTCACTCTTCTTACCAGTGGTCAGGATGCTAACGTTCAATTTACTCCAATTACTTCTGGAGCTATATACGCTTCCTTGATGGTTAATATTGCGAGTGCTCAAACCGGAGATTATTTCTTCCATTTAGGACTAGCTAATACTACATCTATTTATATGGGGAGAGTTTTTATTAAAGTTGCAGCCAATGGTAACCTGAGATTTGGATTATCTAAATCGAGCACCAGTACGACAGTTCAACCAGTATATGGTGATTCCATTTATATTACTGGAACGACTTATTTGCTGGTTCTTAAATATCAATTTAATCCTGATGTTACCGATGACAGTGTTTACTTGTTCATCAATCCAGCTATTAGTCCAATTGAACCACTGCCAGATTTAGCTCACGGAACATTAACTACTGGCAATGATCCCGCGAATATAGGTGGCGTTTACATCAGGCAAGGTTCTAGTTCCTCCGCAGCTAATTTAACATTGGATGGAATTCGAATTGGAACCGCCTGGGCAGATGTGGTCCCTGTTGAATTAACTTCCTTCACAGCCAATGTCAGCGATAATGATGTGATATTGAGCTGGTCGACTGCAAGTGAGTTAAATAACGCAGGATTTGAAGTTCAGCGTTTGATTGAAGGAAATGAATTTGCGACTATCGGTTTTATTGAAGGTCACGGCACAACCACCGAAGCGAAAACGTACAGGTTTGTAGATGCAGATCTTCTTGCGGGAAGCTATACTTACAGGTTGAAGCAGGTTGACTTTAACGGAACATTCGCTTACTCAGATGAAGTGAATGCTGAAATTACATCACCGGTTCAATTTGAACTTGCACAGAATTATCCGAATCCGTTCAATCCAAGTACTACCATTAAGTTTTCAATTCCTCAGAGTTCAAATGTAACCCTGAAGGTGTTCAATGCACTCGGACAGGAAGTAAGCACTTTGGTAGATCAGATTATGGAAGCAGGTTCACACACAATTAATTTTGATGCAACTCAGCTAAACAGTGGAATTTACTTCTATCGTATAGAAGCAGGTATGTTCAATGAAGTCAGGAAAATGACGCTGATTAAATAAATAAATCTTTTTAATTTTTTTACCCCTCCTTCCGCAAAACGACAGTGCGGATTTCAGGAGGGGTTTTTATTTATAATATTACTGCGATGGTAAATGTTGACTTGTAAATCTGAGGTGAAAAAATATTTTTTCAATTCAAAAGTTTGAATTTAGCCAACTATTAAATATTCGAGCAGCTTTTTGTAAGGGCACGTTGATTGTAACTGAAATTGCAAATTAATTTGATTATTTTCCTTCAGGTTATATATAAAAATTAGTGTGAAATGGTTTTCGGATTTGTAAAAATAAACGGTAAAACAAAAATAGAGCGTAATATTCGTCGTGATCATAAAATTAAAAGAATTCTATTCAACGTTATTTATGGAACAATCGGATTTCTGATATTAAATTTTATCCTTTACGCTCTCTCAACAAGCTAATCTCCTCTAACAGATAATAATTATAAGTATTTAGATTGAAACGCAGACGGTAATCTTTTATATTAGTCCGTCTATTTCATCATATTATGAGTAAAAACAAAGTATATATTGAAACTTACGGCTGCCAGATGAATCTTGCAGATACTGAGATAGTTCTTGGTATTCTGCAAAATAATGGCTACAGTCTTACGAATCACTCAGAAGAAGCTGATGTTATTCTTGTAAATACCTGCAGTATCAGGGAAAATGCCGAGCAAAGAATTTATGGTAGACTCGGTAATTTCAAAACGATTAAGGATCAAAAACCTGAGCTTGTTGTTGGTGTTTTAGGTTGCATGGCTGAAAGACTACGTTCCGATCTTGTCGATAAGAAAAAAATTGTTGATGTAGTCGTTGGTCCCGATGAATACAGAAGATTACCTGAACTAATTGATGTTGCTTTCAACGGTGATAAAGGGATTGGAGTCAAACTTTCTAAAACAGAAACTTATGATGATATAATTCCCCACAGAGAAGACGGACTTCAGGCGTGGATTTCGGTTATGCGCGGCTGTGATAAGTTCTGTACTTTTTGTGTTGTTCCATTTACAAGAGGAAGAGAGCGAAGCCGTTCTTTAAATTCGGTTGTTGAAGAAGTAAAGCAGTTATTGAAAAGAGGATTCAAGGAAATTACTCTCCTCGGACAGAATGTTAATTCTTACAAGGATGAAGAACTTTCTGATAGCGGAGACTTTGCTAATCTTCTCGCGGCTTGTGCAGAAGTTGACAGATCAGTAAGAATTCGTTTTACAACATCACATCCACAGGATCTTTCTGATAAATTATTATATACGATTGCTGCAAATCCAAATATCTGTAACTACATTCATTTGCCAGTTCAGTCTGGTTCAAACCGGATACTTGAACTGATGAATCGTACTTACACAATTGAGCACTACCTTCAGTTAGTCGAAAAAGCAAGAAAAATAATTCCCGGAGTAAGTTTCTCGACTGATATCATCACAGGATTTCCGACTGAAACGTTTGAAGATCATATTATGACACTCGATGTAATGAGGCTCGTTCGCTTCGATGGTGCGTTTATGTTTAAATACTCGCCGAGGGAGGGGACAAAAGCCTTCAGAATGAATGATGATGTTACAGAAGAAACAAAAACTAAACGGCTTCAGGAAATAATTAATCTTCAGCAGCAAATATCTTTCGAGCAAAACCAGGATTTAATAGGGAAAGAAGAAGTCGTGTTAATTGAGGGGTTCAGTAAAAAGTCTGATAAGTTTTTATCAGGCAGATCTGATACAAATAAAGTCGTAATTATTCCTGCTGCTGACGGAATTAAACCCGGAGATTATATTAAAGCCAGAATTAACAGAGCGACTTCAGCAACTTTATTCGGAGATTTTACGGGTTTCGCAAATTTGGTTAAAGAAAACTTATCTTTGACTGGGTGAAATCTTAAAAATATTTTTTTTCAACTGGCGGTGAGAAAATGCAAAAGCTTAAACTAAATTTCATTTTTATTCTGATCGTCAATATCATACCATTCACTTCAAATATTTATTCCCAGGATGCAGATATTGTCCCTTACCTCAAAGCAATCGAAAATGGTGATCTTGCAAGTGCTAAAGAAGCTCTGACAGAATTAAAAGAAAAAAATCCGGAAGATCCTTCAGTAATGTTTCTTGATGCAGTTTTAAAGGAGAACGGACAGGAAGCCGTTGCTATTTACCAGGATATTGTAAATGATCATCCAAAATGCAAATACGCTGATGCCTCACTCTATAGGATCTTTTCATACTACTATGCACTTGGACTTTATGAAACATCCCAGGAAAAACTGAAGCAGTTGAAATCATCATACCCGACATCACCTTACATTCAGGTTGCCGAACAAAATATTTCAGCGCTCGAGAAAGTTGAGCAGACAAAAACTGAAACAAAGGTCGAAGAAACTCAAACTCAAACCAAAACCGATGCTGATTATAAATTCACTATACAGGCGGGTGCATTCACGAATCTTGATAATGCAAAAAATTTAATGAGTGAATTTGAAAGCGCGAGCATTTACTCTCAACTGGGTGAAAAAGTAGTCGGAGGTACAACTTTTCACATTGTGTATGCAGGTAAATTTGAAAAACGCGAAGACGCTGAAAATTTTTTGCAGGTTTTGAGTTCTCGTTATAAAATAAATGGAAGCATTGTTCCTACACCGGAAAAATAAATGAAAATTATTTTTCTAGGTACAAGCTCAGGCAAGGTTTCTGTTTCTCGTAATTACTCTTCCATACTTTTTTCTTCCGGAAAATACAACTTGCTCGTCGATGCTGGCGAAGGAATATCCAGATCTCTGATTCATAATAATATTTCTTTTGATTCCGTTGATGGTATCCTGTTTACTCATCTTCATCCTGATCATTCTGCAGGGTTACCGGGTTTAATCATCCAGATGAAAATGAATAAAAGAAAAAAAGATCTGCAAATTTTTGTATATAAAAGTCTGCAAAACGTGATTCAAGATTTTTTGCTCAATTCGTACATACTTCCTGAAAGAAAAAATTTTGAAATTGAATACGTTACTTTTAATGAGAACGAAAAAATCAAAGTTGCCGAAGAATTCTATTTCACTGGAAGAAAAAATTCTCACTTGAACAAACTTGAAAGTTATACGAAAATTTATCCGTCTCTGAAACTTTTCAGCGGCAGTTTTTTGTTTGAAGTAGATGGTAAAAAGATTGTTTATACTTCTGATATCGGTGCCGAAGAAGACCTCTCAATATTTGATGAAATTAATCCTGATATTGTAATCAGCGAAGCCAATCATATTACCGTGCAATCAATTATTGAAAAATATCAGGCTTCATCTTCCCGGATAATTCTTACTCATTATTCGGATGAAGAATTTCAGAGCATTAGTGAAATTTTGGCAAATCTTCCCAATGCGACAAAAGATAGAATCGAGATAGCACGGGATTCTCAAATCCTTGAAATCTGATTGTTTTTTAGATTAATATCCATTAAAAACACTATTTCAATTCAGGGTCTTAATGTTTATTTTTACACCTGCGACAGATTGTCATTCAAATCTATTATTTCAAAGTGAACAGAGAAGAATTCAAAAAGAAACACGGAATTATTAGCCAATCCAGTGAAATAAATGACTTGGTTGATGTAGTAATGCAGGTAGCATCATCTGACATTACAATCTTAGTTTATGGTGAGAGCGGAGTCGGGAAAGAGGTTTTTGCACGTGCAATTCATAACTCAAGTAAAAGAGCCGGGAAAGAACTCGTAAGTGTAAACTGTGGTGCGATACCGGAGGGAATTCTGGAAAGCGAATTATTCGGACACAAGAAAGGTGCTTTCACCGGAGCCTTTGAAGGAAGAAAAGGTTACTTTGAAATTGCTGATGGCGGTACACTTTTTTTAGATGAGATAGCAGAGATGCCTCTTACCACTCAGGTGAAAGTTTTGAGGGCGATAGAATTTAAAGAGTTCATGCGTATTGGTGCTGAAACCGTTACTAAAGTTGATGTAAGAATCATAGCAGCAACAAATAAAGATTTGCAGGAAGAAGTCAACAACAGAAAATTCAGGGAAGATTTATTCTTCAGACTTAAAGCTGTCAGTCTGAATATTCCTCCGCTGCGAAAAAGAAAAGGGGATATTCCGTTACTCGTGAATCATTTTCTTGAGCAATATGCAAAAGCAAATAATTTACCTATTCCGAAAATTACAGATGATGCGATGGATTTTTTGTTTGAATACAATTGGCCGGGTAATGTTCGTGAGCTTAAAAACACCATCGAAACTGCATTTGCACTTAACAGAAGTGGAATTATAGATGTTGATTCATTTGCGAATTTAGCAGCACCTGTTGAAAATAATAATTCAATGAGAAACTTACCTGTATTCTTGCGTAAAACACCTGAAGATGCTGACAGGGAACTTTTATACAGAGCACTGTTCGAAATAAAAAAGGATTTGATTGAACTTAAAGATCTTGTAGTGAATACTAGCAGGGAAACAGCAGTCAAAACAGATGAACCAAAAAAGAATCTTTTTGCACTGGATGTCATCGAACGCGATACGATAAAAGCTGCACTTGATAAAACCCGTGGTAATAAGAGAAAAGCTTCCAAATTATTGAATATCAGCGAACGTACTTTATACAGAAAAATTAAGCAATATGACTTATTGGAAGAAGGATTATGAACCGAATTAACGTGAATATTAAAACTATCGTGAGAAATTCACTATTTGTTATGTTGTTCGGGACAAGCGCCGTAATTAATTTTGGATGCGGAAGTTATTCTTTTACCGGCGCCTCGGTTCCTGAACATTTGAAGACAATAGCAATTCCAATTGCTGAAGATAAAAGTCCGGCTGCGATTCCGGGATTACGTGAATCATTGACCGATATGCTTATTCAGAAGTTTATAAGCGACAATTCACTGCAGGTTACTGAAAGATCAACTGCAGACGCAACTCTGGAAAGCGTTATTACTTCAGTAACTGATGCACCTGCAATTGTAAGCGCTGGTGAAGAAATTACTTCAAGACGATTGACAATCAATGTAAAAGTCGTCTACAAAGATCTGGTTCAGAGAAAAACAATTTTTGAAAATACCTTCACTAATCATGGTGATTATGTACCGGGTGAAGCAACTAATAACAGAGATAACGCCATAGCAACCGCGATAGATAAAATTTCAGAGGATATTTTGCTGGCCGTAGTTTCCGGCTGGTAATCAAAAGGAAAAATTATGGACAATATAGTTTTAATAGGATATTTTGTTTCACTTTCTATTCTTTTCGTTTTCGGACTGCACGGTTTTGTGCTTCTCTATTATCATAGAAAGTATAAAGATGTAAAGTTCAATCCGGAAAAAGATTTTGAAGTGACTCCACTCGTGACAATTCAACTTCCTTTATACAACGAACTTTATGTAATTGAACGATTAATTGATAAAGTCTGCGAAATAGAATATCCAAAAGATAAACTTGAAATCCAGGTTCTTGATGATTCAACTGACGAAACAGTTGAAGTTGTTGCAAAAGCTGTAGATACTAAGAAAAAAGCAGGGTTCAATATTGAACACATAAGAAGAAGCAACCGCGAAGGATTTAAAGCCGGTGCTTTGAAAGAAGGATTGAAAATTGCCAGCGGTGAATATGTTGCGATCTTCGATGCTGATTTTATTCCTTATCCAGATTTTCTAAAAAAGACTTTAAAATTCTTTGCAGATGAAAAAGTAGGAATGGTACAAACGCGCTGGGAACATTTGAATGGAGATCACTCACTAATTACCCGCGCACAGGCACTTGCGTTGGATGGACACTTCGTTATCGAGCAAACAGTTCGAAACAAAGCAGGTTTCTTCATTAACTTTAATGGAACCGGAGGTGTCTGGAGAAAGTCGTGCATTGAAGATGCAGGAAACTGGCATGCTGATACTTTGACTGAAGATCTTGATCTAAGTTACCGTGCTCAATTAAATGGATGGAAGTTTGTTTTCTTAAAAGATTTTACTTCGCCTGCAGAACTGCCTCAGGAAATCAATGCTTTGAAATCCCAGCAGTTCAGATGGACAAAAGGTGCTATTGAAACTGCGAAGAAAATTCTTCCTCTTGTTTGGAATTCTGATGTTCCGCTGAGGATAAAATTATACAGCACTTTTCATTTGACGAATAATATTGTGTTTCCGTTCATTCTTTTAGCTGCAATTTTAAATGTGCCGCTCATATTCGTTAAAAACAGCGGTGGTCACGAAGTCTATTTTGCTTTTATGTCAATCTTTGTTTTGGCATTCATCAGCTCTTTTATGTTCTATCTTTATTCACAGAAAGATATTCATCCCGATTGGCGGAAAAGAATTGTTCTCTTCCCGATCTTCATGGCTGGAAGCATGGGCTTTGCGTTGAATAATTCCCGTGCTGTGTTTGAAGGATTGCTTAACCGTAAAAGTGAATTTGTAAGAACCCCAAAATTCAAATTAGTATCTGAAAAAGATACATGGGTTGGGAAGAAATATTCAAAAAATAAAATTGGCTTTGCAGTTATTGTTGAATTGATACTTGCATTTTACTGTCTAATTGGTGTGGTATCGAGTATTTACTTTATGGAGATAGCAAGTCTTCCTTTTCAGCTTTTATTTTTTATAGGATTTTCGTTCGTATCCATTACATCAATAAAGCATGCTTTTGCAAAAAATGCTGCTCATTAATTTTGTTTGAATCGTGGATGATAAATTATCAGCAAGAGCTAAATTAATTTATGAACGGGACAACAACTCTCCTCTTTTTCTAAGAACAGCCGAATACTATCTTCAAATTGGCGAGCCACAGACTGCTCTTACAATTCTTGAAAACGGAATAAAAATTTTTTCAGAACATCCGCTGGCTTTTATTATGCTCGCTAAAGTTTTTTTAAAGCTCGGAGATATTCAAAAAGCTGAAGCTTACTTTAAAAAATCAAGCGAAGTATTAGATAATCACCTAACTTTTGAACATTATAAATCAGAGTTCAAACTATCCAATAAACCATCTTCACCGTTCGATACTTCGAGAGGAAGCATTTTTATAAATCAAAACGATGATGACGATGAGTATGAGGAAAGAATAAATAAAAATACAGATTCGGTTGATGACCGGCTTTCCGAAATTGCTGATGAGTTGATGAACAGAAAAATAGATCGTTCAGAAGACACATCTTTCACTCCTTCTGCTATAAATGAAATTGCCCCTGATAAAACTAAACTAGCAACTGAGACATTCGCTAATATATATCTTTCCCAGGGACAGAAGCTGGAAGCGATTAAAATTTATGAATTACTTATACAACGATTTCCCGATAAGAAAGAATATTATGAAGCAAAAATTCAGGAAATAAAATCGCAGTAAGTACTGGTAGCCTTTCTATTTATCGTAAACGACATTCAATGACGAAAATTTTATCAGCTAAAAAACTAACCAAGAATTTCTACAAAAGGGATGTACTAATTGTTGCGAAAGATTTATTGGGTAAAATTCTGGTGAAAAAAGAAAAAAGTGGAGTGCTGGCAGGTAAAATTGTGGAAGTTGAAGCTTACCACGGCGATGTAGATGAAGCGTCTCATTCATTCCGCGGTAAAACCAAAAGAAATGAAATTATGTTTGAAGCAGGTGGTTATTTGTATGTTTACTTCACATACGGCGCACACTTCTGTTGTAATGTTGTAACTGGTACAAAAGGACAGGGTACTGCAGTTTTAATTCGTGCAGTTGAGCCAATATCCGGAATTGAAAGAATGATAGAAAATCGTTTCGGTAGAAAGCTGAAAAATGAAAAAGAAATTTTTAACATCACAAGCGGTCCTGGTAAAGTTTGTGCAGCTTTTGATATTACTAAATATAATTCCGGCACTGATCTGACTGGAGAAAAAATCTTTCTTCTTCATAAAAAAAAACTTAATGACAGTGAGATTGGTATTTCAAAAAGAATTGGTATAACAAGATCAGTTGAATTACCTTGGAGATTTTTTATTAAAAATAATCCTTACCTTTCACGCAAATGAAACCGCCGGAAAAAATATTGTTGGTCAGGACTGACAGAATTGGTGACGTTGTTTTATCGTTACCGATGGCAGAGGTTATTAAGAAAAAATATCCGCAGTGTAAGGTCTCGTATTTCATTCGTGAATACACAAGTGCTTTGCTTGAAGGTAATTCTTTTGTCGATGAAGTAATCATCGCGGAAGAATCTGATGGCAAAATTATTTTTAGTGAGAATCTCAGAAAAATAAAATTTGAGAAGTTCGATACTTGTGTAGTGATAAATCCAACGCCAAAGATTGCGTTGATAATGTTTCTTGCTGGAATAAAAAACCGGATCGGTACAGGATATCGCTGGTATTCATTTTTATTCAACAACAAAGTTTATGAGCACCGGAAATACGGCGACAAGCACGAGCTTGAATACAACATTAATTTACTCACGCAAATTGGAATCGAAAAAGATATTTCGTCTAAAGATATTAAATTCAATCTGACTACAAATGAAAATAGTCTAAGAAACGTTGAATCATTACTTGTTGAAAATGGTTACAAACCGAATAACAAGATAGTTGTAATTCATCCCGGAAGCGGCGGGAGTTCGGTAGATCTTCCAAAAGAAAAATTAATTCAACTCACAAAACTGATCAGTAAGATAGAAAAAGTAACAGTTGTAATCACCGGGAGTAAAAATGAAATTGATCTCTGCAAAGAATTTGAAGTTAATGATTCGGTAATCAATCTTGCTGGTGAGCTTGATCTTAATCTATTAAAAGCATTAATAAAAAAATCCAACCTGTTTATTTCCAATTCAACAGGACCGATGCACATCGCTTCCGCATTCGGAGTGTATATCATCGGATTTTTCCCTAAAATTTTATCGTGTTCACAAAAAAGGTGGGGACCGTATACTGATAAAAGGACAATCTATGTCCCAACAATTGATTGTAGCAATTGTACCCGCGAACAGTGTGAAAAACTCAATTGTATGAATAGCATTGATATTGGCAAAGTATTTGACGAAACTAAGAGCGTATTGAAAATTCAATAATGAATGGAGATCGAAAATGTATTTTAATAAGTGGATGTATGTTTTATTGTTCATAGGATTCAGCGCAATTAGTACATCTCCTCAATCTGCATTATCAAAGAATGAATTCAGAAGTGTTGAGAACAAAGCATTTAAAGAAGGAGAAAAGCTGACCTTTGACCTGAATTATGGTTTCGTAACTGCAGGTATCGCCGTAATGGAAATTCCGAGAATTAAAAAAATATCCGGACGAAATGCTTATCATATTAATTTTGAAGTCAACTCAGTTCCAAGCTTCGATATGTTTTATAAAGTACGTGATCGTTACGAAAGTTATCTTGATGTTGAGGGGCTATTTCCGTGGAGATTTGAGCAGCATATCAGAGAAGGTGGATATACACGGGACTTTTCAGCATTCTTTGATCACAGAAAAGGAAAAGCAAAAACAAGCGAGGGTGAATACGATATACCCCTTTATGTGAACGATATTATCTCAGCATTTTATTATGCACGGACAATTGATTACTCAAGTATGAAAGTGAATGACTTAATTAACCTTCAAAACTTTTATAAGGATGAAGTTTATGATCTCGATGTAAAATATTTAGGTAAAGAAACCATAGAAGTGCCTGCTGGTAAGTTCGAATGTATAATCGTTGAACCGCTGGTGCAGGAAGGCGGCTTGTTCAAACACGAAGGAAATATAATAATCTGGCTTACCGATGATGAATTAAAAATGCCTGTAAAAGTCAGAACCAAGATTATAATCGGTCACGTTGAAGCAAAATTAACGAAGTATGAAGGTCTCGCCGGAAAATTAACTTCAAAGCGTTAATTCCATATTAAATTGATTATCAGGAGGAAGCGATCGCTTCCTCTTTTTTTATTAATCACTGTATAATTTGTTAACTTTGCTTTAAATAAAATTCATAGAAAACTCAAAGCGTAAATTGGAAGAACAAAATAATCAGCAAAATCAACCGGATGTAGAAAATTCGACAGAAATAAAGAATTTAACCGAATTGCAGTCACCTTATCCGCTAATTTCACCTGTTGCAGCAGCCTTTCTTGGCTTAATTGGTGGATTTATTCTTTATCAGTTTGTTGGCGGACTGCTGACTATTTTAATTTTTGGCTTCGATATCGAAGCCGCACCTGTGAATGGAATCAGGTTTGTCACAATCATCGGGCAGATACTTTTCATTTTTCTTCCGGCAATATTATTTAGCAAATGGATTTATGGTGATATTTCGAAAATTATTTCACTAAAAGTACCGCGCATAAAGGAAGTTTTGCTGTTCGTGATTGGAATATTAATTCTTACTCCGTTGCTTCAAAGTTATCTTTATATACAAAACTATTTTTTTGAACAATTGGCACAATCCTCTGAATTCATTAACTCGATTAAATTCCTGCTTGATTCGCTGAATGAACTTATAGAAAAAACTTTCGGCAATCTGCTCCGTGCTGACAATTTTGTTGAAGTGCTTCTTGTGATAATTACCATCTCCATCATTCCGGCAATTTGTGAAGAAGTGATGTTCCGAGGTTTTATTCAGAGGAGTTTTGGTTTCAAATTTAAACCGCATATTGCTGCCTGGCTAACTGCAATATTCTTTGCATTATACCATTTCAATCCTTATGGATTAATACCGCTTGCAATAATCGGATTCTATCTTGGTTTTGCAGCTTACTCAAGCCAGTCGCTTGTGATTCCGATAATTATTCATTTCCTGAATAACTTTTTTGCAGTAATGCTGTATTTCATAATCGGTGATGATGAATTATTTAAAAGCAATGTTTCCGATGTAGCTTCACTGGATACGAACATAATTTACTTTGTCGTGTTGCTGGTTTCGTTTATCGTTTTAATGTTTATCATAAAAAAATATTATCAAAGTAGAAAAATAGAGGAGACGATATAATGGCTGTATGTCCAAATTGTAAATATGAATACGTTCCCGGGATAACAATTTGTCCCGACTGTAATACTCCGCTTGTTGATGCATCTGAATTAAAGAATTACGAAGAACTTTCAGAGCAGGATTGGGCTCTTGTTTATACCGCGTTTAGTGAAATCAAGGTTGAGATGTTAAAGAAAAATCTTCAAAGCGCTGGTATTGCTGCATCTGTTCTTTCACAGAAAGATTCAAGTTTTCCCGCTCCTGGCGATTTATCAGTAGTAAAGTTATTCGTTAAAAAAGCTGATGTTCCTGAAGCACTGGAGTTTATTCAGGAAGTAACAAAAAAGGATTTAGATTCCGGGGAAAATGGCAGCGACTGAAAACTTTAAAAGAGTTATCGTTTCAATTCTTGCAATTCCGATAATCCTTATCTCCAGTTATTTGGGAGGTTATTATTTCTTTGCGTTCGTTACGATTATCAGCATACTTTCGTTTTATGAATTCAGTCTGCTTGCAAAAAATAAAAATGCAAATGTGAATTTGATTTTTGGCAGTTTAATTATTTTTTCATTGCTGCTAAACGGGTTTCATAAGTTCTATGATCAGGCTGATTTAATAATATTAGTTTCACTGCTATTGCTTGCAGTAGAATTATTCAGGAATAACGGTTCAGCAATCTTGAACCTCGGTGCAACCTTTCTCGGAATTTTCTATATCGGAATTTTTTCAACAACATTCATTTCCATTCGAGAATTCTACTCAGCTGGTATCGAATCAAATATTTACGGTGCGTACTTAATCATTTCAATTCTTGCTTCTATCTGGATAGGAGATTCCGCCGCTTATTATGGTGGTATTACTTTTGGCAGGCATAAATTATTTCCCCGTGTAAGTCCTAAAAAAAGCTGGGAAGGAGCAATTTTTGGTTTTATTTTCTCGGTCGGGACTATGATTTTGGCGAAGGTGATTGTGCTGGATTTCCTGAGCTGGCAAAGTGTTGTAATCATAGGAATACTTATCGGAACAATTGGACAGATCGGCGATTTGGTAGAATCACTTTTAAAAAGAGATGCAGAAGTAAAAGATTCATCTTCAATAATTCCGGGTCACGGCGGTTTCTTCGATAGGTTTGATTCGTTGTTGTTCAGTGCACCTGCTATCTGGCTGTATCTAAAATATTTCAATTAATATTTATAGAAATGAAGACGCGGGAAAAAGTTAGTGTAATTACATTAGGTTGTGCCAAAAACACAGTTGATTCAGAAAGATTGCTAAGACAATTGCAGCTTAATAATCTTGACCTTCGCACAAATCCTTCCGAAGCTGATACAGTTATCATAAATACCTGCGGATTTATTGAAGCAGCAAAAGAAGAATCAATCAATACGATAATGAGTACGGTTGCCAGCAAGAATTCAGGAATAACTAAAAGAATTTTTGTAGCTGGATGTTTGTCAGAGCGGTACAGAGATCAGCTTCAGAGAGAAATTCCCGAAGTGGATGTTTTCTTCGGGACGGAAGATTATCAAAAAATAATCACTGAACTCGGTGGTGAACTAAAAAAGAATCTACTAGGTGAAAGAGTTCTTTCAACTCCTTCGCATACAGCTTACTTAAAAATCTCCGAAGGTTGCGATCATCCCTGCTCTTTTTGCGCAATACCAATAATGCGTGGTCTGCATAAATCCAAATCTATTGAAGAGCTTGTTGCTGAAACCGAGTTCCTTGCAAAAAACAATACAAAGGAATTGGTGCTTATAGCACAGGATACAACCGATTATGGAAAAGATCTTTACAATAAAAGAAATATTGCGGAACTTATCTTAAGACTTAGTGAAGTTAATGGAATTAAATGGATCAGGTTGATGTATGCTTATCCATCAAGGTTTCCGGAAAAACTGATAGATGAAATCAAGACTAATGAAAAGGTTTGCAAATACATTGATATTCCATTGCAGCATATATCGGATAATATCTTAAAATCAATGCGGAGAGGAATAACAAGCCGGCAGACTCGGGAATTACTAACTCAGTTAAGGAATGAAATTCCCGGTTTGGTGCTAAGGACAACTTTCATTGTTGGATATCCCGGTGAAACTGAAAAAGAGTTTCAGGAGCTATGTGATTTTGTTCGTGAATTTAAATTTGAAAGAGTAGGAACATTCACTTATTCACAGGAAGAAAATACTTTTAGTTACGATCTTGGTGACCCTGTTCCTGAAGAAGTGAAAAAGGAGCGTCAGAGTACTTTAATGGAAATCCAGCGTGAGATTTCTCTTGAAAAAAATAATGATATGGTCGGAAAAGAACTGAAAGTATTAGTTGAATCTAAGGAGGGAGATTTTTATGTTGGAAGAAGTTACCGGGATGCACCCGAAGTTGATGGAGAAGTTTTAATAGATGCTGATGATACCGAAATTGTTCCGGGTAATTTTTATGTGGCGCAGGTTTATGATTTTGATGAATACGATCTTTTTGCTAGAATTAAGAAATAATAAGGAATATTAAAATGAAAAAGCTGATTATTATTTTCGTTGGAGTTTTTACTGTTCTCGCTTTTACACAGACAGATAATAAATCCCAGATCCCTGACAATAAAGTTAAATACTATCAGGATTTCATTTCTTTCCGGGGAACTGACGACAAAGCAAGACTTGATTACTTTGTCCAGGTACCATATAATGCTGTTCAATTCGTTAAAACTGGTCAGGGTTTTGAAGCTTCGTATATGATGACAGTTTCCGTCTTCGACCAGGACAACGAAAAGCTGATAACTGAAAAAGTTTGGAATGAAAAGATCGTGGCAATAAGTTTTGAACTGACCAACTCACCTGATAATTTTAATCTTGGTTCCCGTTCCTTCGAACTTTCGCCCGGAGTTTATTCTGTAAAAACAACTTTACTGGACAAAGATTCGAAGAATGAATACAGCACTGAAAGTAAAATAAACATAAAACAGTTCAATGAGCTTCCATCGCTAAGTGATATTATGCTGATTTCAGGTAAGACCGTTGTCGATGGAAAATCTAAAATAGTTCCAAATGTTTCAAGAAATATTGTTACCGATAGAGATGCACTCTCAATGTTTTATGAAATTTATTCTGACACCGTCTCAAAACTGCGTGTGGATTATGAGATATTTGATGAAAATGAAAAGCGGGTATACAACTCGGAGGAAAAGATAAATATTAAGTCTGGCAGCAACCAGATTTTTCACGAACTTGATTCGCTGGTACTCGATCTTGGAAAGAATCTGCTGACAATAACATTGAAAGATTCAGCAGGAAAGGTGATTGATTCATCCAGAAAAACATTTGTATCACGCTGGAAAGGTGTACCTGTTTACATAACTGATCTTGATAAAGCGATCGACCAGATGATTTACCTGGCAAACCCGGAAGATTTATCTTATATAAAAGAACCGGAAGAACGTATTGAAAAAGCAAAAAGATTTGTTGGATTTTGGAAAAAGCAGGATCCAAACCCTGCAGATGAATACAATCCCGTTTTCAACGAATACTATAACAGAGTTGCTTATGCGAATCAGAATTTCACAACCTATTCGCTGGAAGGATGGAGATCTGATCGTGGAATGGTTTTAATTATTCTCGGAGCTCCGGATAATATCGATCGTCATCCATTTGAGTATTATGCTAAACCGTACGAAGTCTGGCAATATTATAATCTTAACAAGCAGTTTATATTTACAGATTATTCAGGTTTTGGTGATTACAGGTTAGACCCAAGCACACCACTTTATGGAGATTTGTATAGGTTTCGGTACTAATTTAGGTAATAATTTGAAATAATAACAAATGTACACAAAGCGATTGATATATTATTACCAAAGACTAAAGCTAATTTTTCTTCTCGAATAAGATGTATCTCGATGGTTCAGGTGGATGAATTTTCCTGTACTTATCAGATATAAACATGGATTGAGTGTTGTCTTTTGTTGTTAATAAATATTTAAAGCCAAGTGAATCACTAAGACTGATTTTATAGAACCTCTGCATATTGGCTACTAATGCCCAGTCTTCTGCTAAAGCTTTTGGATAAACTGAAATTATCACTCTTTCCGGTAGCTTAATGTTTGTACAGAAAAATCATGATGAAATTCTTTGTTTTTCCTCAAAGAATTATTTTCAAAAAACATTATTGATATTGATGTAATAAAAAATATAATCGCAACTGTGGTAACTATTCGTCTGGTTCTGGCATTCTCTACTGTAATGTTGTTTAATCTGATTGAATAATTTTCGAACAAACGGGCAATTGCCAGAGTATAGAAAGGGAAGGAAGGAAATAAATACCATCCCATCTGTTTAGAACTTAACATAATAGGTAAACTGCCGCAAAGTGCTATAAAGAAATATAACCAAAATACTTTATCTGCTTTTAAATAGAACTTAAACCTATCTTTAATAATGAAAACAATTGAGAATAGTATTGCTATAATTATAGGAACCATAATTTCACGGTTAATTACTCGCAATGCGTCTAAAGGAGTTTCAACATTTTTCCGGGTTCCTGATAGACTTGCGAATAACTGAGTCTCAAGATATTTCGATAAAAAAGTCGATGCTTCTTTGTTTGAAAGAATGATTAATGTTACTGCTCCCAATGTTCCAAGTATAAAAGAAGTTATAACGAGTGCCTTGCTGAGTTTTATATCTCTGAGTGTGAAGAAGGCCACTAGCGGGATAATCAATGGATAGAATCCAACTGGGCCTTTGGAAAGTACAGCAACCGAGATGCAAATTCCACTCGCAGCAGCATATATAAAAATTTTGAAATTCTTTGTTTCCTTAATTGATTTGATTGAAGTATATGATGCTGCTAAAATAAAAACCGTCATGGTAATTTCAAGCATATTACTGGAGAATAACCAGGTAAAAAGAGGAATCGATGTAAACAATAATACCAATGACCATGAACTTTGATTATTATTTTCTGCATTATCTGCTTCCTTCCATATTAATACTAAAAGAAACAGAACAATCAAACCGGCTATGAAGCCCCAGAATTGTTCGATCAGACCAGAATTTCCAAAAATCCTGTAAGCAAATGATTCTAGCCATATACCAAACGTCGGCTGTTCATAAAATATTTTGTACACAGTTTCGGTGTAATATGGTTTCCACATGCTGCCGTATCCTTCTGCCATATTCCTGGCGATGCTTGCATACGTAACACCATCAAAAAACATTCCATAACTTAACATTCGCGGCAACATTAAAAGAAAATATACTGAAGTAGAGAAAAGTAATAATGAACTTGAAAATAATTTTTTCATATGAAGTTAACCGTATTAATATTTGAGAGGAAACTTTAATCGTTCACAGAAATTAATAATTATTTAATTTTAAGTTACAAAGAAAATTTATTCAAAATACAATGAACTTGTTATAGTATTTATGATACTAACCATCACAATCAATCCTCTTCTTGAAAGACGCTATTATTATTCGAAGGTTGACCTATCTAAAGTTAACAGGCAAGGGAAACTTGTAATTAAAGCTGGCGGTAAAGGAATAAATGTAAACAGACAGCTGAACAAGCTTAACATAAAAAATACTGCGATGCTGTTTATCGGAGGTAACAATGGAAAACTTTTAAGAGAATCACTTCGGAACGAAAAAATTAATTACTCTGAAATAATTACAAAAGTCGAAACAAGAGATTCAGCAATCATAATCGACGAATCCAATGAAAAAGTCTATTCATTCTTTGGAATAGATGCTGCGATTTCTTCACAGGAAGTTTCTGATTTTATAATGAAGATGGAAAAGGCTATTGCTGCATGTGAGATGGT
The DNA here is from genome assembly GCA_016716565.1 of bacterium. Taxonomy (NCBI): domain Bacteria; species bacterium. The sequence continues at coordinate 1,332,610 of JADJWC010000001.1, forward strand.
TGTATTTTCAGGAAGTTCGCCCTGCGATGAAAACGATAAAATATTTGTTGAAGGAATAAAAATTGCAAATGAACTGGATAAAATTTCTGTTTGTGATACTTATGGAAAACATCTTTCGACTTGCTATGAAGCTTCACCTACAATAGTGCATAACAATGTTGACGAACTGCAATCTTCGTTTCAAATCAAACTAAAAAATGAATCAGATTATATTGATTTTCTCAATATCTTATACAAAAAAGGAATCAAGCAGGTATATCTCACTGATGGCAACAAACCATTTTATGCTTCCAATTTTGACTTTCATTATAAAGTAAATCCTCCTGAAATTGACACAGTGGATTCTACAGGCAGCGGCGATGCATTCGTTTCCGGGATAGTTTATGGATGGCATGACAAGCTGACATTTGAACAGCAATTAAAATTTGCAACCGCTCTTGGAGCATTAAATGCTAGATCTCTTGAAGTTTGTGAAGTTGAACTTCCGGATTCACAAATGCTTGCGGAAGAAATTCGGATTGAACCAATTGGAAAGACTCTTAAACATTTGAATGATACTCCTCAATAAAAATATTTTTTTATTTTTTTTAATTGGTACTTCTTTTCTGTATGCTCAAAAGATTGATAAAATAGAAATCAACAAGAATGAAATTTTCAGCGATACAGAAATTCTAAGCTGGGCAGGACTGAACGAAGGTCAAAATTATTTTCCCCCAATTATAGACACATCTCTCTCTCGTATTTCTACCGGACTTATATCAAATGGCTATTTTAATTTTTCTTTCGATGGATCGAATTCTGAGTTTTCAGATGATTCACAAAAAGTAATTTTGACATTCAATGTAATTGAAGGTCAGCCTACTTTTATTAAAGAAATAGAAATCAGCTCAAGTGATACAATAGATATTAATGAATTCGAATCGTCGCTGGAATTTTTGCGGGGAGAGATATTCAATCAATTTGAAATTGAAGCGAGCGTAAGTAATCTTCTTACAGATTTTGAGAACCGTGGATTTCCTTTTGCCGCAGTCAAAATTCAATCTGTTTATTTCTACGATGATTCCATCAGCAATGAACATTATGCTGATCTTTTTATTACTCTTGAAGAAGGAAGAAAAAGCAAAATTGACAAAATTGAAGTGACAGGAAATACGTCGACTAAGGATTATGTGATTATTCGTGAACTTAGGATTGATACTGGTGAGGAATATTCGCAGCAGAAAATTGAGAACTTGCCGAGACGTTTGAATAAGCTTCGTTACTTTGATCCGGTTCCAACACCACAATTTTACATTGACTCGCAGAATAATGGTGTTCTTCAGATTAATGTGAAGGAAAGAAATACAAATAACTTTGATGGAATTATCGGCTATGTTCCACCTGCAACAAATGATGAAAAAGGTTATGTTACCGGTTTGGTAAACGTAACTCTCAGAAATATTTTTGGGACAGGAAGAGCCGCAGCAATCAGATGGCAGAAACCCACACGCTCAAATCAGGAATTGGAACTTAAATATTTGGAGCCGTGGCTATTCAGTTTTCCATTCAATCTGAACGCTGAACTATTCCAGCGAATTCAGGATTCCACTTATGTGCAAAGAAGGATTGGTGGAGCACTTGAATTTCTTGCCACTGAAGATATTTCAGCGTCTGCTTTTATCTCAACCGAAGAAATTATTCCAACAGAACGACAGGTTCCTGTATTTACTGTTTATAATTCTTCTTCGTTGACAACAGGACTTGGACTTCGGATTGATTTCAGGAATGATCCTATTGCCACAACGAGCGGATTTCTTTTTGAAACGAGCTACTCTTTCAGCAATAAGGATATTAATGGTCCTGCAGAATATATCACTCCACAAACAGAGACAAATATTAATTTGCAGAGGATCACAATCGGATTCGGAGCTTTCTATGAAATCTTCTCCCGAAATGTTTTGGCATTTAATGTTAGCGGAAAGGAACTTAACGGTCCTTTTTTTGAGCAAAGTGATCTCTGGAGATTCGGAGGAACAAGAACAGTCCGTGGTTACAGGGAAGAGCAATTTTTGGCATCACGAATTGCGTGGTCAAATCTTGAATACAGATTGATGCTGACACCAAGATCGTACACTTTTCTTTTTCTTGATGCTGGTTATTATTTTCTGGATGCAGATCCGGAGCGGGGAATTGCGCAGCAGGAAGATTATATTTTTGGATATGGTCTTGGAATTACTATTGAAACTGCAATCGGGTTGCTCGGTGTCAGCTTTGCTCTTGCTGAAGGTGAAACATTCAGCGAAGGCAAAATACATTTTGGAATTATTAATGAGTTTTGATTGTTCTTAATGAAAGGAATGAAATGTCAGGGCGAAAAAAAACATACTCAAATAACGACATAACAGTCATCTGGAAACCGGATGTTTGTATCCATTCAACCAAATGCTGGAAAGCATCGTTAAAAATTTTTAATCCAAAGAGAAGGCCGTGGATTGATATGTCTGGCGGTTCAACAGAAGAAATAATAAAAATAGTTGATAACTGTCCTTCGGGAGCGTTAGCATATGAAAGGAATAATAAAATGAGCGAACAAAAGGCACAACCTGCTCAATCTCAGCAATCACAAACTACCGTCCAGGTAAGTAAAGGCGGACCATATCTCGTTAAAGGAAAATTCGTTTTTGTAGGAACAGATGGAAAAGAAGAAACAAAAGAAGGTTCAATTGCACTCTGCCGTTGTGGTGGTTCAAACAACAAACCTTTCTGTGACGGCACACATCGTAAAATTGGTTTTGATCAAGGTTGAATTAAGTAAAAGTCGTCAAGCTGAACTCGTTTCAGCTTCTGATTCATTCCGCGCGTTGTGATGAAGATTCCGAAACAAGTTCGGAATGACAAGCTGAACGATTTCTTTTTCTTTTCGTAAGTTTAAGCGAATCTTTCATTAAAACTTTTTCAGCTTTGACAGAAAAACTTACAGCAATAATAAAACTTATTCGACCAATTAATTTCCTGATTACTTTCATTTCAGTAATTGTAGCTGCTGTTATTTGCCTTCCTGATAAATCACTTGGAATAAATATATTCATTGCTGCTTTTGCTGCTTCTCTTGTGATGGCTTCGGGAAACATCATCAATGATATTTTTGATATTGAAATAGATAAAATAAACAGACCTGAGCGCCCTCTTCCATCTGGGAAAATATCAAGCAGAATAACTATTGTCCTTTATTTTATCTTTTTACTTTTATCTTTAATCTTTACCTGGCTTATCAATCTGCCGGCTTTTCTCATTGTAGCTGTGACAAATCTGATGTTGTACCTCTATTCAAAAATCTTTAAAAGGATTCTGCTTGTTGGCAATATTGTTGTCGCACTCTTAACGGGACTTGTTTTCATCTTCGGTGGAGTTGTGGTTGGAAATCCTTCTGTAGCGATAATTCCAGCATTGTTTGCTTTTCTGATCAATCTTATCAGAGAAATTGTAAAGGATATGGAAGATGTTGAAGGTGACAGAAAAGCTGATGTAATTACATTTCCTACAAAGCTTGGTCTTCAGAATTCAAAGGTGTTGATTCTTGTAATAACTATTTTACTTGTGCTTTTTACACTTTATCCTTTTTTAACTCAGATGTACAACATAGAATATTTCATAGTTGTTATGTTAATTGTAAATCCTATTTTAGTCTACTCAATGAAACTGCTTTTCGAGAATGAAACGCCTGGAAGTTTGAATAAAATAAGTAATCTCTTAAAATTAAATATGGTGTTTGGTTTAATTGCTATCTACTTTGGAGTATAAGCCAGAGGCTTACAAGTGAAATCATTCGACAAAAAATATTTAAACAGCAAAGTAAAATATCTTGCCGGGGTTGATGAAGCTGGACGAGGTCCGCTTGCAGGTCCGGTTGTAGCTGCTGCTGTCATCTTCAACAAAAATACGTTTATAAAAGATGTAAATGATTCAAAGCAGTTGACCGAAAGCAAAAGAGAAGAATTATTCGATAAAATTATCTCGAAAGCTTTGGCGTATTCGGTTTCAATAATCGATCACTATGTTATCGATGAAATAAACATACTCAATGCAAGTCTATTAGCGATGAAAAAAGCAGTCGACGATTTAAAGATTAAACCGGATTTGATACTTGTTGATGGTAACAGAGCATTTCAATCGGAAATTCCGTTGATACCAATAGTCAAAGGTGATTCATTATCATTTTCGATTGCAGCAGCGTCTATTCTCGCAAAAGTTACACGAGACAGATTGATGAAAAATCTTGCAGCTCAGTATCCGGAATATTTTTGGGAACAGAACAAGGGATATCCAACAAAACAGCACAGGGATATCCTGTTGAAAATCGGTCCGAGTCCGCTCCACAGAAAAACATTTCTGAAAAATATTTTCGCCGAACAGCAGGAAATAAATTTTGCATCCGATTATTTTAATGATACTGAATTATGAAACTCGATAAGAAGGAACTTGCAAAAAGAGGAGAAGATCTTGCTGCTAAAATATTAATCGACAATGGTTATCAAATTCTTGAGCGCAACTATAGATTTAGTCACGGAGAGATTGACATAATTGCCATTGATCCAAAAAATGGATTCACAGTTTTTGTTGAAGTGAAGGCAAGGCAAAATCTTGAATTTGGCGAACCTGAATATTCAATCACAAAAAACAAACAGAAGCAGATCAGGAAACTCGCTGAACTATACCTTTATGATAAAGGAATAACTGAAATCGATTGCCGTTTTGATGTGTTTGCTATACTGTTCGAGGACCTTAATAATCCTGTTGTGAACCACTACGAGAATGCTTTTTAGTTTTCTTTATCTTTAAATGAACTAATTGATATTCTTTTATTCTATAAATAACCCTGCACCAGGTCCAACAGGTAAACCCAGTATCATCCATAAAATAAATAACAAAGTCCAGGCAAGTAAAAAGAAAAAAGAGTAGGGAAGCATTGTTGCTATTACAGTTCCAATGCCAGCTTTACTTTCGTACTTTTCGACAAAAGCTACGATAAGAGCAAAATAGGACATCATTGGTGATATAATGTTTGTAGTGCTGTCACCAATTCTATATGCGACCTGAACAAATTCCGGGGAGTATCCAAGAAGCATAAACATTGGAATAAAAACAGGAGCCATAATTGCCCATTTAGCCGATGCACTTCCCATGAAAAGATTTATAAATCCTGATACGATTATAAAACTTATCATTAAAGGTACTGCACCAAGTCCGGACGATTTCAGAAATTCAGCACCTTCTATCGCAACTATCAGTCCGATGTTTGTCCAATTAAAGTAAGCTACAAACTGAGCCGCAAAAAAAACGAGCACCATGTAAACACCAAGTGATTCAATCGATTTGCCCATACCTTTCATTACATCTGTATCGTTTTTAAATGTCTTTGCACCTATCCCAAACGCAATACCCATCAATCCAGCCCCAATAAAAATAAATGCTACAATCCCTTTCATAAAAGGTGAATTAAGCAAATCACCGGTTCCTAATTCACGAAGGAAGCCATTATCCGGGACCAGACCAATCAAAATAATAACTGTAAGTAAAATTCCCGCAATTAAGGCGTACCATAATCCCTTTTTCTCTTCTTTAGTCAGTGGATTCAGTTCTTCAGGCGCAGCTCCGCCTTCATACTTTCCTAACCTCGGCTCCACAATTTTTTCTGTTACCCAGGTTCCAGCTGCAGCAATAACAAAAGTTGAAACAAACATAAAATAATAATTACAGGCTGCGTTAACACTATAAGTAGGATCGATTATGTGTGCGGCTTCTTCTGATAAGCCTGCAAGTAACGGATCGATAGTTCCCAATAAGAGGTTTGCACTATAACCACCGCTTACTCCGGCAAAAGCCGCGGCTAAACCTGCAATTGGATGCCTTCCGACAGCAAGAAAAATTATTGCAGCCAGCGGAACTAATAAAACATAACCAACTTCACTTGCAGTATTAGATAAGATCCCGGCAAAGACTATCACGAAAGTTAAAAGTCTTTTCGGTGCTTTGATAACAAGCAGCCTTAAACCCGCACTCATTAATCCGCTTGATTCAGCTATACCTATTCCTAACATTGCTACTAACACTGTGCCGAGCGGTGCAAAACTTGTAAAGTTTGTAACCATCTTGACTATGATCATATGTAAACCTTCGACAGTTAGTAAGCTTACGGGTTTAATCGATTCACCAGTGGCTGGATGAATTACTTCAAGATTCAGTGCGCTTACAATTCCCGAAATAAAAATTATTGCAACAGCAAAAATTGCAAATAGCGTTGCAGGATGTGGGAGTGCATTTCCTACTTTTTCAATAATTGTAAGGAATTTATCTAGTAATTTTACTCTTGGTGGAGTATCTGTTGTCATTCGATTATTATAGTTTATAATGTGAAATTGAATTGAAAAAATCTATATAATTATAATTCAATATGTCAGGATAGTACTAATTATCCAAATTTCTTCCGCAACATTTTAATTTGATGAATTCAACATTTTGAATTTACAATACCGTCCATTTTCTATATTTTTACAAGACAATTAACTTAGATTGATTAAGATACATTGAATAATTTTATCACATCTGGCAAACTTTTCAATACTACAGAAAAAAGACTAACCGAATTCTTTACAATGCTCGGCGGTTTAACAAATTTTTCTATGCGATTCTTTAAAGAAGTTTTCATTCCTCCTTACGAAATTGAACAGATACGAAAGCATATGATAGAGCTTGGGATGAAAACTCTTCCGATTGTTGGAGTGACTGGTTTTATAATCGGATTGGTTATCGCAATGCAGCTTAGCCCAGTGCTCAAAAGATTTGGTGCCGAAGCATTTTTACCCGGTTCAGTTGGAATATCAATAGTTCGTGAACTTGGTCCGGTAATCTGTGCATTGATTTTTGCGGGAAGAGTCAGTTCAGGAATTGGTGCGGAACTCGGTTCAATGAGAGTTACAGAACAAATTGATGCAATGGAAGTTTCAGGAGTAAATCCTTTCAGGTATCTCGTTGTTACCAGAATTTTTGCGACTACATTTATCCTTCCAATTCTTATTGTGTACGTAATTTTCATATCTCTTATTGGCGCTTATATAGCTGTTGTCCTCGTTCAGAATATGACCTGGGCATATTACATTGACAGAGTAATTTTTGCAGTTGAATTCGGTGATGCAATTCCCGGTGTAACCAAAACCTTCGTTTTTGGATTCATTGTCGGACTCGTCGGATCTTACAAAGGATACACCACTGAAAATGGTACCGAAGGTGTCGGCAAAGCTTCTACAAGTGCAGTAGTGGTTTCATCATTGCTAATTTTAATTTTTGATATGGTTCTTGTAAAACTATCACTCTGGATCTGGCCCGTGGTGAAATAATGGTTGAAATTACAGATTTACATAAATCCTTTGGAAGCAACGTTGTACTTGATGGAGTATCAATGAAAGTTAAAGAAGCTGAAAACATGGTAGTATTTGGAAGAAGCGGAACAGGGAAGAGTGTTTTGCTGAAATGTATGATTCGACTTTTAGAACCTGATTCGGGGGAGATCAGTATTCAGGATAAGAAAGTTCTCCAGCTTGATCTTAAGGAACTAAATGAATTAAGGAAAGACATCGGTTTTCTTTTTCAGGGTGCGGCATTATACGATTCGATGAGTGTTAGAGAGAATCTGGAATTCCCCCTCATTAGAAATTTCGATCTGGAAAAAAAAGAAATTGATGAAAGAGTTCATTTTGTACTTGATGCGGTTTCATTACTCGAAGCAATAGACAAAATGCCATCAGAGTTATCCGGTGGAATGAGGAAGAGAATTGGTTTAGCCAGATCGATTATTACCAAACCTAAATTAATGCTATATGATGAACCAACTACAGGACTTGATCCGATCACTGCAAAAGAAATAAGCGTTCTCATTAATGACTTGCAGCACAGATTGAAAATGACTTCTATAGTAGTTACTCACGATTTATTATGCGCTAAAATTATTGCCGACAGAGCCATTGTACTTAACGATGGGAAAATAGTTAAAGAAGGCAGCATAAATGAATTAGTAACATCAGATGATCCACTACTCAAAAACTTTTTTAGTGACGAGATATTTGAAAATAACGGGAGTTTAAAATGAAAGCAGGACTATCCGGTGCCAAGCTCGGTATTTTTATTTTTATCGGAAGCACTCTTCTGGTAATTGGAATTTTTATGCTTGGCAATAAGGAAGCTCTATTTAAACCGACTTTTACTATCAAAGCCTATTTTAATAACATTGAAGGATTACGCAATGGTGCGCCGGTAAAACTAAGTGGTATTGATGCCGGTGCTGTTCAGGATATTCGAGTGGTTGGTGATACAGTCAGCTTAATCGAAGTTAGAATGAGACTCCTGGATGAAATCAGGCACTTCATTACGGTAACGACTGTTGCTGAAATTCAGACTGAAGGCTTGGTCGGAAATAAATTTGTATCTCTAAAAGTTGGTGAAGGTGGAGCTGAACCGATTAAAGATGGAGGAGTAATTCTTGCAAAAGATCCCGTAAGCTTTGCAGATATCATAGAAGAAACTCAAGGTATAATGGGGTACACAAGAGAAATGACGAAGGACCTTTCTGAAATAATTAATAGAATAAATGCTGGCGAGGGGACCGCCGGGAAAATTTTTACTGATGACGCTTTGTACAATGCTGCAACTGATCTGACAAAATCAGCCGATAAAAGTCTTAATTCAATTACCAATGAACTTAATATAATCACACAACAATATAAGTCATTAGGTGTTTCTGTGAATTCAGCTGTTGAGAATATTAATAGAGTTGTTATCGGCATAGATACTCTGATTTCCAATGCCTCAAAAGGAAAAGGTGTGCTTGGTTCACTGTTAGTTGAAGGAACAAGTGCAGATTCAAATCTTCAAGCCCTCATTTTTAATCTGAAAGAGATTTCAGAAGAATCAAAAACTGCAGCAGTTAGTCTATCAGAAAATATGGAAGCATTAAAGCATAACTGGTTGTTTAAGAGTTACTTTGAAGAACGTGGGTATTGGGATGCTTCAGAATATGAAAAAGTAATTGACCGGAAAACAAAAGAATTGGATGAAAAAATTGAATTACTTGACCGGAAAATAGAGGAACTGAAATCACTGGAATCTTCAAATAAATAATTTTTTGAGAATTTTGATTTGGTACCATATTGGAGATAGTTGACATCTGGCAATAAATGTCATAAATTGTTCTCAAATTTTTTCATCACCAATCAAGGAGGCTTAATGAAAATCATCAGAATAAATCCCCTGAAATCTGATGGTAGCGGAAAGACCGCTGCATTTCTGGATATTCAAACGAACGATGGAATTATCATCAAAGGATTTCGGCTCATCAATGGTTCAAACGGACTGTTCCTTTCCTCTCCGGATCAGAAAGGCAAAGACGGCAAGTATTATGAAACCGTCACCCTTCCAAAAGAAATGAAAAGCGAACTCGAAAAGATGGCGCTTGAGGAGTATAATAAAAATAGTAATTGAACAGTTTTTTCTTTAGTTAATATTTGTAGGGGCGAGTCATTGACTCGCCCTTTTGGATTTATTCAAGATGAATAATGAATTTAAGAGATGACATCTTTCAGTGTACTATTTTTGACATAAAAAGATGCCATCTCTTCTCAATAAGCACTCACATTTTCCCCTCTCGTGTATTCAATAAATCCTTAAATTAGCTGGCTTGATTTAAGAATTCTTCTTTTTCTTACTGGCAATATTCTAAAATGAATTACAATAAATCATCAATAAATAATAAACGGATAATCGTAAAAGGTGCACGTGAGCACAACCTCAAAAACCTCAGCTTCGAGATTCCGAGGAACAAGCTTGTTGTGTTTACAGGTGTTAGCGGAAGCGGAAAATCTTCTCTCGTCTTCGATACAATTTATGCAGAAGGACAAAGAAGATATGTTGAAAGTCTTTCATCGTACGCACGACAGTTCCTGGAAAGAATGAACAAACCCGATGTCGATTTCATCCAGGGAATTTCTCCCGCAGTCGCAATTGAACAGAAAACTGTTGCACGAAATTCACGTTCGACAGTCGGAACAACCACAGAAGTTTATGATTATCTTCGACTTCTTTTTGCAAGAATCGGAAAGACAATCTGCTTTCAATGTGGAAAGGAAGTAACACGAGCAACCACAACTACAGTTGTTGATTGGCTTGAGAATCAAATTGATGGAACAAAATTTTATCTCGGCTTTCCGCTGCATCAGCACGAAGGACATACATTAAAAGAAGAAATTGATCTTCTTAAAAAAAGAGGATTCTTCAGAATTTATTCTAACAATAAACTTATTGATCTGAATGAAGAGAAATTTCCGGCAAAGAATGCAAAAGATATCCGGGTGATAATTGAGAGATTTAAATCTGAAAAAGGAAAGATTCGGGAGAAATTATCTGACTCGATTGAAGTTACATTCAAAGAAGGCGAAAACAGACTAATCATCATCAATGCAGATACCGGTGAAGAAAAAGAATTCAACAAATATTACGAATGTTGCGGAATAAGATACGAAGAACCAGAGCCGAGATTTTTTTCTTTTAACAATCCGTTTGGTGCATGTCCTGTTTGCCAGGGATTCAGCAAGACAATCGGTATCGATATGAATCTCGTAATTCCTGATCCGAATCTCAGCATAATGGATGGAGCAATAGCACCTTTTCGTGGTGCAAAGTACAGTTCATTTCTTCGTGACTTGGTTCAGAATGCAAAGCCATTTAAAATTCCGCTTCACGTTCCATTCAAGCAATTGACAGAAAACCAGGTTGAGCTTGTTAAAAAAGGCTTCGGAACATATCATGGAATTGATGGCTTCTTTGAAAAGCTGGAACAGAAAACTTACAAGATGCACGTTCGTGTTATGCTGAGTCGATTTAGAGGCTATACAATTTGTAATGCTTGCAAAGGTTCCCGATTAAGAAGAGAAGCTTTACAGGTGAAGATTTCAGGCAAATCCATTTATGACGTTGTTGCACTTCCGATTGAACATTCACTAAAGTTTTTTGAAGAGCTACACGTTTCTGAATATGATATGCTGATAGCTGAAAGAATTCTGAAAGAAATAATTAAGCGATTAAATTTTTTGAACGATGTTGGCATTGGTTATTTAACGATGGATAGACTAAGCAGTACACTTTCCGGAGGAGAAACGCAAAGAATTAATCTTGCAACTTCGCTCGGTTCATCATTAGTTGGAACTCTTTATGTACTTGATGAACCGACAATCGGACTTCATCCGAGGGATAATATCAGGCTAATTCGGTTACTAAAAAATCTTCGTGATATTGGCAACACAGTGCTTGTTGTTGAACACGATCCGGAAATGATGCAAAATGCTGATCTGATATTTGATATGGGTCCGAAAGCAGGAACAAACGGCGGAGAAATTATTGCAAACGGAACTGTCGATGACATTTTGAAAAACGAGAATTCAATTACAGGAAAATATCTTTCAGGAAGAATGAAAATTCCTCTTCCAAAAAAACGAAACACAAAAAAAACAAAGAGTATTGAAATTGTCGGTGCAAAGGAAAACAACTTAAAAAATCTTTCTCTCGAAATTCCTCTCAACAGGTTTGTTGTAATCACCGGTGTCAGCGGTTCGGGAAAAAGTACGCTCATTCACGATGTTCTTTATGCTGGAGTAGCAAAATATTTCGGAATGGCTCCTTCGCACATTGGAAAGTTTGATGATATTCTCGGCGCAAAATACATTGACGGAATTGAAATTGTAGATCAATCACCGATTGGTAAATCACCAAGGTCAAATCCAATCAGCTATGTAAAAGCATTTGAGCTGATAAGAGAATTATTTGCATCGACACATCAGGCAAAAGCAAGAGGTTACAAGCCGGGATATTTTTCTTTCAATGTTCCCGGTGGAAGATGTGAAACCTGTCAAGGCGACGGTTACATAAAAGTTGAAATGCAGTTTCTTGCCGATCTTTATTTAACCTGTGATGACTGCGGCGGAACCCGTTTCAAAAAAAGAAACGAGAGAAATTACTTATCACGGGAAAAATCTTGTTGATGTTCTTGAAATGACAGTCAGTGAAGCATTGGAATTTTTCAAAGATCACAGAAAAATTCATAACGTCCTTCAGGTTCTTTCCGATGTTGGATTGGGTTACATAAAACTTGGACAGCCTTCGAATACTCTTTCCGGCGGGGGAAGCACAGAGAGTAAAGCTAGCTTCGCATCTTGTTTCAAGCAGGGAAAGCAAGCACACGCTTTTTATTTTTGATGAACCAACAACCGGACTTCACTTCGACGATATTTCAAAGCTGCTCAATTGTTTTAATATGCTCGTTGAAAGAGGAAATTCGGTTGTCATAATCGAGCACAATCTCGATGTAATCAAGTGTGCTGATTACGTAATTGATCTCGGTCCCGAAGCAGGAGAAAAAGGTGGCGAAGTTGTTGCAACCGGTACACCTGAAGAAATTATTGAAGTCGAAGATTCGTGGACGGGGAAGTATTTGAAAGAGTATTTGAATGGGAATTAACGATAATATTCATCCAGCTCCCACTTCAGAGGGTTGTTTATGATTTGCATCTCGTAGGGGTTCAAAATTTTGAACCCCTACATTAAAATACATAATGATTTACACCCGTATAATAACTTTCCCAATACTTTTGCCGGATTGAAAATATTTCAACGCACTAATCAGTTTATCAAACGTAAAAACTTTCCCGATGTGAGGTTTCTTCAGCTTCATATCAATTATTTTGTTGAGCATTTCTCTCAACTCTTCCGGATGATCCCACAAATAAATCAGATTGAAGCCCATCACTGAACGGTTTTTATCTGAAAGAGAAAGCGGATCAATCTTTGGCCGGAATAAATATTTTGGAATAACTTTTAATAGATTTGGCTTTGAGGATTGTGACATAAACTGAGCACCACCGTAAATAATTATTCTTCCTGAAGGTGCAAGTGCATTAAAACTAGCTTCAAATACTTTCCCACCGATTGATTCAAGAACAAGATTAGGCTTTCGTTCTCCAAGAGCGTGAGTGAGCTGTTTACCGAAATTATCTTTCCTTACAATTATTTCATCATAATCTTCGTTGATTAAAAAATTCCTTTTTGATTCTGAACCTATTGTTCCGATTGTATAAGCGCCAAAATGTTTTGCGATTCTGTTTGCAAAAATTCCAACACCTCCTGCAGCACTATGAATAAGTACTGTATGGTTCGGTTTTAAATTTCCAAGTTCAAATAATGAATAATATGCTGTTAACGGCTGTACTACCATCGCCGCACCTTCTTCAAAAGTGTAATCATCAGGAAGATGCAGAATATATTTTTTATCAATATTTAAATGAGTTGCATAAGCACCGAATCTTATTGCACCCATAATTTTTTCACCTATATTGTATTCGTTTACATTTTTTTCTTTGTCGATAATTATTCCGGAGTATTCAAGACCAGGAACAAAACTTCCTTTAGGTGTTGCACTGTATAATCCTTGTATTGCAAAAAGATCGGCGAAGTTCAATCCGATAGCTTTTACCTCCACTGTCACTTCATTTTCTGAAGGTGGTTTCATGTGTTCTTTATAGAGCTGTAAATTATCTATCGAACCAGCTTTTTTGATCCGGTATGTTTTTCTTTTAAGAATAGTGTCTGAATTGCTTTCCATTATGCCTTCTAAAAAAAAGTTTTTAATTATTTTGGAGACCTAATATAAAATTACTTTAACAATCAATTAACTTTTACTGAGTGTTTGTGATGAGAAAGATATATTATTTTACCTTTGGCTTTTTAACAATTCTCACTTCTTTCAGCTTTGCTCAATCCTACTTTGGAGTAGATTTCGATACAGTTAAAGCGCAGAAGTTCGATATGGGAAAAATGTGGACGTTTGAAAATCCTCCGCTCGATTATTTTGAAGAGACTTACGATTTCAGACCAGATCAGGAATGGCTGGATCACGCACAGAAATCAGCATTAAAGTTTGGCGGCGGATGCTCTGCTTCATTTATTTCTGAAGATGGATTGATAATGACAAACCACCATTGCATTCGCGGAACGCTGAGAGATTTGAGCACCGACGAAAAAGATTTGCTGAAGTATGGATTCTATGCTGACAAGCAGGAAAACGAAATGAAAATCCCAAATTTGTATGTGAGTCAGTTAATGCTGATAAAAGATGTAACTGAAGAAATTCAAACCGCAATGAATGAAGTAACATCAGATTCCGAAAAAGTTTTAAGAAAAACCCTGAAGATCGAAGAAATCAAGAAACGATTTTCAGAAAAAAATCCGGAATTGATGTATTCAGTTGTCTCACTTTACTACGGCGGGAAATATTCGCTCTATGGTTACAAAAGATATAATGACATCAGACTTGTTTTTATACCTGAGCTGATGGTATCCAAGCTTGGCGGCGATTATGATAATTTTACTTATCCAAGATACGGATTCGATTGTGCATTCCTTCGTGCTTATGAAAATGATAAGCCGGTTAAGACAGAATATTATTTCAAGTGGAGTTCTGATCCAATTTATGAAAACCAACCTGTTTTTGTTGTTGGAAATCCGGGAAGCACGAACCGGTTGTATACAGTTGCTCAGCTAGAGTATATAAGAGATTTTCAATTTGGATTGCAGTCACCGATGAGGAAAGAGTTGTACAAAATTTATGATGAACTCGTAAAGGAAACCAATGCAGAAGATATGAAGCTGGTAGCTACTTTGTTTAATGTAGGTAATGGTTTGAAAGTTTATGAATCAACAAACCTGGCGTTGCAGGATCCTTTTTTTATGGCCAGGAAAAAAGACTTTGAGAAAAACTTCAGCCATGACATTTATTGTGATCCGGATTTGACAATTAAGTACGGCAGTATCTGGAAGAAAATTGAGGATAACAGAAAAGAAGCTTCAAAATATGCCAATGAAATATTTGCTCTATCCATCAGCTCAACTTATTCACCAAAATATTTTTTTATAGCAAGAGATTTAATAAAACTTGCAGAGCAGTTAAGTCTTGCAGAAAACGAGCGTGAGGAAGCGTACAAAACGGAAAACCTGAATAGTCTGATTGAAAATATTTTTCCTGCAAATTTTGATAAGAGGGTGGAAGATAGAAAGCTTTTAGTTCATTTGGGGGTAGTGAAGAATAATCTTCCTCCGGAAAATGAGATTGCTCATATTTTGTTACTCGGAAACGATGTGAAATCATCCTCAGAACTGATTCTCTCAAAATCTTTAATTACAACCAGGGAAAATGTTGTATCATTAGCTAAATCTGGAGCAGAAGCAATCCTCAATTCTGATGATACATTTATCAAATTTATTTTAGCAACACGCGATAGATTGAAGGAACTGGATTTAGCAAATAAAAATCTTGAAAGCTCTGATATCGTTAATAATCAACTGCTTGGTGAAGCTTTATATGAAGTTTTCGGTGACGCAATTCCACCTGATGCAACCGGAACTCTCAGAATATCTGACGGAATATTACAGGGTTATGATTACAACGGAACAAGAGCACCTTACAAAACAACATTCTATGGATCACTGGATCGTTATTATTCATTCGATAAAAAATTTCCTTATAGTCTACCAGATTACTGGGAAAATCTACCTGAAGAATTTGATCTTTCTGTGCCATTTAATTTTGCGAGCACCTGCGATATCATTGGAGGCAATTCGGGGAGTCCCGTAATAAATATTGATGGTGAAATTGTTGGCCTTGCATTTGACGGAAATATGGAAAGTCATTCCGGCAGATTTATTTACACAACGGAGTTTAACAGAACCGTAAGTTTAAGTGCTGAAGGAATGATAGAAGCCATTCGTGATCTCTATAAAGCCGTAAATTTATCTTCGGAAATATTAAATAGTAAAATCAAATAAAAACAGGAGCAAACGTGAAAACTTTTCTATTCCTAATTCTGCTAAGTTCATTTGTGATTGCACAGAATGTTAAAGACCATCAGCAATTACCAAATGACCGGCCGATAAGCATTATTGAAAGAATCTCTTACAATCTTGAGATGCTCGAAAGGGATTATTTAACCAAGCTTAGTTACCGTGATTATGTGCGTGCTAAAGATATTCTAATCGAGACTTACGATCTGCTTCTTACAATTCCACTTCCGCCGCCGCCAACACCAATAGAAGAAGGGCCATTTCCGATAAGTGAAGAAGAATTCAGTGATCTTGTTGAAAGTATTGAAAATGAATCCTTCCAGGAAAATCAGCTTTCGATCGTTCAAATTTCATCACGTTATAATTTTTTTACGGTTAACCAGGTAGTAAGAGTGATTGAACTATTTTCTTTCTCCGAAGGCAAGCTGAAAACGCTTGAATACTTATATCCAAACGTACTTGATAAATTCAATTCACACCAGATAATTAATTCATTTACATATTCATCTGACAAAGAAAAAGCAACCGAAATTATCAACAGGAATTAAATATGGCGATAACATATTCGGAATACCTAAAGCTTGGGGAACTGCTCGACAACCAAAAATGTCTATCGAATGATCACGATGAAATGCTCTTTATTGTAATTCATCAAGCGTATGAGTTGTGGTTTAAAGAGATACTTCACGAGCTGGATTACTTAAGAAGACTTTTGCTATCAAATGATTTGCCGAGAGCACTTCATACAACAAAACGAATTCTTACAATATTAAAAGTGCTTGTTCATCAGACAGATATACTTGAAACGATGACACCGTTGGAATTCCTTACTTTTCGCGACAGGCTTGAATCTGCAAGTGGATTTCAGTCATTCCAGTTTCGTGAACTTGAGTTTGCACTAGGACAAAAGAATGAGCAGATATTAAATCGTTTCAATGAACTGAGTGATGAAAGAGTAAAACTTCAGAAAAGATTTGAAGAGGAATCTCTGTGGCAGGTTTTCCTTGAATATTTGAGATTGAACGGTTTTAAAATAACTGATGAAATGATAAAAGCTGATAAGGAAGATGAATCAACCGGATTGAAAGAAATCCTGATTGATGTATACAACAGCAATTATATGATTGCGCAATTTTGCGAATTGCTTGTCGATCTTGATGAAGGCTTCCAGGAATGGCGTTACAGGCATGTTAAAATGGTTGAAAGAACAATCGGAACAAAGCAGGGAACAGGCGGTTCCGATGGAGTTAAATATTTGATGGCAACTTTATCGATCAAATTCTTCCCTTTGCTTTGGTCAATCAGAAAGGATTTCAACAAATGAATTTTAAACCTGAAGAACTCTTCAATTCTCCAAATAAACTTGCTGCTCATTATTCCAAATTTAAAGTTGAAGAGAGAATGTTATTTACAGGTCATTCACATCAAGCCTGGCCTGACTGCGGATTTGAAGCTCAGCAGGAAGCGTGGATTGATGCAGCAAATCTTGTCGATGACAAATGGGATAAAGCTTTTCAAAAAGCAGAAGAAGTAAAAACAGGCTATTCAAAACTTCTTGGTGATAATTCCGGGTACATAACCATTGCGCCGAGCACCCACGACCTGTTAATAAAATTATTTTCAGGACTACCTCTGAAAGATAAACCAAGAATCGTTACAACAGATGGTGAATTTCATTCTATTCGCCGCCAGCTTGACCGTTTAAGTGAGGAAGGAATTGAAATAGTGAGAGTTCAATCGCTACCTGTTTCAGAAGTTGTTGAAAAATTAATTTCTGCATGCAAACCTCCGAAACAAGAAAAGACTTCTGCGGTTTATGTGTCATCTGTGTTTTTTAATTCCGGATTAATTCTTCGTGGATTAACAGAGCTTGCCGAATTCTGTGACAAAAACAATATTCCTCTGATTATCGATGCTTATCATCATCTGAATGTTGTTCCATTTTCGGTAAAAGAAAACAAATTACAAAATACTTTCATCGTCGGAGGTGGATATAAATACTGCCAGCTTGGTGAAGGAAATGCGTTTTTAAGATTTCCGAAAGACTGCAGTTTACGACCGGTAATTACAGGCTGGTTCAGTGAGTTTAGTGTGATGTCAGAAAAGAAAAAGCCGGGAGAAATTTTATACGGAGAGAAAGGTGATTTATTTGCAGGTGCAACTTATGATCCAACTAGTAATTACAGAGCTGCCAGAGTTTTTCAGTTTTTCAATGAGATGAATCTTTCTCCGGAATTTTTGAGAGGAGTAAGTCAGCATCAAATAGGTTTATTGATAGATGAATTTGATAAGCTCGATCTCGATCCAAAAATAATTAAAAGAGATACAACCGTTTCTCCAGAAAATATTGCAGGCTTTCTTGTTCTTTATTCTGAATTTGCCGGAAAAGTTTCTGAAAAGCTGAAAGAAAAAAATGTGTGGACAGATTACCGTGGTAATGTTTTGCGTTTTGGTCCTGCACCATATATTTCTGATGAGCAGATTAAAGAAGCAATGAAGATTTTAGGAAATGTTATTGAAAGTCTTTGACCTTCGTTTATTCGGCTTTGATAACAGTCCCTACTTTAGCTGCTTCATTAAAAAGTTGTTCAGTAAGGATAATGTTATCTTCAATTTCAAATCCGGCATTCTTCAAACCGTTTGCGAGCCAGGTATTACAGGTGTTAAATAAATGATACTCTCCGTTCGCTTTAAAGAAATAAACTCTGTTTAAGTATTGAGTGCTTAAAATTTTAATATTTTCTTCAGCATCTCTCCAAACAGTATCAGCAATATAATTTAAAAGAATTGTTAATTGTTCATTGTTAATTTTTAATTCAATTACTATCTCTGAAATATTAAAATACTCCAGCATAGAAATGTAGATACCTTCAATTCGTAAAGTGCTTGGTGTTGAATGAAAAAGTGCCTGGTAAGCAAGATCCCAGTCGAAACCCGGATACTGGTAAAAAGCTTCATCACCCCAGCCGATGTCTATTAATTCTGCACCGGAAAAATATTTTACTTCAGGCAGTATCGTTGTATCCAGATCTTCAGTATGAAAAACAATAGCGGTGTGCCATCTTTGCTTAATCAGATAAATAGTGTAAAGTGAATCATCCTGAAGAAATTGTTTTGCCGACTCATTAGAAAATCCGCAACATTCCCAGATTGATTTCTCCACTTCGAGTCTCGGAGAAGTGTGCAGAAAAAAGAAAATTACCGGAAAGATTACTAAGTTATTCATGTAAATTTTTAAAAGTTCTCTTTTTACTAACATAAAAGAAATTATCGTGAAAATCTTCCCTCAAAATAGACCTCCATCAATCTTACTCTTAATCTTACTCATACTCATACTCTTACTCTGCGATTTAGCAGTTTCCCAGCAGCTGAATGGGAAATACACAATCGTAATTCACGGTGGTGCCGGATCAATGAATCCAAATATGGAAGAGTCATCAAAGCAAGCGTATCTGAAATCATTAACTGCTGCACTAAATATTGGAAAAGAAATTCTTGAAGAAGGAGGAAAAAGTCTTGATGCAGTTGAGCAGGTTATAAGATTTTTTGAAGACGATTCACTCTTTAATGCAGGAAGAGGTGCAGTGTTTACTTCAGCAGGCACAAATGAATTAGATGCATCGATAATGGATGGGAGAGATTTATCAACAGGTGCAGTTGCCGGGGTAACGATAATTAAAAATCCAATTTCACTGGCAAGACTTGTGATGGAAAAAACTTCACACGTATTATTTGCTGGAAAAGGAGCAGATGATCTTGGTATCAAACTCGGAGTAGAAATAGTTGATCCTTCATACTTTTTTGTTTATGAGAGATATGAAGAACTTAAAAAAATGAGAGAGAAGACAAAAGGAACAGTTGGCTGTGTTGCTATTGATCAGTACGGAAACATTGCTGCAGCAACTTCTACCGGCGGAAGAACAGGTAAAATGCCGGGAAGAGTTGGTGATTCGCCATTAATAAATGCCGGGACTTATGCTAACAACAAAACCTGTGGTGTTTCTGCAACCGGAGTTGGTGAATTGTTTATAAAGAATACCGCATGCTATCAGATTTCTGCACTGATGGAATTTAAGAGTTACACATTGCAGCAAGCTTGTGGTGAAATAATATTTAATATTCTACCCGAAAATTCGGGAGGAATAATTGCAGTTGATAAAGATTATAATTATGAACTTACATTTAATACATCAAGTATGATGCGTGGAGTGGCAACATCTGATGGATTTTTTGAAGTCAAAATCTGGGAATAATAAAATAGGAGATTTAATGAGACCTGAAGCTGGTGACTACGCAACTTACTACGAAAACTATATTAAGCTTGTTGAAGGTGACGATATTCTGAAAATACTCAATGAGCAAAGCAAACGGACGCAAGACATTTTAAATTCGTTCTCTGAGCACAAAGGTAATTACAGGTATGCTGATGGAAAATGGACTGTCAAAGAAGTTATTGGACATCTGCTGGATACAGAAAGAGTTTTTGCTTATCGTGCTTTATGTATCGCAAGAGGGGAAAAGAAATCACTGCCGGGTTTTGATCAGGATGATTATGTGAAGGAAGGAAATTTCAACAGCCGTGAATTGTTTGAGTTAAATTATGATTTCAGACTTCTGAGAGAATCAAATATTCTTATGTTCAGAAGCTTTACTCCTGAAATGATGAGAAAAAGAGGATACGCAAACGACACTTCTGTAACTGTCCTGGCGATTTTATATATGATTGCCGGTCACGAAAAACACCATATGAAAATACTGAAAGAAAAATATCTGTAAGGAAATTATCCTCCGAATATTTCTTTTATTATTCTGTCAGTAGCACCAACGTTTTTGTGGACAAAATCAAAAGAACTTTGTCCGCATTTGTTTAGTAAGTTTTCATCGTTAAATAATTTCCGCAGTTCCCGGTAAAATTCCTTCTTATCTTTTACTAATATTCCACCGCCGGCTTCGACCAAATTTTTTGCTTCTTGTGAATTATCAATTTTGGGTCCGAACAGAACGGGAACACCATACACAGCAGCTTCAAGTACATTGTGGACGTTGATTTTAAAGCTACCGCCGATGAATGCAGCGCCAGCGTAACTGTAAAGTATTGACAAAACTCCAATTGAATCAACAATGATAACCCGCTGATTGTTATAGTTGTTTATATGCGATAAGCGGATTGTATCTGTTTCTCCGGAAAATTCATGCTCCAATTTTTCAAGATGAAGCAATGTCGGTTCATGAGGCGCGATAATCAACAATGCACGTTTATCGTTCTTCAATAATTTTAAGAAGACAGGAATTAGAACGTCTTCATCCTGCTGCCAGGTGCTTCCGGCGACAAGTACTCGCTTGTTCTTCAGTATTTCAGGATTAATGATTTTTGCATTTTTTGATGCAAGACTCCTGTTATAAACTCTGTCAAATCGTGTGTCGCCAACAACCTTTATCTGAACATTTTTGCATTTGAAGCTTTTAAAACCATCAGCATCCTCTGATGAAACTGTCAGTATTTTGGAAAAATCTTCAAATAGATATTTATGAAATGATTTTGCTAGCGGAAATTTTCGCGGTGATTTTTTCTTCATCGTTGCATCAACTAGAAGGCAGGGAATTTTCTTTTCCTTCAATGTCCAGATATGATTCGGCCAGATATCATATCGCATGAATACAGCTAAATCAGGTGACACAATATCAATAAATCTTTTAGCTCTCCATTTAGAATCGAAAGGTAAATAAGTAATAATGTCGGCATACGGATACTTCTTTGAATTTTCGTATCCTGAGGGAGAAAAGAAGCTCACTACAATATTTGTGTTGGTTTCTTTTTTAAGTTTTTCAATTATCGGTTTTGCCTGTTCAAATTCTCCCAGCGACGAAGAATGAAACCAGATTATTTTTTTTGTTAAGTCCAAACTGAGCCGGGTTAAAATCAAATCTTCAAATATTCTTTTCCTGCCGGATATTCCAGTACGTATCTTCTTATTAAATAGCGAGATGAAAACGAGAGATACATAGAGTAATGGAATGAAGAAGATATTGTATAGAATTTGCCAGAGATTCTTCATTGCACTGCCAGAAGATTTTTCAAACTCTGAAATGCTAGTTCCGGTTTTATATCCTTCAAGCATTTGAAATGACTTTTAGGACAGCTCGCTCTTCCAATGTGTGTGCACGGTCTGCAGGAAAGATCTTTAATCTCAAGTTCGATGCTTTTTGCTTTGTAAGGATAAAAACCAAATTCTTTTACTGTTGAACCGAAGAAAGCAATTACGGGAACTTCCATAGCTGCTGCAAGATGCATTAAACCTGAATCGTTTGTATAAACTGCTTTACAAATTTTCATATTTGCTGCTGTTTGAGATAAGCTGTCGCAGCAAAGATTAATTGCACTATTGAGATGACTTGCAATTTCATCAGCAGATTTCGATTCATCTATCCCGCCAAACAAAATTACTTTGTATCCCGCCGATTCCAGTTTCTTTCCGAGATCGATAAAATATTCCAGCGGCCAACGTTTTGTGAAATGCTTTGCTCCGCAACACAAACCAATGTAGGATTCATTCTCTTTAAATCTGGAATCAGTTGATTGGTTTGTAAAATATTCAAGTCCTTCTTCATCAAGTTGAATATGAGCAGCAGCTGCATATCTTTCAGGAATTTTATCTGCGTGTTTGAGCATATTGATTTTGAAATGAACCAGCAGGAATTTTTTTAAGTTGTTCTTTTTGAATTTCAGAACAGGGCATTTCAACTTTTTGACGATTTCTCTTGATCTGAAATTATTTTGCAAATCAATTACGAGATCATAATTATTCGACTGAAGTGAGCTTATTAGCGAATGATTCTCCGATTTATCTCTTCGATAATTATAAATAACATCTATGTAAAGATTATTCTGAACTAAATCATTGAACTCTTCTCTCAATAAAAAATCTAATTGAATTGCTGGATATTTTTTTTTGATAGATCGAACCAAAGGTGATGTCAACAAAACATCACCGATAGAGCTGAGTCGAATGATTAATATTCTTTTTATTCTTGAATATTCAATTACCATATTTGAAGCAAAATTTGCATTAAAAATAAGTAATTATTGATTACACCCGAAACAAATATTGAAGTTTAGCATATTTGGAATTAATTTAGCACTTAAAATTAGAAAGATTTGATATGACGACTCTGACACCTCCCGGAACAATTGAATTTCCTCAGACATCGCTTGAGAAAAAAGTTTACAGCATTGTTGAAAGCTTTGGTGAGCACATCCCGATTACTAATGATAAAAACAGACTTGGATACTGTTTGTTTAAGTATATGAATAAGGAAGGTGATCCGCCAGCCGTTGCGTTAAGAAGTGCGAAGATTAAAGTTGTCGGCATCTCAATAGATGAGCTTGCTCAAAAAATTGATGCCGAGCTTAAAAAAATATCTGTGTGAAAATACCTAGTTAACCGGTACTTCTGCTTCAGCCATAAATTTCTCGACTGTTCTCACATCTTCTTCACTGCCAATAAAAACAGGTACACGCTGATGAAGTTTTTCCGGCTGAATTTCCATTATTCTTTTCTTACCGTTAGTTGCTCTTCCGCCAGCTTGTTCTACAATGAATGCCATCGGATTACATTCATATTGTAATCGTAATTTGCCATGTGGATTTCTTGAATCAGCAGGATACATAAATATTCCGCCATACAAAAGATTACGATGAATATCGGCAACCATTGAACCGATGTACCTTGATGAAAAGGGACGATTAGATGCTTTGTCCTCTTCCTGCAAATACTTGATATATTTTTTTAAACCTGGATGCCAGTAAAGATAATTACCTTCATTAATGCTGTAGATTTTTGATTTCTTTGGAGTTTGAATATTCGAATGAGAAAGAAGAAATTCACCAAAGGCAGGATCGAGAGTAAAACCATGCACACCGCTTCCAGCTGTATATACAAGCATCGTACTTGAACCGTAAATAACATAACCTGCTGCTACCTGGTTGATTCCCGGCTGTAAACAATCTTCCATTGTTCCCGGTCCGCCATCCGGAGAAACTCTTCTGTAAATAGAAAAAATTGTACCTATGCTGATGTTCGCATCGATGTTTGATGAGCCATCCAGTGGATCAAAGAGAAGAACGTATTTACCAATATTAAATCTTTGTGGTATTTGAATAATATCTTCTTCCTCTTCCGATGCCATTACGCAGAGATGTCCGCCATGATCCATTGCCTTAATTAACATCTCGTGTGCGAGTATATCAAGTTTTTTAACTTGTTCACCGTGAACATTATTATCACCCGTGTAACCTATGATGTCCACAAGTCCTGCTTTGTTTACTTCCAGCGAAATAACCTTTGCAGCTAATGAAAGATCGTGAAGCAATTTTGAAAGTTCTCCGGTTGCACCAGCATATTTTGATTGTTCCTCAATTATGTGACGACCTAAAGTCATAAATTGTGTGGTTGGCATGATTCTACCCTCTAATTAATTGATGATCTCAGGAAGCAAGGATTTCCTGATCTTTATATTGTAGCTGGTACAATTTATAATAAATTCCCTTTTTTGCAAGCAATTGTTGATGGTTTCCTGTTTCTCTGATCTCACCTTTGTGCAAAACGATGATTTTATCAGCATTTTGTATTGTTGAAAGCCTGTGTGCAATTACAATAGCAGTCCTTCCTACTAAAAGTTTTTCAATAGCTTGTTTAATCAGATGTTCTGTTTCAGTGTCGATACTTGAAGTTGCTTCATCGAGAATCAGGATTTTTGGATTGTAAGCAAGTGCGCGTGCGAATGAAATCAGCTGCTTTTGACCAACACTTAAAGTTGCACCACGTTCTTTTACTTCCTCGTCATATTTGTTGGGAAGCATTTCAATAAATTTATCGGCACCAACTATTCTGGCTGCTTCAATTACCTGTTCATCAGTTATTGATTCGTCATTCAGATTTATGTTTGATTTAATCGTCCCTGAAAACAAAAATACATCCTGCAGCACCATCGAGATATATTTACGCAGTTCTTTTTTATCAATCTTTTCAATTTCGATTCCATCTAAAAGAATTTTACCTTTGTTTATATCATAAAATCTTGTGAAAGTATTTATGATACTTGTTTTACCTGCGCCGGTATGACCAACAATTGCAACCGTTTCACCCGGATTAATATTGAATGAAATATCTTTTAAAACATAATCTTCACCGTTGTAAGCAAACCATACATTTTTGAACTCTACGCTTCCTTCCACATTTCCGAGTTTTACGGGATTATCAGGATTCTTAATTATTGTCTTGTTATCCAGTAGTTTAAATATCCTTTCGGATGAAGCCATTGCAGTCTGCATTATGTTGTACTTTTCGGAAAGATCACGGATTGGTCTGAAAAACATCTCGGTATATTGAATAAATGCAAAGAGAACTCCGATTGTCAGGGCATTCTGTACCACTTCGCCTCCGCCGTACCATATTATCAGACCAACGGCGATTGCGCTTAAAAGCTCCACACCGGGATAAAATACAGCGTAATAAAAAATCGATTTGATATTTGTTCTTTTGTAATCATCATTTATTGATGAGAATTTTTTAAACTCATCATTCTGCTTGTTGAAAATCTGAACAACACTCATTCCTGTTACGTGTTCCTGCATATATGCATTTAATCTTGCGAGATACAGTCGTACATCACGATAGCTTTCGCGTGCTTTTTTCCTGAACAAGAAAGTACCGTAAATTAAAATTGGAAGCACGGTAAGTGTAACTAGTGACAAGGAAACATCCATAAAAAACATGAACACGAGTATTCCGATAATTACGAAGATATCATAAAATACCATCACAATACCGGAAGAAAACAGTTCAGCAAGAGCTTCAACATCATTTGTGGCACGAGTTACTAACCTGCCGATTGGTGTTCTGTCAAAAAATTTTAATGCGAGTGTTTGAATGTGATTGAAGATTTTTGTCCTGATATCATACAAAGTTTTTTGCCCGATAAACTGAGTAAAGTACGTCAGGAAGTATTGTATTGTTGCCTGAAGAATTAAAGAACCTAAAAGTATTAGACTGATTAGGAGAAGTCCATTGTAATCAGATTTACTGATATAATCATCAACAGCAATTTTTGTTAACATTGGCCCGATTGCACTGAGTATTGCCACGAATACATTTAGTACAATCGCGAAAATTACGTACTTCTTGTACGGTTCAATAAAGCGAAGCAGACGCTTCATCAATTTTGCGTCATACGCTTTACCTAAAACTTCATCTTCGCTGAAAATGTCTTGTGCCATCGGCTAATTATATTTCTTCCAGTTCTTTTTCGAGTAATTGTTTCTTGTTCAAATCAGAATAGATACCGCCAAGCTCCACGAGTTCTTCGTGCGTTCCCTGCTCGGCAATTTTGCCATCGCTCAACACTATTATGTTATCAGCGTCCTTTACAGTTGAAATTCTATGACTGATAATGATAGTCGTTCTTGATTTCATAAATTCTTTTATTCTTTTTAAAATTTCCTCTTCGGTATGAGTATCAACAGCAGAAAATGAATCATCGAGAATTAGAATTTTGGGATCGATTGCAAGAGCTCTTGCAAGTGATGCTCTTTGTTTCTGTCCGCCGGAAAAAGTTATTCCTCTTTCTCCAACAATCGTTTCATACTTTTGAGGAAATGTTTGAACATCACCATCAAATTGTGCAATTGACGCTGCTTCAGGAACCCGCTTATTATCGTTATCTCTTAATCCATAAGTAATGTTATTGATTACAGTATCAGAAAACAGAAATGATTCCTGCTGGACAAGTCCGATATTTGTTCTGAGTAAACTCAATGGGATTCTTCTCAAATCCATTCCATCAATTAGTATTTCGCCCGAAGTAGAGTCATACAATCTCGGGATAAGATTAACAAATGTTGTTTTACCGGAACCTGTGTATCCCATTATAGCAAGCGTTGTGTTTCTTGGAATTTTAATGCTGATATCTTTCAATACATAAGGCAGATTCGGGCCGTACGTGAACGAAACATTTTTAAACTCAACATCGCCTTTAATTTCTTTGACTGAAAAATCTGTTTCGGGTGAGTCATCAATTTCATATGGTTCAGCAAAGATTTTGTTGAGACGTTTCATGCTTGCTTCACCTTGCTGAATTATGTTTGTCACCCATCCAAATGCAATCATCGGCCAGATAAGAAATCCAAGAAAAACAACAAATGCTGTCAGCTCACCCAGAGTCATCTCAGTGTTTATAACTTTTGTTCCTCCAGCCCAGATAACAATTATCGTCGATATTCCCGTAATAAGAAAAAGGATAGGCATTATTAAAGCTTGTGTCCGCACGAGGTTCATATTCTTGTTAACATAATCTTTACTTTCTATTGCATACCTGTTCATTTCACTTTCTTCACGTGCATATGATTTCACTATCCTGATACCGGAAAAATTCTCCTGTGCTATTGTTGTGAGCTGCGAAAACTTTTCCTGAATAACTGTAAACTTTTGATGGATCTTCTTCCCGACTTTATAAACTGCATACGATAAAAATGGAAGCGGAAGTAGAGCATAGATAGTTAAGCTAAGATTCAGTGAAATCATCAAGGCTAAAACCAGAATTAAAATTACAAAAGTGTCGGTTGTGTACATTACTGCAGGGCCAACAAATGTTCTAACAGCATTAATATCATTTGTAGCATGAGCCATTATGTTTCCAGTCGAGTTATTCTGAAAAAATCGAAGCGGGAGTTTTTGTATGTGCGTCCAAAAATCACCGCGCAGATCATACTCAATTTCTCTTGATACAACGATGATCGTTTGCCGTATCATAAATCTGAAAATTCCCGATATGATAGATATTCCGATTATCAGCAATCCATATCTGAATAATAATTCAGAAGTCGCATTTTTTTGGAGTGCATCAATGGAGTCTTTCATGATCATCGGAACATAAACTGCGGTTACATCGGAAAGAACAATAAAAATAAAACCCAATATGAGTTTCTTTTTGTACCTGAGAAAATATTTTTTAAGGGTAAAGAGGTTTTTCAAATAATATTAAGAATATTTTTTGTAAATCTTTTACGAATAAACAATAATACCAATAATGATTGGATAACTTTAAGTTAAAGATTATGAAAGGTAAAATGCTTATTTGATCTCACTGAATCCAGTGTATTTTTGAAGCACTTCGGGAACTTTGATCGTTCCATCTGATGTCTGGTAATTTTCCAGTAGTGATACCATCAATCTGCTTGTAGCCAATCCCGAACCATTTAGTGTGTGAACGAACTCTGGCTTTTTAGTTGATTCTCTTTTAAACCTGATGCTTGCTCTTCGTGCCTGGAAATCTTCAAAGTTGCTGCAGGAAGATGCTTCGAGCCATCTTTGCTCTGCCGGTGACCAGGTTTCAATATCATAACACTTTGCTGCAGAAAAACTAAGATCACCTGTGCAAAGCATCAGAATGCGGTACGGAATTTTTAATGCTTTAAGAATATCTTCAGCGTCGTTAACAAGTTTTTCCAATTCGTCGTATGAAGTTTCTGGTTTTACAAGTTTCACCATCTCGACTTTATTGAATTGATGAACACGTAAAAATCCTTTTGATTCTTTTCCATAAGAACCAGCTTCTCTTCTGAAACAAGCTGAATAACCAACATATCTTATTGGCAAATCTTTTTCTGCGAGCATTTCATCACGGTGAAGATTTGTAATGGGAACCTCTGCTGTGGGAACAGGATACAATCCATCTTTTTCGATTGTATACATATCGTCTTCCATTTTCGGAAGCTGACCGGTTCCCATCATTGATTCTTTGTTTACAAGAAACGGAGGAAAAACTTCTTTGTAATTATGATGAGTTAAATGATAATCGAGCATAAAATTAATTAATGCTCTCTCAAGTGTTGCGCCTTTCCCCACATAAACAGGAAAACCTGAACCCGATACTTTTGCACCTCTTTCAAAGTCGAGTATGTTTAACTTCTTTCCAAGTTCAATGTGGTCGAGAGTTTTTTCTTTTTTGTCAAAGGAAAATCCTTCGGGCATCCATTTTCTTGCCTCGACATTTTGTTCAGCAGTCTTTCCAACAGGCACGGACGAATGCGGAAGATTGGGAATGAACATCAGGATTGCATTCAATTCATTCTCGACTTCTTTCAGTTGATTGTCGAGTTCTGAGATTTTATCTGAAACCATTTTCATCTCAGCGAAAATTTGAGTTGTGTCTTCGCCAGCTTTTTTCATCTGCGGGATTTTAGCGGATACCTGGTTCTTCTTCGCTTTCAGCTCTTCGACTTCAAGAATTATTTTTCTTCGCTTTTCGTCAAGAGAAAGAATATCGTCAATACGATCTTTTTCGTTTTTATTTTTGATTCCCTGTCTAACTGCTTCAGGGTTCTCACGGATTAATTTTATATCGAGCATATTTTTATTTCATTATTAAAAAATGGAACGCTGATTTTTATGATGGTTATGATCTTTTATGATTTTTAAATTCAGATGTTAAAACTTTTCTGGTGAATTTGGGTTCTTTGCCAAAATTTAAAAGCAATCCTACTTCTAAATCGGATGCTTTTAGATAATTAATCAATTGGCATTCATGTTCATAACATAATGATTCAGCAGCTTTAAGTTCAACTATAACGAGACCATTCACAAGTATATCAGCATAATATTCGCCGATGATTAAGTCATCATAAATTACATTCAATTGCTTCTGCCTTTCACAATTCAATCCCAGCTTTTTCAGTTCAATCATCATTGCTGATTCATAAACTTTCTCTAAAAATCCGTAACCAAGTTTATTATAAACAATATAATAAGCCTTAATAATTTGATCTGTTATTTCGGAATGTAAATAATTATTCATCTATCTTAATTAATCATAAACGATCTTAATGATCAGTGTTCCATTGTTTTTTACTTAACTACTATGTTATAAATTTTATTCTTTACGTAAATCTCTTTAACGATTGATTTATCTGTTGTGTGTTTTATCACCTTATCTTCATTGAAGACTAACTTCTTAACTGCATCTTGTTCAGAATCAATCGGAACATCAATCGTTGCTCTAACTTTTCCGTTAACCTGAACTGCAATGCTGACAGTATCCTCAATCAACGCTGATTTATCAACTTCATACCAAAAAGGCTTTTGATAAATTGAAGTAGCATTTCCAAGTAAACTCCAGCATTCTTCTCCGAGATGAGGTGCGAGTGGAGAGATCATTATTACTAATCTCTGCAAGGCAAAAAGTTGAATTTCTTTTGAACAAGTTGATAAATCTTTAAAGTTATTCAGCAGTTCCATAAGCGCAGCAATTGCTGTGTTGAACCGGAAATGATTTATTTCTTCACCAACTTTGTGCAATGTCTGATTTACTTTTCTATAAACGAATTTATCAGCATCTGAAAGCGAATTGAGATCATATATTTCTTTTGCTGAAGTTTGATTTTGCAAGTCTTTGTATTCATTAAATAAATCATTAACTCGATTTACGAAACGATCAGTTCCCGTAATTCCTTTATCACTCCAATCACCGCCCATATCGTATGGACCCATAAACATCAGGTAAAGTCTGAACACATCAGAGCCGTATTTTGAAGTAAACATATCGGGATTAACGACATTTCCCTTCGACTTCGACATCTTCGCACCGGCATTTGTAATTGTTCCCTGGTGAACGAGAGTCTGGAATGGTTCATCACCTTTTGCGATTCCAAGATCGCGCAAAAATTTGTGGATGAATCTTGCATAGAGAAGATGCATAGTTGCGTGTTCAGCACCGCCGACATACATATCAACAGGAACCCAGTTATCGGCAATAGATTTATCAAAAATTCCTTCTGAAAATTTTGGATTGACATATCTGAAATAATACCAGGATGAATCTACAAAAGTATCCATTGTATCAGGATCGCGCTTTGCATTCGAGCCGCACTTCGGGCATTTCACATTTATAAATTTCTCGTTTCTGGTTAAAGGAGATTCACCGCCAAGTCTGAAATCTACATCGTATGGAAGTTCAACCGGCAAATTTTTATCATCAACAGGAACTTCGCCACATTTTTCACAATGAATAATCGGGATTGGAGTTCCCCAATATCTTTGACGCGAAATCAGCCAGTCTCTCAAACGATAATTTACTGTTGCTTTGCCGATTCCTTTGCTCTCAAGCCACTGATTGATTTTCTTTTTTGCATCTTCAACATTTAGTCCGTTCAGAAAATCACTGTTGATTGCCGGACCATCTTCAAGATAAGCTTTGCCTGTAAAATCATCCGGCGGTTGAACGGTTCTGATAATTGGAAGATTAAACTTTTCTGCAAACTCCCAATCACGTTCATCCTGCCCTGGAACAGCCATAATTGCACCCGTTCCGTATGTCAGTAAAACATAATCGGCTATCCAGATAGGAATTTTTTTGTTGTTGACCGGATTGAGCGCAAATGCACCAGTGAAGACTCCGGTCTTTTCTTTCACAGTAGATGTTCTTTCAATTTCAGTTAAAGTTTTTATCGAATCTTTATACTCGTCAACTTTGGTTTTCTATTCAGAAGTAGTCAACTTCTCAACAAGCGGATGCTCAGGTGCGAGAACCATATAAGTTGCACCGAATAGAGTGTCTGGTCTTGTTGTGAATATTTTAATAACATCATTAGTTCCATCAATCTTGAAATCGACTTCAGCACCGATGCTTTTTCCAATCCAGTTACGCTGCATAAGTTTTGTTTTATCGGGCCAGTTAATTGTATCAAGACCTTGAAGTAACTGAGCCATTGATTCCATTTGTAATATTCAGGGACGCAAGTCATCAGTTCAGCATTCCAGTCATACATACAACCGATTTTTTTCATCTGAACTTTTATGTCTTTAATATTCTGAATCGTATTATCAAAAGGATGAACTCCGGTTTTGATTGCATTGTTTTCAGCCGGTAGTCCGAAAGCGTCGTAACCCATCGGTTCAAAAACATTGTAGCCTCTAAACCTTTTATAGCGAGCCCACGAATCTGAAGGTCCGTAGTGATACCAATGCCCGGTGTGCAGCTTTGCACCGGATGGATAGATGAACATATTCAGGTGATAAAGTTTTTTATCTGTTTTTGTGAAATCAGTTTTATAAACCTGGTTTTCTTCCCAGAATTTCTGCCATTTAGATTCTATTTCTTCGTGAGGATATCTCATTGATTCTATCGTTTTTCGTAAAAATTGAGAGCAAATTTAGCCAAAAGGGGAGGGAATTCAAATTTAGTAAGCAGTAAATAGTAAGTAGTAGGTTGTAGAAGCGAGACGATGTCCTGCCCTTTGCTTATTTGCTAATTACAAACCGATTGTTTTTGACTTTGGTTAAAAATTAATTCAAGTTTCTATCAGAAATATTTTTCTACTCCGAGAGGGCAGGAGTACAGCCAGTGATTAACTGCTGAAGACTGCATTCGCAATACTCTCCCGAAGCAGAAGTTTTGAAATTAACTCTTTCAACTTCTAATAGGAGGCATTTATGAGAAGACCTACTATTCTTTTTGCATTTATATCCAACTTGTTAATCTGCTCTGTTTCTTATTCTCAGTATAATTTATGGGAATACAAAACAGCGATGCCAACAGCAAGAACGTGGCTTGGTTCTACTGTTCTTGATAATAAATTATTTGTCGTAGGAGGTTGCCCGACAAACAGTGCAACCAATAAAGTCGAAGCCTATGATCCCATAATGGATACCTGGCTGAGTATAAACAATCTACCTTCAGCAAGATGTTATGAGATGACTTGTTCTTTTAATAACAAGATTTATGTATTCGGCGGGAGTATGGCACAGTTTGGTACTTCTTCATCAACTGTTTATGAGTTTGATCTTCAGACCGGCAACTGGACTCAAAAAGCTGATATGCCTGACAATATTGGTGGAGCTGGGATAGCTGTTGTTGGTGAATTGATTTATATTATCGGAGGAACACATAAGGCTTCAAGTTCAGGGGATCCTACAGCTAAACCAGTTTCAACAATTTGGGCTTATGACCCCGTAGCGGAAACTTGGACTCAAAAGGCTGATCTACCAACTGCAAGACTTTTACTGTCGGCTTGTGTTATTGACGGAAAAATATATGCAATCGGTGGAACAACGGAAAATTGGGAAAATGTATTTTATAAAGTTGTTGAGGTGTATGACCCAGCTGCAAATATTTGGACACAAAAAGCAGATATGCCAACAGGTCGCTGGGGTTCCGTTGCCTGTGTTTTGGACGGGCAAATTTATGTAATTGGGGGGCGTGCAGGAGCTAACAGCTCTACGAAGAATGAGGTTTATGATCCAGTTGCAGATTCTTGGGTTACTAAAGCTCCAATGCAGCAAGACAGGGTAGGATTAGCCGGGGGGACTATTGATAATAAAATTTATGTTGCAGGAGGTCATCATTATCCACCTCAATCATTCCTTTCTTCTTGCGAAGAGTATACGCCTGAATTATCAAATTTCGAATCAGACTCTGTTCTGTTGCCGGAGAAAATTGAATTATTTCAGAATTATCCTAATCCATTCAACCCAAGTACAGTGATCAGTTATCAGTTACCGGTGAGCAGTGATCTAGTGCTAAAAGTCTTCGATGTATTGGGCAATGGAATAGAAACACTCGTCGACGAAGAAAAACCAGCAGGCACTTATGAAGTGACTTGGTATCCGAATAATCTGCCAAGCGGAGTTTATTTCTATCAATTGCTTGTCTCGGCTTTGCAAAGCAAAGACGGAAAGGCAGGTTCGTTTGTTGAAACTAAAAAAATGATTTTACTTAAATAATCTCTATCAATAAAGAAATAAAACGAATAAGCATTTAAACAACTGAACAAAGGAATTCGCAATGATAAACTCAAATAAAATTTCGCTAATAATCTTCGTACTATGTTTTTACAGCAGCAGCTTTTCACAATATACTTTCGAAAAATTTTATGGCGGAAATAATTATGAAGAAGCTAACGCAGCGGTACAGACAGACGACAGCGGATTTATTGCAGTTGGTTATACTGAATCTTTCGGTGCCGGGAACCGTGATTTTTATGTAATAAGAACTAATTCGTACGGTGATACAATCTGGACGAAAACTTTCGGCGGTCCAGCTTACGATGTAGCTTGCGAAATTATAAAAGTAGACAACAGCCATTATCTCATCGGTGGTTGTGTACATAGTTTCGGGGCAGGAGAAGGTGATTTCTATTTGATAAAAATTAATGACGACGGTAATGAACTTTGGGCAAAGACAATTGGCACGGAAGATAACGAATATCTTTACAAAGTAAGAATGACATCAGATGGCGGTTTTATAATGTGCGGATATACTGAGGATTTCTTTGAGTATAAATACTACATCGTAAAAACTGATGGACAGGGTGATACGCTATGGACAAAAGCTTACGATTATGGACGTGCTCATTGGATCGAGCAGACAAATGACGGTGGCTATATATTAATGGTTTATCAAGATGCTATTCCTATCATTCAATATGGGTTTTATCTTGTTAAGCTTGATGAAAATGGTAATATAATGTGGACGAAAAGTTATGCATCTGAACTTACGTGGGTAATTGGTTATGCAGTTCAGCAAACAACGGATGGCGGATATATTATGGCTGGTCGTGTTGACGACTACGGTGCCGGCGGTTCGGACTTCTTTATTATTAAAACTAATTCTGATGGAGATTCGCTCTGGTCAAGAACCTACGGAGGAACTTCAGACGAAAGAGCGTTCACATTAATTAAAACTTCTGACGGCGGATATTTGGTCGGTGGCTACACAGCAACTTTCGGGGCCGGCTTTTTTGATGTCTATCTTGTCAAAATTGATCCGAATGGAGATTCGCTGTGGACAAGAACTTACGGAACCGACTGGCAGGAAATGGCTTATGATATTAAAGAGACTTCGGATGGCGGATATATTGTAGCTGGCTATACACAGCATGGCCTTTTTGATGCTTATTTGTTGAAGACAAATCAATATGGTTTAATAACCGGACTAAATGATTCTGAATCTCCTGTTGTCGAAGATTTTGAATTACTTCAAAATTATCCCAATCCATTCAATCCAAACACAGTAATCAGTTATCAGTTACCTGTAAGCAGTAGTGTAACATTAAAAGTTTATGATGTTCTGGGAGATGAGATAGCAACACTCGTTGACGAATACAAAACAGCAGGAAGTTTTGAAGTTGAATTTAATCCGGCAGCCGGAAACCGAAATCTGGCATCCGGAATTTATTTCTATCAATTAAGAGCAGGCAACTTTATTAAAACGAAAAAGATGTTGTTATTAAAATAAAAATGACCTCACCCTGTTTCCCTCTCCTTGGTAAAAAGAGGGACAAAGGGAGAGGTAAAATTTTATCATCCATAACTAGGAGGATGTGTGAAAAATATTTTAGTGATGATTTTATCATTCTTCTGCGCTTACTTTATTAATACAATTGCTCAGGTAGATACCTCCTGGGTAAAAAGGCTTAATGGACCTTTAAATGCTTCTGATGCTGGTAGATTTATTAAAGTCGATGATGATGGATTTGTACACGTTGGTTGTAATATCTCGAAAACCCCCGGATATGTTGATGCAGCAGTAATTAAATATAATCCGTTTGGTGATACTCTATGGTTAAGATATTATAATAATCCACTTAATAATGGAAGCGCTATAAATGATATGATCATTGATTCATTTGGAAATGCTTATGTGACGGGTCAATGCGGCGGAGCTAATTATGATGATTACCTAACAGCAAAATTTAATCCTGACGGAAATCTTCTGTGGGTAAGAAGGTTTGATGATGGTGATATTGATATTGCTAATTCATTGTTCCTGGATGACGCTGGTAATGTTTACGTGACCGGGACTAGCTGGAAAGTAAATCAAAGTTATAATTTCTTGACAATTAAATATAGTCCTGCAGGTGATACATTGTGGTCATTCGTTTGGCGTGGACTAGAAGATGCTGCTGATATGGGGAAGGACATAGTACTGGATAAATATAACAATGTAGTCGTTGCGGGTACTACAGATTGGCATTGGGGTACAATTGATTATGTGACAATAAAAATAGATCAATTAGGAGATACGGTCTGGATAAAAAAATATGATTCTCATGATAACGGTCAAGACCACTTAAAAAAAGTAGTTACTGATGAAGATGGTAACATTATTGTAGCCGGAGATAGTTATAAAGCGGGTGGCAATCATGATATAATAATTGTTAAATACGATATTGATGGGGATACTATCTGGACACGAAGATATAAAGGGGCAGGAAATGGAGACGATTTTCTTTACGATATGGAAATTGATTCTGCTGGAAATATTTATTTAGCGGGAAGCACTTTTGTTACAGGAAACGGAATGGACTGCCTGACTATGAAGTATAATTCGGTAGGCAATCTGGTTTGGGTAAAAACCTATGCTGAATACAGTTATCATCCCGATGCTGCAAATTCTATTACATTGGATGAATTCGGAAATATTTATGTAACAGGATCTGCCGGTACCTCCAGCTCGAACATAGCTTACCTTACTATTAAATATGATAATGATGGCAATGAAAAGTGGAATGTTAAATATGATGGACCCGGTTACAATGGGTATGATGCTACGAGTTCTATTTGCATAGACAATTCAGGTTTTGTATACATCACTGGTTCAAGTGCAGGAGTCAGTTCCAACAGTGATGTTGCAACGATAAAATATATACAAGCTCCAAATGATGTTTATGAAAATAAACCCGATCTTCCAACAACATTTGAACTTGATCAGAACTATCCCAATCCATTCAATCCAAGCACAGTAATCAGTTATCAGTTACCTGTAAGTGGTAGTGTAACATTAAAAGTGTTTGATGTATTGGGAAATGAAATTGCAACTCTTGTTGATGAATACAAGCCAGCAGGAAGATATGAGGTTGAGTTCCAGTCCACAGTCGGCAGTCGGCAATTGGCATCCGGAATTTATTTCTATCAGTTGAGAGTGGGTTCATTTGTTGTGACGCGAAAAATGATATTACTGCGTTAAAAAGATGAGGTTACGTGTGATTAGAATAACGAAAATAATCTTGTACAAAAACTTCGCTGATCATTTGTTGATTTTTAATTCTATCATAAAAAGAAAAGGATAAAAATGAAAACATTTTTTACATGCACTATTCTCTATTTGTTAAGTCTTTCATCCTTTGCACAAACGCATATACCGGCTGGCAATGTAAACGGGACCTGGACAACCGCAGGTTCACCGTACTTTATCGAAGGCGAAATCTCGATTCTATCAGGGCAACATTTAACTATTGAACCAGGTGTTTTGGTTGAGTTCCAGGATCATTACAAATTTAATGTTCAAGGACAGTTACTGGCAGTTGGGACGGAGAATGATTCTATCATTTTTACGATTGATGATACAACCGGTTTTCAAAATTTATCGATACCTGATGGAGGCTGGCATGGTATAAGATTTGGCTATTCCACCTCTGGTGATGATACTTCCAGAATTAGTTTCTGCAGATTAGAATGGGGAAAAGCAGTGGGAAGTTCGCCTGATAATAATGGTGGAGCTATTGCAGTAGAAAGTTATGATAATTTGGTTATCTCAAATTCATTGATCATTCATTGTATCGCATCTTTTACCGGTGGTGGTATTGCAATTTCAAACTCTGATATAATGGTTGAGGAAAATAACTTTTATCAAAATGGTGCCGGTTTTGCTGGCGGTGGAATTGCTATTTCTTCTTGTGACCCGCAAATAAAACATAACAAAATTTATAATAATGTATCGCTCAGTTCAGGCGGGGGTTTAGGTTTGAACATTGGCGCTAATCCCAAAATAATTAATAATATCATTGTAGATAACTCAGCAAAATACGGCGGCGGGATTCAAATGAAAACAAATTGTAATCCATCGATGATAAATAATTTAGTATATGATAATGTAGCCGAGTTGGAGGGCGGAGGTATTGATCTGGAAGATAATTGTAATCCGCTGTTGATTAATAATACTATTGTTTATAATGCAGCCCCGATGGGAGGCGGTATTGACTGCGAAGTTAATTCAAATCCTGTTTTCAGAAATACAATTATTTGGTGGAACGTTGGATATGTTGATGGGTCACAGGTTCATCTTTTCTCTGAAGATTCAGATCCGGATTTTTACTATTGTGATATTGAAGGAGGTTCCGAAGCATTTGGTCTGTGGTATGGTGGTGGAACTTATTTTACATATAGTGGTATCTATGAAAATAATATTGATGAAGATCCTGATTCCACTTCTCAGGGTGAATTTGTGTTTTTATTATCTGATAGTTCTCCTTGCATTGATGCAGGTGATCCAGAGGCAATATATAATGATAAAGAAAATCCTATCAATCCTGGATATGCGAAATGGCCATCAAAAGGACTACTCAGAAATGATATTGGAGTTTATGGCGGACCAAATTGTTTGTACTTTGAACCCATAACTGGAATTGAAAATAACTTTAATTTCGATTTTACAAATCGACAATATCAACTACTCCAAAACTATCCAAACCCGTTTAATCCAAGCACAAAAATAAGTTGGCAGTCGCCAGTGGGCAGTTGGCAAACTTTAAAGGTGTTTGACGTATTAGGAAATGAGATTGCAACACTCGTTGATGAATACAAACCAGCAGGAGTTTATGAAGTTGAATTTCAGTCCACAGTCGGCAGCCATCAATTGGCAAGTGGGATTTATTATTATCAGTTAAAAGCCGCTAATTATGTTGAAACAAAAAAAATGATTTTACTAAGATGAGGTTATTATGTTGAGAGAAAAGAAATCCCGCTTTGCGGGAAAAAAACTATTAATCCTTTTAATTATTAATTTTTCGTTCTTAACTCCTAATTGCTTTGCACAGCAATATGCTTGGCAAAACATTTCTTCTAAATTGCCCGAGTTTTATCGGGATACGACAATCATCAATGGAGGCGCAGATACCATAATTGCCAATATAAGCGGAATTTCTTTCATAGATGATAATCATGGGTGGTTATCAACGTACCACCCGTTTGACGGAGAGCCTTCTGCCGTACTGGAGACAACCAATGGTGGTCAAACTTGGTTAGAACATTCAGCACCCTATGCCGGTGCAGATATTCATATGGTTGATGAAATGAACGGGTACTTTGGCGCAATAAATGGGTTCGTTTATAATACTACTGATGGTGGTGAGACCTGGACCCTGCACGGACTTCTGCTGGCTCCTTTGTACGACCTGGGATTTCCGCCCCGACCAACCCAAGTCGGTTACGCAGGTGGAAAGGACGGACACATGGCACGAATCACTCCTGATGGTGTGTTCCAAGTTGATCTTGGGCTGGCTGGCAGTGTGTATTGCATTGACTTTCCTTCAGCAGGAAGGGGTTATGCAATTCTGGACTATCAGATGATCATTTTTTATCTGGATGGAGAATGGCATGTTGAGGCCAGCTATCCTTTTTCTTCAAAAGACTGGCTTTATTTTTACAATGATACGTTAGGCTGGTGTGTGGGTGAAATGTTCCTGAAAACGACCGTGGGGATAGACTGGTACCGGACTGATCCTGAATTTATCCAGACCGGCGCGATGATGGGAGTCTATTTTACTGATGAAAATAATGGCTGGGCAGTCGGGACTCAAGGACAGATCGCATATACCAATGATGGAGGAAATGATTGGACTATGCTTGAGCACAACCTTACCAATGAGATATTGACAGGAGTTCTTTTTACTTCTCCAAACAATGGTTACATCATTGGGGGAGAGAAAACTATCCTGAAATACACTTTACTTTCAGATGTTGAAGTACAATCAAATATACCAGCAGAGTTTAAGTTAGAGCAGAATTATCCTAATCCATTCAATCCAAGTACAGTAATCAGTTATCAGTTGCCGGTAAGCAGTAATGTAACATTAAAAGTTTATGATGTTTTGGGAGATGAGATAGCAACACTCGTTGACGAATACAAAACAGCAGGGAAGTATGAAATAGAGTTCAACAGTCGTTCCGGCAACGTCCGGAATCTACCAAGCAGTGTTTATTTCTATCAGTTGAAGGCAGGAGATTTTGTAGAGACTAAAAAGATGATTTTGTTGAAATGATTTGAGCAGAGCAATAGAGGCTCAATATATTGAGCCCCTATAAGTGCAATGTAAAATTTATCCTTAATATACGTTTTGAAATATTTTTACTTGCCAATTACAAATTGATTGTTTTTGACTTTGGTAAAAAATAATTCAAGTTTCGTCCAGAAATATTTTTCTACTACGAGAGGGCAATAGTTAGCGCCATCTAATTTATTGTTTTACTTGGGAAGATGACCCACCAACCTACTCTCCCGAAGCAGAAGTTTTGAAATTAACTATTTTCAACTTCATATGAAGGCACGCTATGTTGAGTCTTATGAAATACCGCTTTACCGGGAAAATTTTAAAACACACCTTGTTTTTCTTTTTACTGCTTACGCAAATTTGTTTTGGACAGTGGTTTCAACAATACCCCATGGTTGGAGAGATTCAAGATATAGAATTTGTGAATGCAAACACTGGTTGGGCTATTGCGTCTCCTGGAGTTGGTGGAGGTGTAAATGCCCGTATCCTCAAAACAACTGACGGAGGATGTAGTTGGAAAATTCAATCCATAAACTCAGATTACAACTTAAGCGACGTGACATTTCTCGATTTAAATAATGGTTGGGCTGTTGGTGAATACTGGTCTGATGTTGCAATTATTTTGAGAACATCAGACGGAGGAGAAGAGTGGTTTGAACAATATTCCACTATTGGCTTTAATCTGCGATCCGTTTTTTTTACAAATATTTATGAAGGTTATGCAGTAGGTTCTAACGGAACAATACTTAAAACAACTAATGGAGGTAAAAATTGGATTGTACAAAACAGCGGAACAACTAAAAAATTAAATTCTGCTTTTTTTATAGATGATAATAATGGGTGGATAGTGGGAGGTGACTATTATACATATCTTAACAGTATAATACTGAAAACTACAAATGGTGGTAAGGACTGGATTGCACAGTTGATAGATTCTACTTTTGGATTATATTCCGTACATTTTGTTGAT
Source organism: bacterium (assembly GCA_016716565.1). Lineage (NCBI taxonomy): Bacteria > bacterium. The sequence goes on from JADJWC010000001.1 coordinate 1,373,592, forward strand.
GTTAATACCGGTTGGGCTGTTGGCGGTTATTGGTGGACTGGTGCAGGTTTTATTTATCATACATCTAATGGAGGAAAGGATTGGTATGAACAAAATTCATCTTATGGTCCATTGTTCTCAGTTTTCTTTCAAGATAATAATCTCGGTTGGGCGGTAGGAGAAGGTCAGTTGTTAAAAACGACAAATGGAGGAATATACTGGACAAACCAAGCTTTCCCGAATGATATTTATTCTACTCTCAATACCGTTCATTTTGAGAATAATTATATTGGGTGGGCAGCTGGATACTACGGTCGTATATTAATAACAACGGATGGAGGATTAAATTGGATTTATCAAATGGACAACGTCGGTCAACTAAATTCCGTATACTTTGCGGATAACGATATTGGCTGGTCAGCCGGTGGTGGAAAAATATTAAAAACCACGAATGGGGGCTTAAATTGGAATATTGCAGCCCAAGGTATCCCAGAATTATATTCAATCATCTTTAATGATTCGAATAATGGTTGGGTTGTAGGTAAACAAACTATATTAAAAACAACTAATGGTGGAACAGATTGGATAGAACAATATTCGGATAGTTTGTGCAGTTTCTATTCAATTAAAATGTTGGATAATAATGTTGGGTGGGTTGTTGGAATCGATAGTGAAAATAAGGGAAGAATACTTAAGTCGACAAATGGGGGTAATGAATGGGTTATTCAGTTAGAGCATTACTCGGTTGGTTTTAATTCAGTAGATTTTATTAATCAAAATATTGGCTGGGTAGTAGGAAGCGAAGGAAAAATTCTGAAGACAACAAATGGAGGTTTAAACTGGAACGAACAAAACAGTAATACAGATATTGGACTTAATTCGGTTTTTTTCATAAATGATTTTATGGGATGGATTGCGGGTGGTGATCGTTGGGATTATGACAATTATGAAGGGATAATATTAAATACTACTGATGCAGGAGAAAACTGGATTACGCAGATTTCTGATACAATAGAGAGTATGTCTTGTGTATACTTCACTGACAGTAATAATGGATGGGCTACCAATGGCGAATATGGTCAAATAAAAATTTTAAACACTGCAAATGGTGGAGTAACTTGGACTGTTCAAAATGATTCATATTATTATTTTAATGATTTGCATTTTATAGACACACATAACGGTTGGGTTGTTGGTGGTGTTTGGGATTTTGAAGGATTTTACCATGGTTGCATTATGAAAACGACCAACGGCGGTGTATCTTTTGCTGAAGAAAAACAAATTGATGAAATTCCAACAGAGTTTTTGCTTTCACAGAACTATCCTAATCCATTTAATCCGAGCACCAAAATAAAATACTCAATTCCCCAGACCTCAAATGTTACGTTAACAGTATTTGATATTCTTGGCAACGAAATAGAAACACTCGTGAATGAAGAAAAACCAGCGGGTACTTATGAAATTGAATTTAACGCTGCGTCACTATCGGGCCCCGTTTCCACCAAAGGCGGATACACCTCTGGTGTATATTTCTACCAATTAAAAGCCGGTTCATTTATCGAGACAAAGAAAATGTTATTGTTGAAGTAGCATTTAAAAATTTGTAGGGGCGAGACGCTGTCTCGCCCACTTATTATTTGCCTATTACAAACCGATTGTTCAAAACAAATCATAAATCATAATAGCACGCCATAAAATAATTTGGCACTGTTTGAGTGTTCAAATTACTTTGTGATATATTTAACTTTCATCAGTATCAAAATAAAAATTTGCGAACCTCTTAAATCTATTACAGGAGATTTATTATGAATAAAATATTTATTCTAATTGTATTTACTATCCTTTCAACAAATTTTCTTTTTTCTCAAACAGACAAGCAGCAAAACGGAAATCCACCTGACCCACGATTACATAATGAATTTGTGGATGATGAATATATTCCTGATTTAAGAGAAAGCCAGGAAAGATCGCCGTCATATAATTATTCCCGGAATAGTATTGTAACAACCCAGGTAAATGTTGATGCGAACGGACAAAACATAGTTGGTGATGCTGCGAATGAGCCTTCAATTGCAGTTGATCGTAATAATCCAAACAGAATTGCAATCGGCTGGAGACAATTCAACACAATAAGCAACAACTTTCGTCAGGCAGGTTTTGGATATACCTCAAATGGTGGACAAACCTGGACTTTCCCTGGTGTTATTGAACCCGGTGTTTTTCGTTCAGATCCGGTACTTGAAAGTGATGCTGAAGGAAATTTTTATTATAACAGTCTGGCTGTAGACCCTGACTATTTTTGTGACGTTTTCAAATCAACTACCGGAGGATCTGCGTGGGGTGATAAAGCTTATGCACAAGGAGGAGATAAACAATGGATGGAAATTGATAAATCAAACAGTTCGGGAAACGGACATTTTTATGCTTATTGGAATAGCTCTTATAGTGTTTGTCCTCCCGGTTCATTTACAAGGTCAATTGACGGAATCTTTTTTGAAGATTGTGTTACAATCCCAAGCGATCCTTACTGGGGAACACTTGCAGTAGCTTCCAATGGAGATCTTATTGTTGGTGGATCAATCGGCTGGGATTTTCTGGTTGCAAAATCTTCAAATGCAAAAAATCCTGCGCAAGTTGTAAGCTGGGATATGTCAACAGTTGTCAGTCTTGATGGCAGTATCAACTTTGGCACCGGTCCGAATCCGGGTGGTTTGCTTGGTCAGACAATAATTGCAATTGATACTTCCGGAGGTCCTTATCATAACAACATTTACCTCCTTTGCTCAGTTGAAAGAAATTCTAATCCTGATCCTCTTGACATTATGTTTGTCCGAAGCACAGATGGAGGTCTAACATGGAGTTCACCAATAAAAATTAATGATGACCCGGGAACATCAGCATGGCAATGGTTTGGCACAATGTCAGTAGCTCCAAACGGAAGAATTGATGTTATTTGGCTTGATACACGTGACAATCCCGGAACTTACCTTTCATCATTATATTATTCGAACTCTTTTGACGGTGGTGTAACCTGGTCACCGAACGAAAGACTTTCAGATGATTTCGATCCTCATGTCGGCTGGCCAAACCAAAATAAAATGGGTGATTACTTCGATATGGTTTCTGAGGTTAACGGAGCGCATTTAGCGTGGGCAGCAACCTTTACAGGTGGGCAGGATGTTTACTATAGTTTCATCACCGACACCACTTATGTCCCTGTGGAATTGATTTCATTTAACGCAGTATCAAATGGTAATGAAGTAATTCTCACGTGGTCAACTGCAAGCGAATTAAATAATCAGTTGTTTGAAGTCCAGAGAAGTTTTGAAGGAAGTGATTTTGCTACGATTGGTTTTGTTAATGGTAAAGGTACGACATCTGAGAAACAGAATTACCTATATAAAGATAAAATTCTCGCTGATGGAAAGTATTACTACAGGCTTAAACAGATTGATTATTTAGGACAAAGTGATTATTCAGAAATTATCGAAATGGATATAAGATTATTCAGTTCTTACCTTCTCGAGCAGAATTTTCCGAATCCATTCAATCCAACAACGACAATTGGTTATGGATTAAAAGAAAAAAGTAATGTTAAGATTATTGTAATCAATTCAATCGGTGAAGAAGTCGCATCGTTGGTCAATGAAGAAAAAGAATCCGGCTATCATACAATAGAATTCAACGCTGAAAAGCTGCCGAGCGGAGTTTATTTTTATCAGCTGCAAGCAGGTGCGTATGTTGAAGCGAAGAAGATGATCCTCCTTCGTTAAAACTACGGCGGACAGGTTTTAATGAAGTAACTAGAAGTTAGAATTGAGAATTTAGAAGGGTCGTGATTAAACACGACCTTTTTTATTTGCTAATTACAAATCGATAGTTTTTGACTTTGATAAAAATTTAAAACAAGTTTCATATAGAAATATTTTTCTACTCCGAGAGGGCAGGAGTACAGCCAGTGATAAACTGCTGAAGACTGCAGACCCACTACTCTCCCGAAGCAGAAGTTTTGAAAATAACTATTTTTCAACTTCTTATAGGAGGCACACTATGAAAATCTTTACACACACCTTGTTTTTCTTTTTGCTTTCAACACAAATTTGTTTTGCACAGTGGTATCAGCAGAATAGTGGAACAACAAATTGGTTATATGATGTTTTTTTCATAGATGCAAATATCGGAACTTCCGTTGGTGATGGTGGAACAATTCTTAGAACCACGAATGGAGGCACTACCTGGACATCACTAACAAGCGGAACAACAAATAATTTATATGGTGCTTGCTTCACAGATACAAATACCGGAACTGTCGTTGGAGGCAATTGGACTGTAGGTGAAAGTGTTATTCTCAGAACCACAGATGGAGGCATTAATTGGGTATCACAAACAAGCGGAACGACTGCCGAATTAAGGGGTGTAACATTTACAGATGCAAATACTGGAACTGCTGTTGGAGGTTGGGGAACAATACTCAGAACCACAGACGGAGGTGCTAACTGGACTTCACAAATAAGTGGAACAATATATACTTTATATGATGTATCCTTTACTGATGAAAATAAGGGAACTGTTGTTGGTGAGGGTGGGACAATGCTTAAAACCATCAATGGAGGTACTACATGGACATCACAAGCCAGCGGAACAACATTTAATTTATATGATGTTTCCTTCACAGATGAAAATATCGGAACTGCTGTTGGTGATGGTGGAACAATACTTAGAACCACAAATGGAGGCACTATCTGGACATCACAAACAAGTGGAATAAATGATTATTTATGGTGTGCTTCCTTCACAGATGCAAATACCGGAACTGCTGTTGGTCAAGTCGGAACAATTCTAAGGACCATAAATGGAGGCACTACCTGGACATCACAATCAAGCGGAACAACAAATGATTTACATGGTGTTTCCTTCACAGATGCAAATATGGGAACTGTTGTTGGTTATTCGGGAACAATTCTTCACACTACAAACGGCGGTGTATCTTTTGTTGATGATGAGAAAACTCAACCAACAGAATTTATTCTTGAACAAAATTATCCCAATCCCTTCAATCCAAATACAGTAATCAGTTATCAGTTACCAGTAAGCAGTGATGTAACATTAAAAGTATTCGATGTTTTGGGAAATGAGATTGCAACGCTTGTTGATGAATTCAAGACAGCAGGGAAGTACGAAGTTGAATTTAATGCATCAACACTGCCAAGCGGAGTTTATTTCTATCAATTAAAAGCAAACAATTATATCGAAACAAAAAAAATGTTGTTATTGAAATAAATTTTTTATCAATCCATAACTAGGAGGATAAAATGAAAAAATTATTACAATTTTTTCTTTTCTTTGTTCTACTATCACAACCAATTCTCTCACAATGGTATCAGCAGTACCCGATAGTAACAAATGCAATTATGGATGTGGAATTTGTTAATGACAATATCGGTTGGATAGTTGGATCCCAAGGTAATTATTTTGGGGGAAATGCAAAAATTCTTAAGACTACTGATGGCGGAAATAACTGGGTTGCTCAGGTTAGTGGTAAGGAAAACAATTTTACTGATGTAATATTTCTTGATTTAAATAATGGCTGGGCAGTTGGTGGTGATCCCACTTTAGCACTTGCTACTGCAATTATTTTACACACAACCAATGGTGGTGAGGATTGGAACGAGCAATACTCAGCTTCGGGATATAACCTTGAATCTTTATTATTTACAAACCTAAATAATGGATATGCGGTGGGTTCTAATGGAATAATTCTCAAGACTACAGATGGTGGTGTTAACTGGAGTGAACAAAATAGTGGAACTACTAAGCATTTAAATTCTGTTTCTTTTGTCGATGATAATCATGGTTGGATTGTTGGGACTCAAGGATTAATACTCTCCACAATTGACGGAGGGATAAATTGGAATCAACAAGTAAGCGGTACAACAAATTGGTTATCTGGAGTTTATTTCATAGATGCTAATACTGGTTGGGTTGCTGGTGGTATGGGATGGTTAATCGGGTCAACATTGAAAACCTCAAATGGTGGAGAGGATTGGCAGGAACAGATTGTATCAAATGGACTGCTACACTCAGTTTTTTTTACAGACCGTGATAACGGTTGGGCAGTTGGAGAATATCAAATATTAAAAACAACGAATGGTGGAACTGATTGGATAATTCAGTTTCAGCAGGCAAGTAACCGTAATTTCTTTTCTGTTCATTTTGAAAATAATAGTTTAGGTTGGGTGGCAGGCGACTGTGGTCAAGTATTAAAAACTATAGATAGTGGAATAAATTGGTCTTATCAATTGAATAATCGTGGAGAATTGAATTCAGTATATTTTGCTAATAACGATATTGGCTGGGCTGCGGGTAATGGTAAAATAATAAGGACAACTAATGGAGGTTTAAAATGGATAATTTCAGCACAAGATTTGCCCGAACTAAATTCAATAAATTTCACCGACACAAATAATGGCTGGGTAGTTGGCGGCTATAACTGGAATAATAGTGATGGAATAATCTATATTACTACAGATGGAGGAGTGGAATGGATAGAGCAATATTCAGATTTTCAATGCGTATTTAAATCGATACAAATGTTAAATGAAGAAGTGGGTTGGGTTGTTGGTAAGGATAGCCAAAGTAAAGGCAGGATTCTGAAGACAACAAGTGGCGGTGCAGATTGGGTAACTCAATTAACTGATTATTCGGTAGGATTAAATTCAGTTTGCTTTGCTAATCAAAGCACTCTATGGGCAGTTGGGGATGAAGGTAAAATTCTTTGCTCCACAAATGGAGGTGCAAATTGGAATGAACAAATCAGTAACACGGATTTTAGCCTAAGATCAGTTTGTTTCGTAGATGAAAATAATGGTTGGGTTGTCGGTGGTGATTTAAATTACAGTTATGTGGGTATAATTTTACGAACAACCAATGGTGGGTTAGATTGGATTACACAAATAACAGATACGATTGGTTTTCAAAACTCAATCTTTTTTGTAGACACAAATAATGGCTGGTCAGTTGGTTACAGTGGTGGGGGTACTTCTTACCAATATGAAGTTATATTACACACAACTAATGGCGGTATTACGTGGACTCCTCAAGATGGCAGGTGCTACTGGATCAGTTCAGCATATTTTACAGATGAATTAAATGGATGGGTTGTTGGGTTACAATGGGACCCCAGTGCACTTGGCTTCGATGTTATTTTGAGAACTACCAACGGCGGTGTATCATTTGTTGAAGAAGAACAGACAGAAGAAATACCGACTGAGTTTTTACTTTCACAGAATTATCCAAATCCCTTCAATCCTTCAACAAAAATAAAATACTCAATTCCACCGGTCACTCTTCGACAAGCTCAGAGTGACATACCTGTCACACTTGTAGTTTATGATGTGTTGGGTAACGAAATTGAAACACTCGTTAACGAAGAAAAACCGGCAGGCACTTATGAAGTGACGTGGCATGCAGATGGACTACCAAGCGGAGTGTATTTTTATCAAATGAGGGCAGGTGACTATACAGCTGTGAAGAAAATGATCCTCCTTCGTTAAAACTACGGCGGACAGGTTTTGATGAAGTAGCATTTAAAAATTTGCAGGGGCGTGAAACTTCACGCTCTAAATTCTCTCAGCCCAATATAATGGTTTCCTTTTTTGATGCATCAAGGGAAGAATAGAGATAACATTTTCGTCCACCCGATACAAAATAGAAAAAGGGAACTTTATGATTACAGCTTTGCGGACATTTTGTTTTGCAACCGGATATGCGAGTGGGTTAGTTTTGATTATGTTTAAACATCTTTCTACTTCGATAACAAATTTTTCGCCCAACCCAAAAACAAAATCATCGTAGTAATCCCTTGCCTCCAGAAACTCTTTCCCTGCTAACTCGTGAAATATAATCCTGGTCACTTATACTTTGACTTAGCTTCCCGAATAATTAGTTCACTATCAACAGTAAACTTGCCGGTCTTAACAATCTGTTCATACCTGCTGAGTGCTTCATCTAACCAGATATCTTCCACATCTTCTGATTCTTCATTTTCTAAACTATTCAAAAGCTTGTATGTTACAATTGCTCTCTCTCTTGGTGTAAGCTTTAGTAATTCAGATTCTAAAGATTTTAAGTCCATATTTATCTCACTAGTTTTAATGCAAATATATTAGCTCATGCACTAATTAACAATTAATTAAATCAGAATTCGTTGTCGTGACTCGAAAGGGTAAAAACGTGACACAACATTTTGTGCCATGGTTAAAATTATTTTTGCACGTAGAATGTCTGTTTGCGTTTCGGTCCCACCGAAATAACTTCAATCTTGAATCCTGAATGCCTGGCAATGAAGTCGAGATACTCCTTTGTTTTTGCAGGAAGGTCACTGTAGGATAGACAATTACTTATGTCTTCATTCCAACCATCAAGAATTTCATAAACAGGTTTTACTGCCGATAACTGTTCGACAGAAGTAGGGAAGTATTTTATTTTCTTCCCATTAAGTTCATATGCAACGCAGACTTTTATTTTTTCAAAGCTACTGAGTACATCGAGCTTCGTAATTGCGACGGATGTAATTCCATTTACCATTTGTGAATATGCAACAAGGAATGCATCATACCATCCGCATCTTCTCGGTCGTCCGGTTGTTGCGCCGAACTCAGCTCCAATAGTTCGTAACTTTTCACCTTCTTCATCTAAAAGTTCAGTTGGGAAGGGACCATTGCCAACACGTGTGGTGTAAGCCTTTACAATACCAATTACTGAATCAACTTTTGTTGGAGGAATACCAGTACCCGTACAAGCTCCTCCGGAAGTAGGACTGCTTGATGTTACAAATGGATAAGTTCCGAAGTCCACATCAAGTAACGCACCTTGTGCACCTTCAAGCAAAACTGATTTGTCTTCAGCAATTGCCTGGTTCAGGAAAGAGGGAACATCTTTAATATATTTGTCAATTGTTCTGTCAAACTCAAGATATTCTTTTACAATAGCATCAACATCCAGACCTTCATGCTCATAAACTTTTTTAAGCAGTTCATTTTTTTCTTTGAGATTCAACCGTATTTTCTTTTCAAGTTCGGTTCGGTCAAGAAGGTCGACTATTCGTATTCCTTTCCGTGCAAACTTATCGATGTAACAAGGACCAATTCCTCTTCCGGTTGTTCCGATTTTCGTATCACCGCTTTCTATTATTTTATCCAGCAGTTTATGATATGGCATTATCAGGTGTGCATTATGACTGATGAATAATCTACCTTCTACTTTGATCCCATTTTTTTCGAGGAGTTCAATTTCTTCCAATAGTGCAGTCGGATCTATCACAACACCGTTGCCGATTACGCAGATAACATCATCCCGTAATATGCCGGAAGGTATTAGGTGAAGAATATATTTTTGATCACCGATGATAACGGTGTGACCGGCATTTGCACCGCCCTGATATCTTGCGACTATTTTATACTTTTCACTAAGTATGTCAACAATTTTTCCTTTGCCTTCGTCGCCCCACTGGCTCCCGACAAGAACTGTAACACTCATAGATTGGTTTTTCTTTAGGTTAGTTTTTTGTATGCAAATAAAAACTCCGGACTTTTTCAATCCGGAGTCACTTTAAATAAAAATATTGATTGAATTATTTTGGCAATGACTCAATTGCTTTATCGACGGATTCGTAATGCTCAAATATCGTTATCAGTTTAGTGATTATAAGTAAGCTTTCAATTTTATCTGTAACATTTGCAAGCTTATAAAAACCATTTGCTTTTTTCATAGTTGTTAAACCGCCAATCAACATACCAAGGCCAGAGCTATTCATGAACTTTACGTCGCTCAAGTCTATGATCACTCTTATTTTACCTTCGTCAATTAATTTATGCAGCAGATCGTTGAAATCTTTGGTATCATCACCGCCCATCACATTTCCTTTTAATTCAACTATTACTGCTCCATATTTTTCGGTGGTTTTGATTTTCATGAATTACTCCTTTAAATTTTCATCGAAATTTAATCAGTATAGCATACTTTTGCAAACACGAACTGAAATTTCAATTTATATGTATAGCTTTCTGATGAGAATATTATTTAATAAATTGGAACAACACTGTAAATATTGCGTCTAAAAAAATGATTTCAAAAGAAGAAGAAAAGGACTTGCAGCAGCCTCAGATTGCATCATTTGATGATGATTACTCAATTATCAGGCGTTTCCTTGATGGGGATAGCGCTGCATTTCAGATTCTTGTTAGAAGACACAAAGAAAAAGTAAGGAATATTATCTACATAACAATGAACAACAGCGCTTTAGTCGATGATATAGCTCAGGACGTATTTATTACTGTTTACCGGAATCTCAAGCATTTCAGGTTCGAATCACAGTTTACCACCTGGCTTTACCGGATAACGGTTAACAGGTGCAAGGATTATTTAAGGAAGATGAATGTAAGGAAAATATTTTTCCCGGTTGAAGATGGAATTGAAGTATCGGATTATTCCACACCGGTTGAGAACAATGATATTTCAAAAATTGTTATGGATGCAATTTCCAAATTACCGATTAAACTTAGAATGCCTCTGATCATGAAGGATATCGAAGGATTCAGCTACCAGGAAATTTCTGAATCACTCAACTGTGAAATGGGTACTGTTAAATCAAGAATATTCAGAGGACGAGAAAAACTAAAAGAGATACTGCAGCCTTTTGAGAAGGAGCTGATGGGATGAAAAAAGATTTACAGAAATTAGAATTACTATCTGCCTATTTGGATGATGAACTGAATCTGCAGGAAAAAGCTGAAGTTGAAAAGCTTTTATCAACTTCGCTTGAGATGAAAAAACAACTCGATGATCTGAAAAAAATCAAACAGCTTGGTAATCGTGTTAACCGTATACCCGAAGCTCCGTATTTTGAAACCAGGTTGATGGCAGAAATAGAAGGACGAAAAGGTGAATCATCAGGAATAAAAAAATGGATTCCCGCTGCTGCATTAGTTGCTGTAACTATAATCCTGATGGTTGTGCTGAAATTTAATCCCGGTTTGATAGACAAAATTTGGGAAGATCAAAAAGTTGCTATTGCTGGTTTTTACAAAGAGAATCTTCAGCCTGTACTGCTTGCTGCAAATTTATCAAACGAAGATATATTCAACTTTGCTTTTAATAATGAACTGCCTCTGGACGATACGCGGCAGCAATACCTGCTTCTTGGGTACGATGATGCCGGGAAAGAATTTTTTGAAATAAGATCAACTGATCAAAAAATTAAGCGGCAAAGTTATGATGAATTTGTTTCTGCAATGAATCTCGATGAAAAACAGAAACAGACCGTTGATTCGATCATCGGAAGCTACAGCAAGGCCCTTGAAGCACAGGTGCTCGTTAATGAAAATAATACTATTGCGATAAATCCAAACCTCTGGAATTTAAGAAAAGCAATCTTTGCTGATCTGCTTGTTGCTTCCGAAAAACTTAACAAGACCAAGTTCGATAGAATACTTCCGGCAGGAATTTCCGGTACTGAAAAAATTGAACTTGTTAAAGCCGTTGAAAAGCTTAAAAATGTCTCCGGTGACAAATACATATTTGTTACTCCCGATTCAATCTTTGCTGATTCTTATCAGTTTGATGCGGAAAATTTTGAGAAAGAAATGAAAGAGCTTGAGATACATCTGAAAGCCCAGGAAAAACAGATAAAGCAATTTACTCTTAATTTTAATTTTGATTCTACTATTACGCATACTTCAAGATCAAACAGGGAACGTACTTTTAAAGTGGTTGTTGATTCAAACATCTGCAGGGTTGATATTCCAGATCTTCAAGTACCAGAATTACCAATACCGGAAATTGCAGCTATTGAACCCATGATTGAGGAAGCTACAAACAACATTCATTTTTATGCATACAAAATTCCGAAAATAGAAAAATCGAAAAGCGGAATTAAGATAGAATATTTCAACGATGATTCAGTTTACAGCTATGTTGTGAATTATAATTCACTCAATCTTGATTCAATTGCGGAAGCTAATGGGGGCATTGACCTTGAAAACCTAAGCAAGTTTAAACCGGTAAAACCTTACGATGATACAATGTTGATCCAATATCAGCTTAACAGAGATTATTTTCACAAATACTATTCCGATGATGAATTTAAGAAAGAAATGGAACAGCTGCAGAAAGAACTCCAGCAATTAAGTGAGGAATTAAATAGCAGAAAGATCAGGGTTCATTCAGAGGTGACAAAAAGTCCTAAAAAGTAAATCATGACTGGTATCTGAGGACAAGCTAATCTCCATTTTTTATTCAGCCATCCTAAAAAAAGCCCGTTCATAACTGAAAACTTTAACTATTTAAAGGTTTCGCTTAAGTTTGAGCAGTATTATTTTAACTGATGAATTATAAAATATTCACTCATGCTGCTCTTAAGTTGAATTTCATAAAACAAAATATCGTAAGCACACAAGCACAATTTTTCTTTATTGCCTCGGCATTGATGTTTGTGTTTAAGATATTTTTTGGAACACCCGATACTTTCATTTTAATTCTTTTACTGGATGTAATAATCGCCGCCTCAATCTTCTTCCTGCTGCTTGCCTTGATAAAATTCGAGAACAGCCGCACAGCAGCTCCTCTTTCACTTGTGCTGAATGTTGGAATACTATTAGCAATTATGTTTTTCATTCTCGTCTTCTCCGATTACCTGCTGCCGGGGATTTTCGATAACATTAATTTAAAGCTCAACAATCCCGGACTCGTTTACAATATAGTTTCGTTCATCTACGTAATGCTGATGATCGGTTTTATTTCATTCTTTTTAATTACGCTAAGACATTTCTTTTTTTTGAATCAGCGAAAAAATGTAAAAGTTTATTTTAATACAATGCTTGTGTTTTTCATACTGGCAAGTTTATCAATTAATTTTTTCAGTGATGAAGAACTCTCTTTTTTGAGCACAACGTTTTTTGCTGTGTCTGTACTGCTGATGATATTTAATTCAATCCGGATTTCCTGGATTGCTTTTCTTTCCAAAAAAGAAAAGACTTACCTGTTACTTCTTTCTTTTGTCATTACAATCCTATTTATTGTTAATATCCTCAATAGTGCTGAAGGGAATATTTACAGTCAGATACTTACAGCTTTCTCTCCATCGTTGAGACAGTTCAACCAGATGATAATGATTTACGGCTCAATTTATTTTGTGTTCCTTTTCTTTACAACACTTTTTCATCTCCCGACCGCAGAAGCATACGACAGGAAAGCTCAGGAAGTTACATCGCTTCAGTATTTCAGTAAACTGATCACCGAAGTGCTTGACTTTAATGACCTCGCAGAAACAGTAACTGATATCACTCAGAAATTAAGCGGATCAAAAGCTTCCTGGATAATCTGGAAGAATGGTGTTAAACCGAGTACACTTGCAGCAAAAAATATTGGTTTCATCGAATCCGACAAGCTTACAGCTCAAATTCTGGAACGTATCAGTTTTGAAAATCTCACATCGACAAAAACTTTTAGTCTTAAAGAGAGAGTTGTAAACAACACATCAGAAAATTTATTTTCGGTTGTTTCTGTTTCTCCTATTAAAACTCGCGGAGAAACACAGGGAATTCTTGTTGCAGCAAAAGGGCAGGACCAGATTTTTACTCAGGACGATCTAAGTGCTATTGAAACATTTTCTGATTATGCTTCCGTTGCAATTGAAAATTCTCGACTACTTGAAGAATCAATTGAAAAAGAAAGACTTGAAAAAGAGCTTGACGTAGCAAGAGAGATCCAGAGAAAAATTCTTCCATCGGATGTTCCTAAATATCCGGCACTGGACATTGCATCTGTCTTTATTCCTGCATTTGAAGTCGGCGGAGATTATTATGACTTTTTCAAGATAAGCGAAACAAAGCTTGGCTTTGTGATTGCGGATGTTTCAGGCAAGGGTATTTCCGCAGCATTCATTATGGCCGAAGTTAAAGGAATTTTTGAGTCTCTCTCAAAAACGATGGAGAGACCAAAAGAAATTTTAATTAAAGCAAATGATATTCTTAAAGAAACTCTCGATAGTAAATCATTTGTCAGCGCGGCATACGGTTATTTCGATTTTAAAGAAAATAAACTCATATTCGCACGTGCAGGGCATTGTCCTTTATTCTTGCTGAGAGGTGCCGATTCAAAGCAAATAAGACCTTCCGGATTAGGATTGGGCTTAAGCAGTAAAGAATATTTTGAACAAACTCTGGAAGAGTATTCAATAGATCTGATGAAAGACGATACGATAGTACTCTACACTGATGGCGTAACCGAAGCAAAGAATGAACGGCTGGAGGATTTTGGCGATAAGCATTTTCTGAATGTTCTTCAGGCTAATGTTTTGCTCAATGCTGAGGAGCTATCGAACAAGATTATTAAAGAAATAACTGTTTTTTCCAGTTCACATGATCAGTATGATGACATAACTTTAGTTATTTTTAAGTGGCAACAATAATTAAAATTTGATGGAGTAATAAGGATGGCAGATTTCAGTACATCAATTAGAGAAAGCGGGGAAGTTAGCATTATCGATCTCAAGGGTTTTCTTGATGCTCATACAGCACCAACTCTTGAGAATAATTTTGCGCAATTAATTAAAGACAGCAAATTCAAGATAGTTGTAAATTTTGAGGATCTCGCCTACATAAGCAGTGCAGGCTTGGGCGTGTTTATGGCATTCATAGAAAATATCAGAGATAATAAAGGAGATATCAAGCTTACTAATATGAGCGATAAAGTGTTCAACATATTTGATCTTCTTGGTTTTCCTCTTCTGTATGAAATTTACAAGAATGAACAGGAAGCAATTAATAAGTTTAGCGGGAGTTGAAGTTGTCTATCCGGAAAAAAAATAGAACCGGGGAACTCAGGGTAAAAAGCAGAACGGAAAACCTTTCCGAAATAAGGGATTTTGTAAGCCTGAATGCACTGAATGCGGGAATACCGGAAGCTACTGTTGAGAAGATAATCCTTGCTGTTGATGAAGCTTGCACAAATATTATCAAGCATGCATATAAGCATTCACCCGAAGGTGAAATTATTATAAAAGTTGAGTACGATGAAGAGAAATTCACTGTTACTATCATCGACTACGGAAGTTCATTCGATCCTGACAAAGTTCCTCTACCCGATCTGCAGAAGTATTACCGTGAGCACAGAGTCGGCGGTCTTGGAATGTATCTCATGAAATCATTGATGGATGATGTTACATACACCACCGTACCCGGAAAATACAACCAGGTTCTGCTTTCAAAGAAAATCAGGAGCAGCTGAAGAAAATGCAGGAGGCAAAAAGTTTAAAAGTTAAAAGAAACCTCACTGCGCTTGTTGACTTTAGCAGAATCATTAATTCCAGCATTGATCTTGAGTTCATTACAAACAACGTTTTACTAACCTGCCTTGGAAAATTTTTAGCAACCCGTGGTCTTATCGCTTTAAAAGAAAATGATAAAATCACTTTAAGGGCATCAAAAGGACTCCCCTCTGAACTATTAAACCAGTTTCCTGAAATTGAAGCAACAGTAAATTGTGTTGACCATCCTGAATTGATTTCATTTATGAACACAGCACATCTGAAAGTTGCCGAAAAAATAAGTGCTTCAGAAGATTGCATTGGTATTGTCTGTCTTGGTGAGAAGCTTAATAAATCAGACTACACCGAGGACGACGTTGAATTCCTCAACACCATTCTTAATATCTCTGCGACTGCCGTACAAAATTCAATGGTTATTGATGAGCTGAGAAAAGTAAACCGGCAGCTTGATTCAAGAGTTCAGCGGCTGAGCTCGCTTTTTGAATTGAGCAAGGAGTTCGGCTCGTTCAATGAATCATTCAGAGTAGTTAAGCTTCTCGTCTATTCAATCCTTGGTCAGTTTCTTGTGCAGAAATATGCTGTTATGCTTTTTGAAAATGATGAGCCTGATATCCTCGATTCAAAATTTGATAACGCAAATCTTCTTACACTTATAAAAAAGTATGATCTTCAAAAAACAGTAGATTCAATAAAAAAAGATACACTGAAAAGCCATTATGCTGAGCTGGCTGATTTCGGAGTTGAACTTATTGTGCCGATGCAGATGCAGGGAAAAACACGCGGACTTATTTTTCTTGGAACTCGGGCTGGCAGCAGGAACTACTCACTAAGTGATATTGAATACATTTATTCTGTTGGAAACCTTGCTATCATTTCACTTGAGAATAACAGGCTTTTCCTCGAAGCACTTGAGAAACAGAAGATGGAGGAAGATCTTTTAATTGCAAGAGATATTCAGCGGAACCTGCTTCCTCAAACTCTACCTGAATATGAAAAATATGATATTGCCGCATTAAATGTTTCCTCAAAGCAGGTTGGTGGAGATTATTATGATGTAATTCCGATAAATGATGAGAAATTTTACATAGCAATTGCCGATGTTGCAGGAAAAGGTGTTCCTGCTTCGCTGATGATGGCGAATATACAAGCTTTTTTACAGGTAATTTGCAGGCAGGATCTTAAAATTGCTGAAGCAACTGCAATGATTAATGATCTCGTCACAGCTAACTCATCCGAAGGCAGATTCATTACATTTTTCTGGGGATTTATTAATACCGGAACCAACACTTTCACTTATGTTAACGCGGGGCACAATCCTCCTTATCTGCTCAGAGGTGATGAAATAATAAAGCTGACTCAGGGAGGGATGATTTTTGGTGTGATGAAGACTTTTATTCCATATATTTTTGAAGAAGTAAAGCTTCAGAAAGATGATGTTTTGATACTTTACACTGATGGAGTTTCTGAAGCATTGAATCTTGAGTTCGAAGAATATTCCGAAGAGAGACTGGAGAAAAAAGCAAAAGAGATTATGCATAAATCAGCGGATGAAATACTTAATGGAATTAAAGAAGATGTGCAGATTTTCACACAGGGCAATCTTCAATCGGATGATATAACAATGATTGTAATCAAAGTCCGGTAAAGCTATGAGACCAATTAAAGCGTTATTATTAAAATATCGTACAAAACTGATTGTAGCTCTTTCAATATTTCTGATCGGTGTAGCATTTTTAAATATTTATTACTCTCTCGAAGTAAGAGTAACCAGCAATGACGAATGTATCTGGGCACCGAAAAAAATTAGCAAGGACAGTGTTGCTTATTTCTTTAAATCGGTGAAAGTCGGAGGTGTCACATGGAACGCCGGAATTAGAGATGGCGATCAGCTAATTGAAATTGGAGGTAAAACTATTAAAGATGCGATTCAAGCAACAATCATTCTTAATAGTTTCAATACCGGTGAGTATGCTGATTATAAATATTTAAGTGACGGGAAATTTTTTACTACAAAGGTCTATGTAAAGAAACTAATTCAATTCGATTGGCTTGCCGGCTCATTAGGTTCTTTATTTTGGATGATAATTGGATTTATTGTATTAATGGCAAAACCAGATGGTAAAGTTCAAAAGATATTTTACTCTCTCGCAGTATTAATTGTTTTAAGTTCATTGAGTGTTTTAATACCGTTCCAAACAAACTTCCTCGGCTTTTATAAAGAGAATACTATTCTTGCTACATTAATTGGTACAATTTGGATTATCGCTGTTAGTTTTACTCCTTTTGTTCTGGTTTATCTCTTCTGGAACTTTCCTAATCCATTAAAATTTATTGAGAAGAAGTGGGCAAAAGGGATTGTTTTCATCATCCCCGCAACTTTATCCGTTATCGCAATAATCATTGCCATACTTACCATTGGTTACAATATATTTAATGATATGACATTCTTTTTAATCCTTCAGGGTTTTAGATTTATATCAATTGCCGGAAATATTACTGCTTTTATTTTTTTGATAATTCAGTATCGCGGTCTTAAAACAAAAGCAGAAAAGAGACCAATAATGCTTTTTATTATTGCATTTTTATTTGCAATGGTGATATCAGTTTACATGAGTTTTATTGCACCAGCCATTACAGATAATATGTACAATTCTCCCGAATATTATATGCCAATAATTTTAGTAGCACTAGTACCTCTGATTTTTGCTTACTCAATTTTTAAATACCAATTGATGGATGTCAGCATTGTTGTAAAAAACACAATCATTTATGGAACGGCAACAGCGACAGTTGCTGCAATCTACTTCTTTGTTATTTATATAGCCGGGCAGAGCATCAGCTCATTCTTCGGAGTGGAGAATCAAGGTATCATAGCTGGAATCTTTTTTATCATATTTGCCTTAGTATTCCAGTCCACAAAAGATAAATTTCAGGATTTTCTCACAAAAAGATTTTATCCTGAACAATTTGCTTCTCAAAAAGTTTTAGTCGATCTGAGTAATGAACTCTCTACAGTTGTTGGGTTAGATAACATTCTGACAATGATGAAGAAGACTTTTGTTGATGCACTTAAGATTAAAACTTTTGGAATTATGATGCGTGATAAAGAAGGAAATTTAGCTCTTGTGGACAGCGTTGGTATGAATAATGACAAGTGCCTGATAACTGAGTCGAGGATCATTCAATTCTTAAAAGATAAATTCCTGATAACTAAATATCCGGCTATCGAGCAAGCGGATTTTAAGATCGTCTTCCCTGATGACAAAGCAGAAAGACTTATATCTGAAGATATCTATACCATTATCCCGATGATGGTAAAATCAAAGATAGTTGGTCTGCTTCTGTTCGGATTGAAGCATTCCGGGTCTCATTTTGCAGGAAAGGATCTTGAACTTTTATGGGCGGCTGCAAACCAGGCTGCCATTTCAATCGAGAATGCTCGTCTCTACAAATCGGAAGTGGAGAAGCAGAAGATTGAAAGAGATCTTGATCTTGCCAGAAAAATTCAGCAGGGTCTTCTTCCGCAATGCATTCCGAATATGAGAGGTCTTGATATCTGCGGTGAAATGATTCCGGCAATGCAGGTCGGCGGTGATTATTTCGATCTGATTCAGATTTCCGATACAAAACTATTTGTGATTGTTGGTGACGTTTCCGGTAAAGGATTATCCGCTTCACTTTATATGACAAAGCTGCAGACGATGATAAAGCTTAGCTGTATGGATGATAAATCTCCCAAAGAAATACTTGTCGATATAAACAAAAGAATTTACGACGAGCTTGATAAAAGCTGGTTTGTTACAATTACTCTCGCTCTCTTTGATCTGGAAAAAAGAACCGTAAAGTTCTGCCGTGCAGGACATATGCCTGTGCTGCAAGCAACCAACGGAACTGTTCAGTCATACAGAACACAGGGACTTGGCGTCGGCATTGAAAGAGGAATAGTTTTTGAAAAATCCCTTCTTGAAGAAGAAGTGAAGCTTTGCCCGGGGCAAACTTATGCTTTCTTCACTGACGGTGTTACCGAAGCAATGAATGAACACAATGAACTTTTTGGTGATGATAATCTGAATTCAATTCTTAAGAATAAAACAACTTCGCGCTCTTCAGAGATAGTCAATGAGATCTGGGCATCAATAAAATCCTTCCGGGGTTCTGCCGAGGTCAACGATGATATGACAATGGTTGTGGTGAAGGTTAAGTAACTCATTTCTCAGGAGCCATATACTCACCTCTAAAAATTCTCATTTTGTTTCAAAATAATCTCCAATCTCATTTTTTTATTTATTTCTTTCCAAATTTCTCTAAAATGTGAATTTGGAATGGCACTATTATGGTAATATTAAAAAGTTATTAGTTCAAGCTCTTTCGGTAAATACGTAACGAGAAAACATATGGAAAATTTCACTATCAGCTACAAAAAAGATATAGTAATCGTAAAAGTTGATCTTCCTGCAGCAACGATGCGGGATTCTCAATTTTTATGGGAAACTCTTGCAAACGATTCTCTTTTTGACAAAGAGAAAATAATAATAGACCTTTCCGACTGTTCTTTCATCGATTCCACTTTTATTGGGATGATCGTTAAAATATTTAAAAGAATAAATGAAAAGCACGGTGTTATGAAATTGGTTTTCCCGCAAATAACAGATATTGAGTCCTTCCGCGTTATCGGGATTGCAAAAATCTTGGAGTGTTTTAACAGCGTTGAACATGCAATTGAAAGCTTCAATCCGGATTCTTCGGTCAGTAGGATTGAAATAGATCAGAATAGTCTTTACCACACCATTTCAGAAGGTAAAAAATAGTTTGTCTCTTCTCTTTCAAACAGGAGATGTTTTCGTAACTGCATAGCTCATTCTTTATCATCATAATGATTCCCTAATTTTGATTAAATTTGTGCTGAAAAAAATCAATCATTATGGGGTTACTATGAAAACAAAATTTCAATTAATTTTCTTATTTATTTTACTTATATCTCTTCCGTTATTTTCGCAGGAAGACCAGCATTCCTCAGAAATTGACAGCTCAGTTCCCGAACTTTATGATTTTCACGAAGTGATTTATCCAATCTGGCATACAGCTTATCCTGAAAAAAATTATGCGATGTTAAAAGAAATGACGCAGCAGGTGAACGAAGGTGCTGAAAAAATCTTTGATGCAGAATTACCTGGTATTCTCAGAGACAAGCAGGGTGAATGGGATAAGGGAGTTGCAAAATTACGTTCTTCAGTTGAAGGATATAACAAAGCTATGGAAGGCAGTGATGAACCGGCTATGCTGAATGCTGCAGAAGAGCTTCATTCTGATTATGAAATGCTTGTTAGAATTATCAGGCCGGTAACAAAAGAAGTCGATGAATTCCACAAAGTGCTGTATATGATCTACCATCACTACTGGCCCAATAAAAATATGGAAGAGTTCGGTAAGGCTGTTGATGATCTTGATATGCGTGCTGGTGAGCTTACTACTTGTGTGCTTCCAAAATGGGCAGCAGATAAAACGGAGCCTTTCGTTGAAAATGCGAATAAACTGTACGAATCAACAAAAACATTAAAAGCTCTAAAAGACGAAAAGGCAGATACAGCCGATCTGGATAAAGCGCTGGAAGAAGTTCATACAAACTATGTAAAGCTCGAAGCTTTATTTGATTAATCCAGATTTTCCGGAATAATTTGATTTATAACCCCTGTCCCAAAAGCAGGGGTTTTTTATTTGGCTTTTGCCTGAAACCTATCACCATTTCATTCATCTGATTTTCAAGAAAAAATCACAAAAAGGAATTATGAAACTAGTAGAAAATCTTGATGCAAAAACTTTTGAGAAAAAAATGGAAGAGGATAAAGATGCCGTTCTGCTGGACGTACGCACTCCGATGGAACATCAGATGGTTCGAATTCCTAATTCTATTCTGATAGATATAAATAGTCCTTCTTTCGTTGAAGAAATTGACAAGCTTGACAAAAGTAAAAGCTATTACGTTTATTGTCGTAGCGGTAACAGAAGCTTTCACGCTGGTAACTACATGCTAAAAGTGGGCTTCGAAAAAGTGTACAATCTTGAGCCGGGAATAATCGGCTGGAACGGCAAAAAAGAATTATCTATCTAACAAAAATGTAATTAAGGAATACAGATGTTTTTTGAACGTATATATGAAAAAGGTTTAGCACAGGCAAGCTACATTGTCGGATGCCAGGCAACAAAAGAAGCAATTGTCATTGATCCTAAAAGAGATATTGATACTTATTTCGAAATTGCAGAAAGAGAAAATCTTCGTATCACTCATATTGCTGAAACGCACATTCATGCAGATTTTTTAAGCGGTTCACTTGAACTTGCTCATGAAACCGGTGCCAAAATTTATTTATCCAATGAAGGTGGAAATGACTGGCAGTACCAGTTTGATCATATTGGATTGAAAGATGGAGATATAATAAAAATCGGGAATATAAATCTTGAAGTAATGCATACTCCCGGGCACACACCTGAACATATCTCGTTCATACTGACTGACTTACCGGCAAGCAAAGAGCCATCAATGATATTCACGGGAGATTTTGTTTTTGTAGGTGATGTCGGAAGACCAGACTTGCTTGAAAAAGCTGCCGGTTATGAAGGAACCATGATTGCCGGTGCGAGACAGATGTTTCAGTCTTTAAAAAGATTTAAAGAGCTACCTGATCATTTGCAGGTTTGGCCGGCACACGGCGCCGGATCTGCTTGCGGAAAATCTCTTGGTGCTGTTCCAAGTTCAACTATTGGATATGAAAAACTTTCCAATTGGGCCTTGAAGATTAATGATGAAGAAACTTTTATCAGAACTCTGCTTGATGGTCAGCCGGAACCACCTAAATATTTTGCGATGATGAAAAAACTAAATAAGATCGGTCCTAGGGTGCTTGGTTCTGTTCCGCATCCTGCAAGATTAAGCGTAGCTAGATTTAAAGATTCCATCCAGAATAATTATCAGATTGTTGATACACGTGACAAGCTGAGTTTCGCCGGAGGTCATATCCTGGGAAGTTTGAACATTCAGGATAACAATTCATTCAGCACGTGGGCAGGGTGGATGCTTGAATATGACAGACCAATAATCCTGATTGCACGAGAGCGAAGAGTGGATGCTTTAAACAGAGCACTGATACGAATTGGTATCGATAATCTTGAGGGATACATTTCTGATATCGATAAACTTGAATCCTCAGGCATGGATATCGAAATCTTAAACCAAATCAGTGTAAATGAATTAAATCAGGATATTTCAAAATATAAAGTTATTGATGTGAGAAGTTATACTGAGTACGATATTTCAAGTATTCCTGAATCTGTTAATATTCACGCTGGTCAGCTTGAAAAAAATCTTGACAAAATTTCGAAGGAAGAAGAACTTGTAGTTTATTGTGCCAGCGGTGACAGGTCTGCAATTGCTGCGAGCTTTTTGTTAAAAAAAGGTTTTAGCAAAGTTTATAATTTAAGCGGTGGTATTAACTCCTGGTTCCAAGCGGGTTATAAAATAAACAGGGGAACCATTAAAGAATCAGAGCCAGCAAATATTATTTAAGCCGAAATTATCAGAGAGCAAATCCCTGCACTAATGTACGCGTTATGCAGGGATTTTTTTTGAATATTATTATTTGAAATTAATTAAACTAACTGGTCTTGGCAGTTGAGACAACAATTTTTCTTCCGTTTATCTCTGAACCATTAAGGGCTTTTATTGCATTGTTTGCATCGCTCTCGTTTTCCATTTCAACGAAGCCAAATCCTCTTGATTTTCCGCTCTCCCTATCGGTTACAACTTTTGCGGAAATGATATTTCCGTGAGTCTTAAATGTGTCCATTAGCTTTTCATTATTGAATGCCCATGGAATATTGCCCACATAAAGTTTTGTGCTCAAGATTATTCCTTTGATAGTTAGCAAGTATTGTTAATTAGCTCGGAATTAAAATAATATTAATTGGATTAATTGCAAATGAAGGATTTAGTGAAATGAGGGTTAGCCACCGAATAAAAAAAAGCCGGAAAGCTTGGTTTCCGGCTAACTAAAAAAATTAAAATTCTACTTTTTTGTGATACTTCATCGCGTAATCATAAACGAGCGTACTAGCAACGAAAATTGATGAGTAAGTACCGATAATTATTCCAAAGAATAAGGTGAATGCAAATGCTCTGAGTACTTCACCGCCAAATATCATAAGTACAAGAACTGTCAAAAGTGTGGTACCTCCGGTTAAAACTGTTCTGCTCATCGTTTGACTGATACTCGTATTTATTACATCTACCAATGGTCTTGTTTTATGTATCTTTAAATTCTCTCTGATACGATCGAATACAATAACGGTATCGTTGATTGAATAACCGATAAGAGTTAAAAATGCAGCTACAATTGTCAAATCGATATCAAGGTTCAATCCCGGGATTAAACCGTACAACGCAGCAAAAAGTCCAAGAGTTATAAGAACGTCATGAAACAAAGCTGCAACGGCACCGAATGCAAAAATAAATTTGAATCTGAATCCCAAATAGACCAGGATAGCAAGAAGCGCAAAAAATATTGCAAGTACAGCATCACGTTTTAACTCTGAGCCAATTTTTGGTCCAACCCTGTCTTCTTTGAGTACCGTAAATGAATTGTCCTTAATTTTATCTCTCAGGTTTTCTTTGATCCAATCGGCGATACCAACACTAACAATCATTTGTGTATTATCAGGTTCTTCAGAAATACGACCAGATTGAAATCCTGCTTCAAATAATCCGTCAATTATATTATTTGCATCTTCCGGATTATTAAATTCATAAGTAACAGAGCTGGCTGAAGAATCAATAATTTTTCTTGATACTCCGGCTTGAAGTTTTTCAATTTCATCTTCAATAGCTGTGATTACTTTTGGATAAACTTCCGCTGGTATTACTTGTAGCTCAGTTCTGATCATCACGCCGGTCTCACCGCCGAATGTTTTTACCTCAATGTTACCGAGTCCGATATTGTCAATATCGGCTCTAACCTCAGCAATATTAACCGGCTTTTCAAATTGTAAAACTATTTCGGCACCGCCTTTAAAGTCTATTCCAAATTGAAATCCTCTGACAATCACAGAAATTATTCCGATAAGGAATAATAAAGCTGAGAGAATGTAAGCAGTCTTTCTTTTTCCGAGGAAGTCATAATTTAATTTTTCAAATAATCTCATAGTAAAAGAGAACTCCTTAAAACTTTTGTTTTTAACCTACTGTTACGGGAACGTTTTTAGAAACCATTACATCCATAATTACTCTTGCAATAACAAGTGCACTGAATAAGCTTGCTGCGATACCTATCATCAGTGTTAAGGCAAAGCCTTGAATTGGGCCGGTTCCAAACTGATAAAGAATTATACCTGTAATAAAAGTTGTAATGTTAGAGTCGATGATAGCTGAATATGCACGAGAGAATCCGCTGTCTATTGATGCCCTGACAGTTTTCCCGGTACCTAATTCTTCTCTTATTCTTTCAAAGATCAGCACGTTGGCATCCACAGCCATACCGATTGTTAAGATTATACCTGCAATACCTGGCAGCGTGAGTGTTGCATTGAATCCTGACAGTACACCAAGTATAAATAAAATTGTGAATGTTAAAGCTGCGGCAGCGATTGTGCCGGCTCGCTGGTAATAGATAATCATAAAAATTCCAACTAACGCGTAACCAAGTATTACAGAAAGTAATCCTTTGTTAATTGAATCTTCTCCTAGTGATGGACCGACTGATCTTTCTTCAATTATATCAACTGGAGCGGGGAGAGCACCCGCTTTCAACACGATCTCGAGCAGCTTCGCTTCATTAAGATCTGCCATACCTTCTATCTGCGATCTTCCGCCGGGAATTTTTCCTTTTACTACCGGTGCAGAGAAAATCCCGCCATCAAGCATAATTGCAATTCTTTTATTTACGTTAGCGCCTGTTATTCTTGCCCATTCGGTTGCGCCTTCTGAATTCATAGTCATGCTTACAATTGGTGCTGAAGTGTTCGGATCAATATTAGCGATTGCATCAGTAATAACACCACCCGTAAGCTCCGGCTCTTTATTTACAAGATACATTATGTAGAAATCATTACCTTCAGCATCATTCTGAGGTCGGGCATGGAATTTAAATTCTACATTGTTCGGAATTACTTTTTGAACATCAGGTCGGTTGAGCATTAGCTCAAGTTTATTTCTATCCTGTGCCTTAACGTATGCATCAGCGCTTCTTCCCTGAGGATCCAGCAATGCAATCGAGAAAAACGGATGCTGCTTCTTAAATTCTTCTTCTGAAAGCTGTTCCTGATTTTCAGTTGTATCGGTTGATGCAATTGAAGTATCAGTCTGTGTAGTCTCTGTTCCGTTTTCGGTTGAAGTGGTTTTTGTTGTATCGTCTAAAACTTTTCCTGCTAGTACATCATCAATTTTTTGCATGATAGGGAAAGTAAAATCAGCATCACGCACTATTCTGAACTCAAGCAATGCCGTTCCCTGCAACAATTTTTTTGCTTCTTCTTCTCTTGCAACACCCGGAAGCTCAACGATAATTCTCCGGCTGCCTTGCCGCTGAATGGATGGTTCGCTTACTCCGTACTGGTCAACACGGTTACGAATAATTTCAACGGCACGTGTAACAGCGTCTTCAGCATTTTCACTCAGTGTAGTTAATATTTGAGAATCTTCATCCCTTATTGTTCCATAATATCTGCTTAAACGAATATCTCTTTCAGCAAATTTTCTTGCAAGAATGTCAACCACAGATTCATCCGTTCTTTCGGATTCTTTTTGTGCTTCAGCCAAGACATTTCTAAATGTTTCATCCGGATTTTTAGCTAGCTTTTCAAGAAGCTTTGCAGTATTAACTTCTAAAACGATGCGCATACCGCCCTGCAAATCCAAACCTAGCTTGATTCTTTTTTCCCTTGTCTTTACAATGTCAGGATCGGAAGCGAGTATGCTGTCTTCCACTGAGCGGAGAGCTTTATCGATTTGTGCTTTTGTGATGTCCGGGTTTTCTTTGATAAGCTGTTGTCTTTCCGATTCCAGTGTTTGCTTAATATCCTTGCTGTTCTGGTAGTCCTGGTAAGTTGGATATAGAAGATACACTGCTAAAACAATCGCAGCTATAATGATTATAAGTCTAAATCTAAATTCTTTCATACCTGATTAATGAAGTGATTTGAAATTATAAAAATGAACTGCCAAAATTAGGGGTTGCCTCTTACAAAGTCAATTAAAATAAAGGTAATAATGAGTGGAATTATATTCTGGGAATTGCCGATTTCAATAATAAAGTAAATTTTGCAGCGACCTGGTTTGCCGTTTCTGTCACTTCCTGATGTGAAAGTTTTTGAGCTGAAATTCCTGAAGCCATATTTGTGATACAGGAAATAATTGCGACTTCCATTCCAAGATATGATGCAAATACAGCCTCATGAACAGTCGACATGCCAGCGGCATCTCCTTCGAATTTCTGTATCATTCTAATTTCAGCGGGTGTTTCATAGCTTGGACCTTTTGTGTACCAGTAAATTCCTGATTGCAGATGTATTGAATTCTCTTTGGCAGCAGCTTTTATTTTTTCATTCATCTTTGCAGAAGGGCAATTCGAAAAATTGTTTTTTGATTCAATAGATGAAATACCAATTAGTTCCGTTAATTCTTTTTTTATGTTCATTCCATTGAATGAATCTGCAAGCATAAGATCGCCGGGACTAAAACTTTTATTCACACCTCCGGCAGCATTTGTGAAGATAATTTTGTTACAGCCAATTTTTTTTGCAAGAAGCACGGGAAACACAATCGCTTAATCCATAACCTTCGTAAAAGTGATTACGTCCCTGGAAGATTAATATTTTTTTATCTTGAATTTTTGAGAAGTGAATTAATCCTTTATGTCCTTCAACAGATGATTTCGGATAATTCGGAATTGAGCTTGTCGCAATTGTTTTAACTTTTTCAGTTGAATCAGCAAAATTTCCAAGTCCGCTTCCAAGAACAAGAGCCACTTCTGGAGTAAATGGAGATTCACTGATTAAATAATTTATTGAATCTTTGTATTTAAAATTCAAGTCAATCATTCTAACCGAAGAGTAAACCAGCCAGAGTTGCAGTCATTAAAGTTGCAATCACTCCTCCGATGACTGCCTTAATCCCAAGAGCAGCGATATCAGATTTTCTGTCAGGTGCAAGCGGACTTATTCCCCCGATTTGAATTGCAATCGAGCTGAAATTAGCAAAACCACATAATGCATATGTTAGCATTAGAACAGATTTTTCATTCAATATTTTACCAACCTTAGAACAATTTTTACCCCTAACAGACTACCGAAATTCAATGCATCTTCCCACGGTACACCAATTCCAAATGCTACAAATTGTAATACCAATCCAATCAACAATTGAAAACTTAACGGCTGGCCGAAATTTGATTTAAGAGATTCATTTACATTTATTATTTCTCCCAATCCATTTAATAAATAATTAACTAATGCTATCAGCGCAATGAATGCGATTAACATTGCACCAACATTAATTGCAAGCTTCCAGCCGTCTGCAGCTCCGTTAGCCGTAGCCTCAATAATGTTTGAAGCATTCTTTTCAACTTCAATTTTAACAGTTCCTTTCGTAACCGGCTCTTCAGTTTCAGGGTACATAATTTTTGATATGACTATTCCTGCCGGTGCTGCCATAACACTCGCACCGAGAAGATGAGTCGCAAATAATTGCTGTGCCTGCTCGAGTGGAATTCCATGTTTAACAGCATATGCTGATCCGAGTATCTGAATGTATGCAGCCATAACTCCACCTGCGATAGTTGCCATTCCACCAACCATGACTGTCAGCAGCTCGCTCTTTGTCATGTTATTCAAGAATGGTTTTATCATTAGTGGAGCTTCGGTTTGTCCGACAAATACATTAGCAGAATTTGAAAGCGACTCTGCGCCGCTTGTTCCTAGTGTCTTTGCCATTATCCAGGCCATCCCTTTAACTATTAATTGCATTATGCCGAGATAGTAAAGAAGTGACATTAAACTTGCAAAGAAAATAATTGTCGGCAACACTTGAAAAGCGAAGAATGAACCGAGACTTCCTTCTGCACCAGGTGGTTTGGCAAGATCACCAAATACAAACTGCGCTCCTGCTGAAGTGAAGTTGAGAACGAGCACAAAGAAATAGCTTATCCAATTAAAAAAATCCTTTGGCCATCCAAGCGGTGTAAATATTTGACGTAGTGATTCACCTTTGAGAATTAGTACGGCAAAAATCAGTTGCAGCGCAAGTCCACCACCGACCAACCGCCAATTAATTTTTGATTTATTGTTTGAAAGAAGAAATGAGATACCTACAAGAAGTAGAATTCCTGCTATACCTCTAAATAATGAAATAGGATCCATATGCTTCTTCTACTCTTCTTTTGGGATATAGTGACACTTGCGGCAGCGCGCTTCATAAATATCGGCGGCTCCGACAATTACTCTTTCTGATTCAGCAATTTTCCTTTGTGTTTTATCGGCGGGATTTCCGCATATAACACAGATTGCATGCTCCTTTGTTATATACTCAGCAACTGCCAGAAGTTGAGGTATAGGTTCAAATGGTTTTCCTGTGTAATCCTGATCGAGTCCTGCTACAATTACCCGTTTTCCTTTCGAAGCAAGCAAATTGCAAATATGAACAATTCCCTCATTAAAAAACTGAGCTTCATCAATTCCAATAACCTGGGCATCATCAGCATAGGAAAGTATTTCAATAACATCTTCGATTAAAATTGAAGGAAGTGATTGTTCATTATGAGATACAATCGATTTTTCTGAGTACCTGGAATCTATTTTTGGTTTAAAGATTTTCACATTTTGTTTTGCGATTTGGGCTCTTCTCAGTCGGCGGATCAGCTCTTCAGTTTTACCGCTGAACATACATCCTGTGATCACTTCTATCCAGCCGATGTCTTTCGGAAGTTGATGTGGTGGAATGTCTCTCATTGTTTCAATAAATAAAAAATAAATTATAAAATTGTATTTGGATTATTCAAGATCCTTATCCCCGAATGCAAAGGGAAGCAGTTCAGAGGTTTTCTTTACGATGTACTCACCGTTTGCATTTACGAGGACAATTTCAATTTCCCCGCATAGATCGCTGATTACCTGTCTGCAGGCGCCGCACGGTGAAATAAAATCTTCCGTATCACCGGCTACGGCGATTGCTTTAAATTCGCGTTCACCTTCAGAGATTGCTTTAAAAATTGCATTGCGTTCGGCACAAATAGTTAAGCTGTATGAACTTGACTCAACATTGCATCCGGTGTATGATCTATCATCATTTGTTAATACAGCTGCGCCGACATAAAAATTTGAGTAAACCGGCAGAGCATTCTGCTTGGCTTTGATAGCCAATTCAGCTAATTGTTTGTAATCCATTATCTTCCATTTTAACTGGTGAAAAATAATTTTTTAGTTTGCGATATCAAAAGAGCTATAACTTTTTAAATACAATGTAAAATGTTGGTGTGAAGAATTTATTCATTATACCGTGTTCATCATTAGCCATCTTTAATAAAATTTTCTTCAAACCAAAAGATTTTATAATCTCTACTATTCTCAAATGAAAATTACTCCATACTAATCCTTCACCCCCATCGAATAAATATTGAACAGAGTAATTAGTAAATAAATTAATAGAAAATTCCCTATTAAATATTTTAAAGATATCGTTGAGCGAAAGCAATTCAGCAATATCTGTCCTGTTGTAATCAGATTTTCTGAAATATTTCATGAAATATTTATTAATCTGCTCTCGATTGAAGAGTGAAAGCAGAGGCATTCCCCAATGCGGATCAGCAATAATATTAATAAGCGATAGCCTGTTAGGTGTACTCAGATAAATTATTCCACCACTCTTCAGAAGTGAAAATAACTCCTCAGCCAGATTATCAGTAAACGCAATATGTTCAACTACATCCTGCATAATAATAACATCAAAAGATTTTTTTTTAAATGGAAGTTGAAAAGCATCAGCCAACAAAGGTTTTAGCGATTTTGAATTGCTGATTTTTTTTACTCGCTCAAGTTTTACTTCCAGACTTACAACAAAATTATTTTTAGAAAGCAGCTGCGAAGTGCTTCCTTCACCTGAGCCGAGATCCAAGATCATTTTACCTGATAATTCAGTTACCTTTTCAATTATACTTTTTACAAATTTCGCTCTCTCCTCCGAGAGATCGCGGGCTTTCTGCCAACGTTCAAAATTTGGATGCGATGGATTATACTCTCTCTGGATTGTTGCTTTTACTTCCATTTGATTTTAGAAAACGAAGCGTTGAAAAAATGGACAACAAGAAGTGCGTCGTAAAAAATCTGGAGATAAAAGCGTTCTGCCATTGAAAATTTATATCCAGGTATTTTTTGAAAAACAGTATTAATGAAGAAATCAATAACGAGTTTAGCAGGAAGTAGAATTGCAAAAAGAAAATTAAAAAGCATTAGTATTGGTGAAAGAAGAAAAAATAAATTAAGCAGATGCCAGAACCCAAGAACTAACTGATGTTTTTTCAGATAATGCAGTGAAGTTTTAGTGTGCCTTGCTCTTTGATTAAGATATTCCTTAAATGTTTTTTTTGTATCTGAGTAGACGAATGAGTTGGCATCTGTTACAATTCCAATCTTCAAATTTTTTTTAACTGCTTCCCGCAGCAACAAATCGTCGTCACCGCTTATGGTATCGTTTGTTTGGGAATAACCTCCGATTGCATTAAAAGCTTCTTTAGTAAATCCAAAATTTCTTGCTGCTGCAGTGTACGGCAATCCAATTGAGGCCATTGAGATAGAAAGAAAGGTGCTGCGTAAATTTTCAAAGCAGGATATTTTATTTACAAAACCTTCGTCTTGATAAAATGGTGCTATTCCAAATAGCATAAAATGACCAAGTGAAAAGTTTTTTGAGCAGGCTTTCAACCAATTTGTTTGAGGTCGGCAATCAGCATCCGTAATTAAGATAAAAGGATACTTCGCCTTGCTTATTCCAAATGACAACGCCTCTCTCTTGCCGATTTTGTTTTCGTTCCTTAATTCAAATGCTGAAAAATTCTTGAGAGAAACGATTTGAGAGTTTAGTATGTTAAAAGAGTTATCTGTCGAGTTATCATCAACAATTATTACTTCGTACATCTCTGAAGGATAGTCGAGATTCTGTAAAGCTTCCAGTAACTGCCTGATGTTTCTTGATTCATTTTTAGCTGCGATTATAATGGAAATATTTACTTCCACATTTTCGCTTTTACATACTTGAAAAACTCTTTTAGCTGAATAAATCAACAAAAGATTAATCAGGAATAGTATGAAAATTGATAGTGCCAGATATAACATTCGATAATCCGAAGAGAATAAAATTCTTTTTTAATACTTTCTCTAAAATTAGTTATTTATTCCCTCAAATGTATTCTAATTGAAATCATTCAATTATAAGATTAAGTTTGCATGAGCTTTCTTTTAAAGAAATGATTCAATATTTCTTAAATTAGTCGAAGTTATACCAGTTAAAAAGATTTTAATTGAGAATGTATTTTTAAATGATTTTCGTGAATCCCAATATAATTCTGATACTGTCCCTATATGTTTTTCAATTTCCTATTTATGCCCAGGGAACATGGGAACGCTTGAGTAGCCCAACGAATTATAATCTAAATTCAGTTTTTTTTGTAGATAGCTCATATGGCTGGGCTGTAGGAGATTCAGGAATAATTATTCATACATCAAATGGGGGAACCGATTGGATTATTCAGGATAGTAAAACATTGAATAACATCAAAGATGTTTACTTTTTAAATAAGGAATTAGGCTGGGCCATTTACTGGGAATATTACAATTTTCCATTTGGAACTTATGTTTTGAAGACTACAGATGGAGGAGTTAACTGGATAAGTTTTCAAGAACCCGAAAAAGATATTTTTAGCCAGTGTATTGTTTTTCTTGATTCATTAAATGGATGGATGGGTGGAAAAGGAACTCCCTTTGTTAAACTACCTATTGTTAAAACAATTGATGGAGGTAGAACCTGGAGAAATGCCGTAATTGATTCATCTAATTTTTCAACGTTACCAGTTTTTGATATTAAATTTTACAATGATAAATATGGTTATGCATGTGGAGGAGCAATTGATTGCTGTGGAATTATATGGTGGACAAATAACGGTGGAGATTTTTGGTATGTTATTGATACGCCAGCGGTTGCTTTAGACCCGATCAACCAACTTCACTTGATTGATTCTTTACAAGTTCTGGCTGTCGGTGGTGATTTTGAATCATTGGGATATGGTGTTGAAATAGTGCGAACCTCAGATGGGGGACTAAATTGGAATTTTGAACATATTGGAATCGCAGGGTCAGCATGGGATATTGACTTCAGAACAGATAAAGAAGTTTGGGCTCCCCTAGGAGGAGAAGGAAAATTAATTTACAGCCTGGATTCCGGAAAGAACTGGTCACAAATATTTTCACCACATAGTTTAGCTATTTTCGAATTAACTTTTCCGGATTCATTACATGGTATCGGTGTGGGAAATGGAGGAGCAATTATTAAATATAGACCTGATTCAACATCAGGTATTATTGATGCGGATAAATTATTTGCAAAAGAATTTAATCTCGAACAGAATTATCCAAATCCTTTTAACCCATTAACAACAATAAGTTTCAGTATACCGGAAAAATCTTTTGTTAACTTAAAAGTCTTTGATATTATCGGAAACGAAATAGAAACTCTATTTAACGGGGAATTGTCCGCTGGCAGCCATAAAGTTGAATTCTTGGGTAAGAATAAGACAAGCGGTATTTATTTCTATAAACTGAATGTAGGTGATTTCACAAAGACTTTGAAAATGTTACTACTAAAATGACAAATGCTTCCATTTTTATCATACATAAAAACTTTTTTATATTTAATAAACATTATTTAAAAATAAATCAACATTGATCATACTATTCCATTTCAACATAATAACTTTTTCTTTAACTAAAACATTTCTAATACATTAATTAAGCAAGGAGATATAATGCAAAAAATATTCAAATTTGCGTTGTCAGTTCTTCTAATTGTCCCTGAAATCACTTTTGCACAAGGCGATTTGAATTCAGGTCCGATAGTTGTGCAAAGTGTAAACCATGATACTTCTCCACCACTTCGTGATATACCGGAATTACCAATTACGCAATCAAAGTGGCGTGATGGTGTTGTTCCACTTTTAATTGATCATCCGAAGTTTGAAGATTTTTATCAATATGACCCTGTTCTTCAAGAAAATATGGGTAATAGAAACGATGGTTTTGTTTTTCAAACCTGGGATGGTCCCGCATCTATGGGATATGCACCTCCAGATCCGTCCGGGGATGTAGGCCCAAATCATTATATGGCTGCAACAAATGTTCGTTTTCAGATATGGAACAAAACAGGTACATCACTTTTAGGTCCCTCGAACCTTGGTACTATTTGGTCCGGTTTTCCTGGTCCCTGGTCTAGTAGTTTGAATGATGGGGATCCTATTGTACTTTACGATGAAGCTGCTGGAAGATGGTTCATTGCTCAATTTTCTTTACCAAATTATCCAAGCAGTCCATCTTATATTCTCGTTGCAATATCACAGACTGGAGATCCAACAGGTTCTTGGCATCGTTATGGATTTACATTCAGTACAGGAATTCCGGATTACCCAAAATTTGGTATCTGGCCTGATGGTTATTATATGTCTGCGAATTCTTTCAATCCAGGATATGTCGGGACAATCGTAGCTGCATTTCAAAGATCACAAATGTTGAGCGGAAATTCAGCACAGATGGTAATGTTTACCCGTCCTTCAAGTACGACCTGGTCATTACTTCCATCTGATTGGAATGGTACAACAACTCCAACAGCGGGTGCACCAAATTATTTTGGTCAAATACATGATAATTCACGATATGGAGGAACTGATGGTTTTGACATTTTCCAATTTCATGTTGATTGGGTAACTACAGCTAATTCTACTTTCACCGGACCAACATTTTTAACAACATCTCCTTTCGGTGGAATATCAGGTATTCCTCAACAAGGAACCTCACAAATGCTCGATGACCTTGATGTAATGACTATGAACCGCCTTGATTACAGAAATTTTGGTACTCACCAATCAATGGTCGTTTGTCATACAATTAACGCGGGAGCTAATCGTGCAGGAATGAGATGGTATGAATTTCGGAATACTGGAGCTGCATGGAGTTTATATCAAGAAGGTACATATGCCCCGGCAGATGGCATACACAGATGGATGGGAAGTATTGCGATTAACGCAGCTGGTCAGATTGCTTTAGGTTACTCTGTGTCAAGTGCTTCTATGTTTCCTTCTATAAGATTCACTGGCAGATATCCAGCAGATCCGCTTGGACAGATGACAATTACTGAAGAGACAATACATGCAGGTTTAGGATCGCAGACAGGATTAGATCGATGGGGCGATTATACACAGATGGTTGTTGATCCGAATGGAGTGAATTTCTGGTATATTAATCAATACCAGCCTTCTACAGGTTCTTTCAACTGGCGAACTAGAATTGCAAACATTGATTATACAATTCCTGTTGAACTGGTTTCTTTTAACGCAAGTGTAATTGAAAATGAGGTAGAACTTAGCTGGATGACTGCGACTGAAACCAATAACCAGGGATTTTCTATTGAAAGAAAGTATAAGGAAGGATCTTTTGAAGAAGCTGGATATGTGGCTGGATTTGGAACAACAACAGAACCTAAATCTTATTCTTTCGTTGATTCGAAACTTGAAACTGGTAACTATACATACAGACTAAAGCAAATTGACTTCGACGGAAGTTTTGAATACTCAAATGAGATTAATGTTGTCCTTGAACTTCCACTTGAATTTGCTCTTGATCAAAATTATCCAAATCCTTTTAATCCGAGTACAACAATAAGTTATTCAATTCCGGAAGATGGATTTGTTAAATTAGCGGTCTATAACTTACTTGGTCAGGAAGTTGCAACCTTTGTTAACACTTATCAGAAAGCTGACAGATACGAAGTGGTGTTTAATGCTAGTGAACTTTCCAGTGGAGTATATGTCTATAAAATTGAATCTGGAAAATATTCTGCATCCCGCAAGTTTGTGTTAATGAAATAGTCTTTGTTCAAATTTTTCTCAGTCTGTAAATCAGAAATAGAAATAAGCGACAATAATTTCGTAAGCCCCGACACAGCGGGGCTTTTTATTTTATGTCTTGTCTTGAAAAAAGTTGTTAGGTACCATTAGTATTTTAAAAGCAAAATTTCTTAACTTTGCTTGAACTTAATTATAAATATCAAGGAATTATTTTTATTGATGAACTATTCCAAAACGAATTATCTTTTATTATTTATCCCAGCCATTAATCAATTCTCAGTTACTAATTAATCTATCAATTAACTTAAAGGAGCATGAATGAAATATTTGTTGACGATCGCTTATCTCATACTCTTTTTATCATATGTAGGTTTAGCTCAGACAGATAATTCTGAGCAGATTCCTGCGATAAAAGAAGGGTTACGCGAACAATACACTGAAAGCGATTACGAACTCTTCCGTTTCAGGGAGAAGAGCGGGGAAATTTCAAATGAGATTTCCATTATTTATGCAACCGCTGCTGCAGATGCACTGGTCAATAATAATAATGGAAGTACAGGAACATCAAATTTTACCCAGAGCGAAACTTCAATTATAGCTTTTGGTAATAATGTTGTGATTGGATTTAACGATTCCGGTTCATACACAGGTGGGGCGAATAAATTTACCGGATGGTCTTATTCTTCAGATGGTGGTGCATCGTTTGTTGATGGCGGAACCTTACCGACCAGTGCAATTGGTGACGCAGGCGATCCGGTTCTTGCAAGGAATGAAACAACAGGAAGAATTTATCTTTCCACACTTGGATTCAGCGGATCGGGTACGATACAAATGTTCCGCTCTGATGATAACGGTGTTACCTGGCAGGCACCAGTTAATGCAACCCCCGGTGGATCTTCAGAAGATAAGCAATGGCACACAGTGGATAATTTTGCCGGAACAGGCAATGGAAATGTTTATATGATATCACGTCGTTTCGGCGGCTCGCCTGGTATCTATTTCTTTCGGTCTACTGACCAAGGAAGTACTTTTGGACCATCAGGTGGTGTAAATATTTTCTCAGGCGGACAAGGAGCTTTTGTTGCAGTTGGTCCTGATCATTCTGTTTATGCTTTTTATTATAATGGATCAACAAGTATTCAGGTACGTAAATCTACTGACTTGGGAGTATCATTCGGTGCAGCCGTCACTATATTTAACGGCATCAGTGGGGGAGTTAATGGTGACCTTGGTTTAACAGGTAAAAGAAATGGTTTAACTACATTCTCCAGTTTCAGAAGTAACGCATTTCCTCATGTTGCAATCAATCCGGTAAGTGGACATATTTATACAACTTTCAATAATAATCCTGCCGGAACTGATAAAGGAGACATTTATTTAACAATTTCAACAGATAATGGTGCAACCTGGAGTACACCAGATAGAATTAACGATGATGTTACAACTACAGATCAATGGCAGCCAACGATTGCAGTAACTCCTAATGGAAACAGATTAGGCATTTTCTACTACAGTCGTCAGGAAGATACTGCTGAGAATAATTTATTTAAGTATTATGGTCGCATAGGAGTTATCTCTGGATCAACAGTTAACTTTGATCCAAGTTTTGCAATAAGCGATGTTGCTTCACTGCCGGAATTCGGTCGTGATAATGTTGTGAACACTGTTTATATGGGCGATTATAATCATGCATCTGCTACCAATGACGCATTTCATGTTGTATGGTCAGATAATAGAGATGATCTTGCTGGTGGTGCACCTCGTAAAGATCCAAACGTTTATTACGAAAAAATTACTCTCGGTCCTCCGTGTCCAATAGATCCTCCAACAAATCCAAGTCCTGCAAATGGTGCAACTGGTTTACCTTTGACAGGTAACTCTGCAAGCTGGACAAACGGTGTTGGTGCAAATCAGATTGAAGTATGGTTCGGTCAGGGTGTAACTATAAACAAAGTTTATGACGGGCCTCCAATTACAACTTTGTCTCTTGCTTCATTTGAACCATTTACCTACAATACTACTTATAGTTGGCAAGTCAGAGGTAAAAATGATACCTGTCTTGTTTCAGGTCCGTTATGGTCCTTCACAACTATGCAGGATCCGAATTTATTCCAGTGGTGCGAACCATTTGATAATTTAAATAACTGGACGATTTTAGGTCCATTAGGATTAACGAACTGGTCTGCGTATAGTTCAAGCAGTGCAGGCGGAACACCACCTGAATTGAGAATGAGCTGGACACCTTCGTTTACCGGAGTTTCAAAGATCAGATCCGCAGTAATAAATCTTCCAAATAACCAGATCGTAAATTATTCATTTAAGTTTTACCTTGATTGGTATGCTAACCCAAGTGGTATCGTAACAGTAGGAATAACATATGATGGTGGTACAACCAGCATACCATTATATACACAAACCAATCCGACAGGTAATGTGGGTCCAACTGAGATAACCGGCAGCTTTACAACACCTGCATCCGGTTCGTCAAGTGTTCAATTAGAAATAAGCTACGATGGATACTCATTCAATACAGATAATATTTACTGGGATGACTTCTGTCTTGCGCATATCGTACCTGTTGAGCTGACATCATTCACAGCTTCATCAAATGGAAATGAAGTCGAGCTAAGCTGGACAACAGCAACAGAGTTAAACAACCAGGGCTTCCAGGTAGAAAGAATGACAGCAGGCGGTTCATTTGAACAGGTTGGATTTGTTGCAGGATTCGGAACGACGACAGAACCGAAAGCATATTCATATGTAGATACGAAGCTTGAAGAAGGAAGCTATACATATAGACTGAAGCAGCTAGATTTCGACGGAACTTACACATATTCATCAGAAGTAAGTGTAGAAGTTGAAATACCGCTTGAGTATACATTAGAGCAGAACTATCCTAACCCGTTCAATCCAGCGACTACGATAAAGTACGCAATTGCGGAAGACGGATTTGTGAAGTTGGCAGTATACAATATGTTGGGAGAAGAAGTAGCAACGATAGTGAACAATATCCAGAAAGCAGGAAGATATGAAGTCAACTTCAACGCTTCAGGATTATCGAGCGGAGTATATGTATACAGGATAGAAACAACAAACTTCACATCATCAAAGAAGTTAATGTTGATGAAATAGTCTCTGTTAAAAGTCATATTTTAAAGGCTGCTAATTTTAGCAGCCTTTTCTTTTATTACTCAATATCATTTTTTATCAGTAATTAGTATTTTGTTAGATATGAATCAAATCAAAAAAATATTTTTAGTGATGTTGATCTCAGGTGCTTTCTGTTATCCACAGAATTTCTGGGAGAAATTAGATAGCCCTACCTCCACTCTATTAAATTCATTATCATTCATTGATAGTGTGACAGGCTGGGTGTCCGGAGATTCAGGATTAATTTTTCACACTTCAAATGGTGGAAAAGATTGGCAGAAGCAATACGAAAATGATTCGCTGAATATTGTGAACATCTTTTTCCTTGATGAACAGAACGGTTGGGCTTCAGGCTATAGCCAATACTATGAACCTTACGGAACATTTATCCTGAGAACAACCGATGGCGGTAATCATTGGAATTCGGAATATTTAAGATTAGGAGAAGTAATAGTTCATTCATTTTATTTTCTTGATAGTTTGACTGGATTTGCAGTCGGTGGTCCGCAGGTTTTCCACAGAACTACTGATGGCGGCTCCAACTGGAACGCTGTAATTCTTGACAGTTCAATTGCCTCGGGTATCCCATTTATAACAATAAAATTTTTTAGTTCTGAATATGGATATGCTTGTGGTGGAGTGCGCGACATAAAAGGTGTTGTCTGGAGAACCACTGATGCCGGATTAAGCTGGGTGACAGTTGTAGATACTCTCACAACTGAACCGCTTTATGATATTCATATGTTTGATTCGCTTCACATAATTGCGATGGGTGGTGATCCAGAATTCGGATCCAGCCAGGTTATGTCAACCGATGGTGGTATGACCTGGGAATACAGGAGTCTCGGAATTTTTTATTACCCGATAAACATCGGTTTCCGTACAAATGCAGAAGGGTGGGTACCGATGGGTGAACAGAGATTCTTTTTGTACAGTTCTGATTCAGGAGAGAATTGGTCGATTGTGCAAACACCTGACTCGACGCCAGTAATGAAAGTTATTTTCCCTGATTCAATACACGG
The DNA here is from genome assembly GCA_016716565.1 of bacterium. NCBI lineage: Bacteria > bacterium. The sequence goes on from JADJWC010000001.1 coordinate 1,413,212, forward strand.
TTACGGGATTGGACCATATGGAACAATTGTTAAATACATTTATCAGGATCCAGCTAATGTAATTGAGCGAGAGAATACTTTCTCTGATTATTTTCTGGAACAGAATTTTCCAAATCCTTTTAATCCCACTACAACTATAAAGTATTCAGTGCCTAAATATGGTTTTGTAAAAATTGCAGTCTACAATTTACTGGGTGAAGAGATAGCAACTCTCGTAAATTCATTTCACGATCAGGGTAAATATGAAATAAATTTCAATGCTGCCGGATTATCGGCTGGAGTCTATTTATACACTATGGAAACATTAAACTTCATCTCATCAAAAAAACTTGTACTAATAAAGTAAATTCATCGTTATTTAGTATTTCCTGAAGAAAATTATCAATTATTTAGAGACGTCAGAAATTTCGGAAGTTCTTAATTAGTCGAACATTCATTTTTTCGTAGAGTGTTTTTCTTTACCTGATCATGCTTTAATTCACTAAGTAATAAATAAAAACTTATTTGTCGGTTAGTATTTAAATAACATAATTACTTAATTTTGAAGTAATTAAATTTAAGAGATTATTAATTCGTATATAAAAATTGACGATAATTTATTTAATATCATCCAGTAGTGATTACCCCGTACTAATCAATTCTGAACAGAGCTTACTCTAACGCAGATTAGCAAGTGATAAAAAATTATTTAATAACTAACATATTATCAATTTAAAGTGGAGAAGTAATGAAGAAACTCACGACATTATTCTTTGCATTCCTCATTGTAACAAGTGCAGGAAATTTGTTTGCGCAAGGAACTTCTTGGGATGACGCAATCTGGTCGATTGTTCATATAGATCCAAATGCACCACCAAAAGTGCAAAACCCGGATTGGCAGCCAGCAGAGCCAGTCATAAGATATTTTGATTTAGGCGATGGTGTTACTGTATTCCCTAATTTCAGACCCAAACCAACAACCAACACAACGCAATCGGAATTGAGTGTTGATGTTCACCCGACTAACAATAATATTATTTTTGCATCTGCTAATGCTTCCAACTGGCCTGTGTCTTTAATTTATGGAACGGGTGTTTATTGGTCAACTGATGGATCAAATAGTTGGGCAGGCGCTGACGATCCTGGCACACTGACTGGATTCGGCAGAAATAGTGGTGATCCGGTTTCGGTAATTGGCCTCGATGGAAGATGGTATGAAAACTATATTTCTAATTCGAGTGGTCAGGGAGTATCTGTTTCTACTAATAATGGTGTGAGTTGGTCTACTTATACAGTTGCACCTAATCCTGGTAGCCTAGCAGATAAAAACCATTTTATGGTTGATAAACATCCCACAAGTCCATACTTGCATCGAGCATACTGTGTTTGGACAGATTTTGGCGGAGCTAATAATTATGATGCAGTGGTAAGATATTCAACAAATTTTGGTCAAACCTGGAGTACATCAATTAATTTAAGTAATTCACTTTCTTCTTATCTTAATCAGGGAGCTAATGTTCAAACAGGACCTAACGGAGAAGTTTATGTTACATGGGCAGTTTATATAGATGGTACAGTCACTACAGGAGAAGATGGGATTGGATTTGCAAAATCAACAGACGGAGGATTAACCTGGTCAACGCCTATCTATGCATACCAGGCAACAAATTTTGGAATCAGAACTAATAGCTTACCTGGTAAAGGAATGAGAGCTAATTCATTTCCTTCTATGGCTGTTGACAGATCAGGTGGTCCTAACAATGGTACAATTTATATTACCTGGAGCCAGAGAGGTGTAACACCGGCAGGATCTGATCCTGATGTAGTTTTAATTAAATCTACTAACGGTGGAACTACCTGGACAACTCCGATCCGTGTAAATGATGATCCATTGAGCAATGGTAAAGATCAATTCTCCCCTGGAGTACTGTAGATCAATCAAATGGCCAATTGCTACTAGCTTTTTATGATAGCCGTAATGTTCCTAATAGTCAGGCGGAAGTTTTTGTTGCACGTTCTGCAAACGGTGGAGTTACATTTGATAACTTTGTAGTAAGTGATCAAGCATTTGTACTGGATCCTATTTCCGGCTTTTCAAGTAATTACGCAGGTGATTATATCGGAATCGCTGCTTATGATGAAGTTGCTTATCCATACTGGATGAGCGAACAAACCGGAAATGCACAAGGATGGATGGCAAAAGTTGAATTTGGTCCTCCTTGCCCAATCGATCCTCCTACAAATCCAAGCCCTACGAATGGTGCAACAGGATTACCATTAACTGGTAATTCAGCAAGCTGGACAAACGGTATTGGTGCGGACTCAATTGAAGTTTGGTTTGGACCTGCAGGAAATCTTACAAGGGTTTATAATGGCATCCCAATTACTTCACTTTCTTTGGCTTCGTTCGAACCATTTACATACTATACAACTTACGGATGGCAGATTATAGGAAAGAATGATACATGTTCAGTTTCAGGGCCAATCTGGACTTTCACAACAATGCAGGATCCAAACTTATTTGAGTGGTGTGATGAATTTGCAAACTTAAGTAACTGGACAATTGTTGGTCCATTGGGAACAACGAACTGGTCTGCGTATAGTTCAAGCAGTGCAGGCGGAACACCACCTGAATTGAGAATGAGCTGGACACCTTCGTTTACCGGAGTTTCAAAGATCAGATCCGCAGTAATAAATCTTCCAAATAACCAGATCGTAAATTATTCATTTAAGTTTTACCTTGATTGGTATGCTAACCCAAGTGGTATCGTAACAGTAGGAATAACATATGATGGTGGTACAACCAGCATACCATTATATACACAAACCAATCCGACAGGTAATGTGGGTCCAACTGAGATAACCGGCAGCTTTACAACACCTGCATCCGGTTCGTCAAGTGTTCAATTAGAAATAAGCTACGATGGATACTCATTCAATACAGATAATATTTACTGGGATGACTTCTGTCTTGCGTACATCGTACCTGTTGAGCTGACATCATTCACAGCTTCATCAAATGGAAATGAAGTCGAGCTAAGCTGGACAACAGCAACAGAGTTAAACAACCAGGGCTTCCAGGTAGAAAGAATGACAGCAGGCGGTTCATTTGAACAGGTTGGATTTGTTGCAGGATTCGGAACGACGACAGAACCGAAAGCATATTCATATGTAGATACGAAGCTTGAAGAAGGAAGCTATACATATAGACTGAAGCAGCTAGATTTCGACGGAACTTACACATATTCATCAGAAGTAAGTGTAGAAGTTGAAATACCGCTTGAGTATACATTAGAGCAGAACTATCCTAACCCGTTCAATCCAGCGACTACGATAAAGTACGCAATTGCGGAAGACGGATTTGTGAAGTTGGCAGTATACAATATGTTGGGAGAAGAAGTAGCAACGATAGTGAACAATATCCAGAAAGCAGGAAGATATGAAGTCAACTTCAACGCTTCAGGATTATCGAGCGGAGTATATGTATACAGGATAGAAACGACGAATTTCACATCATCAAAGAAGTTAATGTTAATGAAGTAATTCAGATTAATAATCTGTGATACAGAATTAGAAGCCCCGTTTAATCGGGGCTTTTTCTTATGACTGAAACAATGCGTGCATTCAAGAAATTGCAGCAAAATTAATTAGTGTTTTATCATTGGAATTATTTATGTTTATCCAACTTTATTTTTTAATTAACTAAAAATTGCGATTAATAATTAACCTCTTCGTTCTATAGTCACTAAGTTTATTCCAAATGTACTAAGGGGTGAGTTAAGTGAGTTTCAATCCATCTTAACTTGAAAAAAAATAATTCAATAATCAACCTATCATTAATCTTATATGGAGTTCTAATGAAGAAGCGTTCCATAATGCTTCTTGCACTCTTATTGTTATTAAGTGCAGGCAGCAAGTTTCTATTTGCTCAGGGAGAGACAAGCGATCCACGGATATGGTCTGTGGTGAAACTGGATCCCAGAGGTTCTAATAAAATCGATGTACCAGCTACCAACTGGATTCCCGCAGAACCAATAACAAGATATTTTGGAAATGCAGATGCAACTGTAGGACCAAATTTTAGAGTTAAACCTGGAAATACAACACAAACTGAGCTTAGCATTGATGTTCATCCAACTAATTCAGACATAGTCTTTGGGTCATCAAATGCATCTAATTGGCCATTTTCATCTTTCTATGGAACCGGTGTCTACTGGTCATTGGATGGAAGTGTTAATTGGATCGGTTATGATCAACCTCCATTCGGCTCAAACTCAGGTGATCCGGTTTCTGTTATTGGCGTAGATGGTCGATTTTACGAAAACTATATTAATAATTCCTATGGCCAGGGAGTTGCTGTTTCCACAAATAATGGTGTAAACTGGACAACATATACAGTTGCACCAAATCCAGGACAGCTTGCAGACAAAAACCATTATATGGTAGACAAAACACTTACCAGTCCCTATGTCAATAGATCATATTGCGCCTGGACAGATTTTGGCGGAGCTACCGATGGAGAAGTAGTTTTAAGATATTCAACAAATTTCGGGCAGACCTGGTCAGCAAATATTAATGTATCCGGAACGCTTACTCCGCTTAGCGACGCTTTTGCACAAGGCAATAATATTCAAACCGGACCTAGTGGTGAACTTTATGTCACCTATGCAATTTATGATGCTAACTGGACTGATGGCGAAGATGCAATCGGTTTTTCCAAATCAACCAATGGTGGTACCACGTGGACTCACGTGCGTGCCTATAACCAGGTTAATTTTGGAATAAGAGGAAATCTTTCAAGTAAAAATGGAATAAGAGTTTCTTCATTCCCGTCACTGGCAGTTGACAGATCTGGTGGTCCTCGTAATGGATGGATTTATATAACTTATCCGCAAAGAGGTGTTGCACCTGCTGGCAGTGATCCGGATATCGTTTTAATCAAATCTACTGATGGCGGGACAACATGGTCTGCACCTGTTCGTGTGAACGACGATGCATTAAACAACGGTAAAGATCAATATTTCCCATGGTGTACTGTTGATCAGGCTACAGGTCAATTAATGATAATCTTCTACGACAGCCGTGATGTTCCCAATAATCAGGCGGATGTTTATATGGCTGCATCTGTTAACGGTGGAGTTACGTTCGAAAACTTTAAAGTCAGTGATCAGTCGCATACACCTACACCAATTAGTGGTTTAGCTGGTGGTTATGCTGGAGATTATATTGGTGTTGCAGCTCTCGGTGACAAAGCATTTCCGTTCTGGGCAGATAACAGGCTTGGTAGTGATCACTATCAGGCATGGACTGCATCAGTTGAGTTTGGTCCACCGTGTCCAATAGATCCTCCATCAAATCCAAGTCCTGCAAATGGAGCAACTGGTTTACCACTTAATGGTAACACTGCAAGCTGGACAAACGGTGCCGGTGCCACTCAGATCGAAGTATGGTTTGGAACAGTAGGAAATCTAACTCAGGTTTATAATGGTGTACCAATAACTTCACTCTCATTAGCAGGGCTTGAACCTCTGACTTATAACACAACTTATGCATGGCAGATTAAAGGAAAGAATGATACCTGTACCGTGGCAGGACCGATCTGGACATTTACCACAATGCAGGATCCTAATCTGAATTTCTGGTGTGATGAATTCACTAACTTTAATAACTGGACTGTTGTTGGCCCATTGGGAACAACAAACTGGTCAGCAAATAACTCTTCAAGTGCTGGTGGGCAGCTCCCGAATTAAGAATGAGCTGGACTCCTTCATTCAATGGAGTATCAGTGATTAGATCAGTTGCAATTCCATTGTTGAATAATACACTTACAAATTACTCTTTCAATTATTATTTTGATTGGTATGCTGATCCAAGCGGAACAGTAACTGTTGGAATTACATACGATGGAGGTACTACAGTTACTCCTCTTTATAATCAGGTAAATGCAACAGGAAATGTTGGTCCGCAATTAATGACAGGCAGTTTTACAACACCAGCGTCTGGTGCTTCAAACGCTCAATTGGTAATTACTTTTAACGGAAACTCATTTAATAATGATAATATTTACTGGGACGATATGTGTCTCGATTGGGTAGTTCCCGTAGAACTGACATCATTTAATGCAATAGCAAATGATGATGAAGTAGAATTAAACTGGACGACAGCAACAGAAACAAACAACCGTGGATTCAATGTTGAAAGAATGAGTTCAGCAGGCGAATTTGTTCAAATAGGATTCATTGAAGGAAAAGGTACTACAACTGAAACACAAACTTATTCATTTGTAGATACGAAGCTCCAGGCTGGAAACTATACTTACAGACTGAAACAGGTAGATTTCGACGGAACGTACACATATTCATCAGAAGTAAGTGTAGAAGTTGAATTACCGCTTGAGTATACATTAGAGCAGAACTATCCGAACCCATTCAATCCAACGACAACAATAAAGTATGCAATAGCAGAAGATGGATTCGTAAAGCTGGCAGTATACAATATGCTGGGAGAGGAAGTAGCAACGATAGTAAACAATATACAGAAAGCAGGAAGATACGAAGTTAGCCTCGATGCCGGTGAATTATCAAGCGGCGTTTATGTATACAGAATAGAAACCGCAAACTTCAAATCAGCAAAGAAACTTATGTTAATGAAGTAATTGCATTGAGATAATTCTAAGTCTGAATGAAGACATTAAAGCCCTGCATTGCCGGGGCTTTTTATTTACCGCTATTTGGGTTAGAATATCTGCAAATGATTTTCTAATTTTAGATTGTAATTTAATTTTTGAGATACATTACCAGATAGATACTGGAATGCTTAGATGAAAATATAAAATCCATCTTAATCAAATCGATCGTCATTCCCTGTATCCTTATCGTTCTATAAATATTTTAGCTGAGGTCTAATATGAAATTTTATACTTACCTTTTTTTAATAATTATTGTTTCTTTTAGTAAACTTTTTTCGCAGGATTCAGAATATTATCTCATCTCTTTATCATTAAAAAATGATCAAGTTAAAAATAAGATTGAAAGTCTCAGCCTTCCTGTGATCTATCTTAATGATGAAAAACTGATAACTGTCATTTCCTTAGAAAAACTTTTAAACTTGAATCTTACGGAATAAGTTACTCCGAGCTGGATCAATGCACATCATCAGATAAGTTCACCATAATCAGTTCAAAGAAAGAATATGATTTGATATCAAAACCGGGAATTGAACAGATAGTTTATAAAGGAACTGATTTCGCAATAGTCAAAAACACTGCCCTCAGAGCTGAAGACGCTTTACTTAATGGTTTTAAAATTGTCGAACTGAATGGAAGCAGTATTTTTAAAAAAGAGAAAAGAATCTGGAACTTTGATAAGTCTCAATTAAGTGATTCGCTAATTATGCAAATAACATCTTCTGTAAATCAGGATAGTGTAAGGTATGTAATTCAGAGTCTCCAAAATTTTCAAACCCGATTTCTCCTAGCTGATACCCGAGATGCTGTAGCCGAGTGGATAAAAAACAGGTTCTTGGAAATAGGTATGACAGATGTAGTGATTGATTCGTTTCAATATCAGGGAACGTGGCAGAAAAATGTTGTGGCTACTTTACCAGGCATTTATGAACCGCAAGTATACAACATTGTTGGAGGGCATCACGATTCTTACTCATCGGGCAATCCGATGGTTTTTGCACCCGGAGCTGATGATAATGCAAGTGGGACAGCAGCAGTGATTGAGATAGCCAGAGTCATTAAAGCAAATAATTATCAGCCGGAATCAACTATTAAGTTTATAACTTTTGCAGCAGAGGAATATGGTTTGTGGGGCAGTGTAGATTATGCTCAGAAAGCTTTAAACTCCGGAATGAATATTAAGATAATGATTAATCACGACATGATAAGCCACACAAATTATCCGGCCACACAAAGCAAGGTTGATATAAACCGATACAGTGGATTTGAATATCTGCGTGACCTTGCTTTTTATTGTGTTGAGAATTATTCAATACTCGAACCGAGCAATGGTGGTCAAAACAGTTCTGGTTCAGACAGTTATTCATTCTGGGAACGTGGATTTCCGTCAGTATATTTTGAAGAAAATAATTTTAGTCCATTCTATCACTCACCGGCTGACACAATCGGGAACTACAGTATGGAATATTGTGCCGAGGTGATCAAATCTTCCTGTGCCACTTTAATTCTAAATATTGTTATGCCGACAATGATTCAGAATTATAAACTTGTAGATGCAGGAACCGGCAATTCACTTCTTCTTTCGTGGAGTCGGAATACCGCCCCTGATTTTTATTTTTACAAAATTTATATTGGTAATCAATCCGGGGTTTACGATACCGTACTGACCACTACTGATACTACTTTTACTGTAAATGGTTTAATGGAAGGAAATCTTTATTATGTTGGTGTTTCAGCTTTTGACACTGACGGTTATGAAAGTATGATTGTTGAAAGGTCAGCAACACCATTGGAGTTTCCCACTGCTCCACAGGGCTTTACTGCCACTCCTCTCTGGCATCAGGTTAAACTCTTCTGGAATAGGAATAAAGATTACGATTTTTATGGATATAATCTATACCGTTCAGACACTGAAGGTCAGCTTGGAACTAAACTAAATCAAGATATTCTATTTGATTCATTATATATAGATGAAACTGCGTCGAAGGGAATTTATTATTACTATACTGTTAAAGCAGTAGATAGTTTGTTGAATGAAAGTATCAATAACATAACATTACGATCTCGAGTAGTTTCGTTGGATCAGGGAATTTTAATAGTTGATGAGACTTCCGATGGAGATGGCTCAATTATGAATCCAACAGATACTGAAGTTGATGATTTTTACAATGGACTTTTAACTCATTTTAATAATAAGCAGTATGATATGATTGAAGAAGGCCAGATTAGTCTGGCAGACCTCGGTGCTTTCTCTACTGTTATCTGGCATGGTAATGATTTTACACATATAACATCTCCGTTTGAGTATAAAAATGAATTGATTAAGTACCTCGACTTCGGTGGAAAATTTCTTTATACAGGTTATAGACCATCAAAAGCATTCGAAAATATTACCAGTCTTACCAGTACTTTTAGCAGTGGTGATTTTATTTTCGATTACCTAAAAATTCAAGAAACAAAAGGAACTCTGGTTGCGTTATTTAATGAAGCAAAAAGCAATGCATCCGGGTATAGTAATATTTTTGTGGATTCAATGAAGACATTTTCATCAAATAATTATCATTTAAAATATATTGAGATGATCAAATCATCAGCTGATGGCACTGAAATTTTTAATTACGGAACAAACTACGATTCAACATCACCGCAAGGATATTTACAAGGTAAACCAGTTGGAGTAGAATATATCGGGAATGATTTCAAAGCCATTACTCTTAGTTTCCCGCTTTATTATATGAATAAAAATCAGGCGAGATCACTAATCCAATATATCTTAGCAAATAAATTTGATGAAATAATGCCAGTTGATGATTTTGTAAATGAAATTCCATCTGCATACCAGTTGTTCCAGAATTATCCAAATCCCTTTAATCCAAGTACAAGTATACAGTATTCTATACCAGAAGACGGATTTGTGAAGCTGGCAGTATACAATATGCTTGGAGAAGAAGTAGCAACGATAGTGAACAATATACAGAAAGCAGGAAGATACGAAGTTAACTTCAATGCATCAGGATTATCTAGCGGAGTATATGTATACAGGATAGAAACGACGAATTTCACATCATCAAAGAAGTTTATGTTAATGAAGTAATACAGATCAATAATCCGTGATACAGAGTTAAAAGTCCCGTTCAGACGGGGCTTTTTTATTTTACAATCAAACATAAGACCAATTTCAGTCTGATTAAAAATTTTTCTGAAATCAGAGGATACGTGTAATTATTACAATCACTGACTAAATAAACAGCTAAACTATATTCAGACTCCACTTGATTCTTAAATTTTCATTTAGCAAATTGTTAACGAATCAATTTTAAAATTGAGGGCGGGCAGGATGGTGCAGTTTTTTTGTCACTACTTTCCTTAATGATGTTGTAGGAGGCAGACAGTGAGGAAGTATCAGTACCTAAAATTTCTTTTCTTAATTAACTTGCCGGATAATCATATCTGTTCTAAACACTATTATTATTTTTTTTCAGAAGAAATTTTTTCTGATCAATTAAACAATTATTATAAATTATTAAGGAGGAGAAAATGCCAACAATTGAAATAATCGAAGAGCGAGGTTTCTATCGCGCTAATGATATTGTGGTTAAAGCCGACGACTCAGTCGATATAAAAACGAGCATACCAAATAGAATTTTTACAGTTATTATTTCGAATAAAGATGGTTTTTTTAATTTAAATGAAAGTCTTATCGATGAAGATGTTGCATCTGCAAGTGGTAACATTGTCCTGGGAACTGTCGCTGCAGGTAACGGAGAGGTGGAAAAAACTTATGAAATACATGTTGACAGTGCATCTCCAATTCCGGTAATTGATGCGCCGCCTAGAATAATCAGAGTGTCATGATCAATTAATTCATTTATAAAATATATCTCTGATAGTCATTACTTTTTATTTTATGTGATTAAGATTTAAATGATTTTCTGTCATAAAATAATTTTAAGCTTTTTATTAGTATCCAGCTTTTTACTTGCTCAAGAAAGCAATATCCAATTCGAGCATCTTTCCTCACAGGATGGATTAGCTTCCAACACAGTATTTAGTATCCTGCAGGATAACAAAGGGTTTATCTGGTTTGGTACTTACGACGGATTGGACAGGTATGACGGATACAAGTTTACCCACTTTCAAAACATTGAAAATGACAGTACAAGTATAAGCGACAATAAAATCCGGACAATGTGTAAAGATGATGACGGTAATCTGTGGATAGGTACCTGGAATGATGGATTGAATAAATTGGATCCTATTACTGAAAAATTCACTCGCTACAAGCACAATCCGGATGATCCAACAAGTCTAAGTAGCAATAATATAATTTCACTTCGCATCGATAAAACAGGCAATCTTTGGATCGGTACGAATGGTGGTGGATTAAATCAATTCGACATAAAAAATCAGAAATTTTATCATTACAAAAACGATCCTGACAATCCTTTAAGTTTAAGTGATAATTCTATTTACTCACTTTATGAAGATCGAAACGGTACTTTGTGGATCGGCACAAATCTGGGCGGACTGAACCGATTCAATAAAGAAAGCAATACTTTTACTTCTTTTAAACGTAAGCCGGATGATTTAAATAGTATCAGCAGTAACTATATCACATCTATTTTTGAAGATAAAGCAGGTAATTTATGGATTGGTACTGCAAACGGTAAACTTGATAAGTATGATTTTCGAAGCGGTAGATTTGAACACCATTCCGGTTCTTCAGATGATTTTAATATAAACAGCTTCATCTGGACTATAATTGAAGATGTGAAGGGAAATTTGTGGATAGGCACTGATAGTAACGGTTTAGTTTTATATGACAGACAGAAACACCAATTTTTTTCCTATAAACAAATTTCCAGTGATCCAAAATCTCTCAGTGATAATACTATTGTTTCTGCTTACACTGATAGAAGCGGAATTTTATGGCTGGGCACCTGGAACAGCGGTATTAATAAATTAAGTCCTTTCAACAAAAAATTCTCGACCTTAGTTCACAATCCTGATGACCCAAACAGCTTAAGTGGAAACAGCATCTTTCCAATTTATGAAGATAGTTATGGCGATCTTTGGATAGGAACAGATGTGAATGGACTAAATAGATTAGAAAAAGGGTCTAACAAGATTATAAGATATTTAAACTTACCGAACGATCCATATAGTGTGAGTGGCAATGGCATTAATTCTATTTGTGAGGATGGCACGGGAAATTTATGGATAGGTACAAATGAAAATGGGTTAAACCAATTTGACAGAAAGAACAACAAATTCATACGGTTTAAAAATATTCCGGGTGATCCTGCCAGTATAAGTAAAAATGCAATTTCGCGAATGTTCCTTGATCGTAAAGGTAATTTATGGATTGGTACTGGAAGTGGCGGGCTCAATAAACTTCAAAAAAATAGCACAAAGTTTATTCATTATATTCCTGATCCCGATAATCCTAAAAGTATCATGCCACAAACGGTTTTTGCAATTAATGAAGATAGAAATGGTAAAATATGGGTTGGAAGTGATGGCGGTGGTTTAAGTATGCTGGATGAGAACACGCAGGAGTTTATTCATTTCAAAAATGAACCCGGAAATTTCTCAAGCTTAAGCCACAATTCAGTTTCAGTAATTCATCTTGATAAAAGTGGAAACCTATGGATAGGTACAAGCGGCGGAGGTCTCAATAAATACATTCCTGCCGAGAAAAAATTTATTCGTTACAAATCTAAAGACGGTTTACCTAATGATATGATTTGTGGAATACTCGAGGATAATCATGGTAATTTATGGGTCAGTACATATAAGGGTCTAAGTAAATTTAATCCTCAAACTGAAAGCTTTAGAAATTTCGGTGTCGAAGAAGGATTGCAGGGAAATGAGTTTAATAACTGGGCATTCTTCAAGAGAAGAAATGGAATAATGTACTTTGGAGGTACTAACGGTTTAAGTTTCTTCCATCCTGATAGTCTGGGAGATAATCTAGTTATTCCGCCAATTGTAATTACAGACTTTCAACTTATGCATAAGCCGGTTCAAATCGGTTACGATTCTGCCTGGGGAAGAACGATCCTCAGTACATCCATAAATGAAACTAAGCAGGTTGATCTGAATTATGATGATAACATTATTTCTTTTGAATTTTCTGCTCTCGACTTTAATAATCCTGATAGAAATCAATATGCTTATTTTCTTGAAGGATTTGATAAATCGTGGACGCATACCAATGCAAACAGAAGAGTGGTTACTTATACAAATCTGGAACCGGGAGAATATAATCTCAGGGTAAGAGGTTCAAATAATGATGGTATCTGGAACGAAGCAGGAACTTCTCTCAAAATAATTATAAGCCCGCCCTGGTGGTCTTCGTGGTGGTCTTACGTACTTTATGGATTTGTATTGGTAATTGCATTTACAATCTCTACAAGAATTTATCTCAACCGTCAGAGATTAAGCACTCAACTTAAGCTCGAACGTGAGCACGCAGAGAAACTTGAAGAAGTTGATAAAATGAAATCAAACTTCTACGCAAATATCTCTCACGAGTTCCGTACACCATTAATGCTGATTCTGGGTCCCGCAGAAAAACTTATTTCAAAACTGAAAGATGATGACGGACAAAAGCAGATCGGATTGATAAAAGGCAATGCTAAACGTTTGATTAATCTTATTAACCAGCTGCTCGATCTTTCACGGCTTGAGGCAGGAAGGCTTAAGCTTAATGCAGCGCTTGGTAATATTTCGCAGTTTGTAAAAGGATTGGCAATGGAATTTGAATCCGTTGCCGAACAGAGAGACATAACACTTAAAATAATTTTAGAGAAAGAGGATATAGAAGCTTATTTCGACAGAGAAAAAATGGAAAAGATAATCACCAATCTCTTGTCGAATGCTTTTAAATTTACACCGGCAGGCGGAAGAGTTACTGTTGTAGTGAAAGAGACAATCCTTCATCAAGTTGAAATTGTTGTCAGAGATTCGGGAATTGGAATTCCAAAAAGCGAGCTACCAAAAATATTCGACAGGTTTTACCAGGTTGATGGGTCAATAACAAGAGAGCATGAAGGAACCGGAATCGGATTAGCATTAACTAAAGAACTTGTTGAGCTTCATAAAGGAAATATTTTTGTTGATAGTGTTGAAGGACACTGGACCGAAGTAAAAATTTCACTTCCACTTGGCAAAGAGCATCTTTTGGAAACCGATATTATTGAACCGTCAGACTATCAATTAAGGAAAATGGATTCACTTGTGGATTATCTTCAGACAGAAGAGGAAGAAGATGAATCTTTGAGTGAACATCTGATAGACAAAACCATCGTACTTATTGTTGAGGATAATCCAGATGTCAGGGAGTATGTTAAAGATGCATTGAAAGCGGATTATCACGTTGAAGAAGCAGCAAATGGCGAACAAGGGCTTAGAAAAGCAGAAAAAATTATTCCTGACTTAATAGTAAGTGACATCATGATGCCTAAAATGGATGGCTATGAGATGACAAGACAATTAAGACAGGATCAAAGGACAAGTCATATTCCCATAATTCTTTTAACTGCTAAATCAGATAAAGACAGCAAGCTCCAGGGTTTGGGTCTTGGTGCAGACGATTATCTTATCAAACCGTTCGATTCAGAAGAGCTTCTTGCCAGAATAAAAAATCTTATTGAAACAAGGAAAATGCTGCAGGAAAAATTTGGGAGCGGAACGGAAGTGTTGCAAAGACCCGCAAAAGCCAACATAAGCTGTTTCGATGAACAGTTTCTTAGCAGAGTTATGATGGTAATTGAAGAGCACCTCTCTGAAGAACAATTCAGCATAGAAGAATTTGGTAAGGACGTCGGTATGAGCAGGTCTCAAATTCATCGAAAATTGAAAGCCCTTACAGGTAAGTCAACAAGTGTATATTTAAGAACTGTAAGATTGGCAAAAGCAAAGCAAATGATTGAACAGAAAAAGGGGAATATTTCCGATATTTGCTATGCTGTTGGATTCTCTAGTCCTGCCTATTTCAGCCGTTGTTTTAAGGAAGAATTTGGATACGCCCCAAGCGAGCATACAAGATAAATAACCCATTTTTAAGCATTTCTGAAAGACTTCGTTAAAAAAGCAACATAGCTGCAAGAGATTGCAACATAGTTAATACCCACCCCTAGCCTCAATTTTATTTATTTACAAAGCGAATTCTGGTAAAAATGTTCAACGCTTTTTGCTGTAAGGAGGTATAAATGCTAAAATCACTAAAATCCCAATTTTTGGCTCCGGTTGACCGGATTTGGAGGCGAGTTCCGCCTATTTGCTTATTTATTATACTTTTTGCAGCCATTTCTTTGATTCCGCAGGAAAATGCTTACTGGAAAAACGCAGCGGTTGGAAAAAGCAAAATCTTTTCGATTTCATTCATTGACAAACAAATCGGTGTGGCTAACTCCGCAGATGGTGAAGTATTGGTAACATCAGATGGTGGCTTAAACTGGAAAGCAGAAAGTGTTGCTTCATCCGGGATACAATCAAACCGTGCTGAAATATATTGGAAGGCTGATGTCTTTTGTGCGATAATGAAGACGACTGATGGAGGTAATTCCTGGATTCCTTACGACGATGGTAAACAGGAACATTTTTGCGGTGTTTATCTAAAAGATGAAAATACTGGCTACAAAGTCGCAAGCGAGTTTCTTAATAAAGTGACAATGGAGGTAAACTATTATTACATGACTGACAAGCTTGACTCACTATTAAATCACCCGCACCAGTGTACCGAGTACTATAAAAATCCTAAAGAAGGATGGGCATTAGGATGGTGTGTCAGTAATTTCAATAAATAAGTCATCTTATAAGGAGGATGCTATGAAATACTTTTTTTCTTTTGCTGTACTGCTTAGTTTATTGCTTTTTTGTGGATGTGAGGAAAACATAACAACAGCTCCGGGTACGAGTCTTATTAAGACGAACTCTCAGATCATTCACGATAAAATTCCGATTTGCTGTGAAGTCTGCGATCCTCTCTCCGGCGTATGCAGAGTTAATGGATGCGTGGAATACACACATCAAATTCTGACAATGGCTAATAATCAAGATGGTTTGTACACAATTCAGCTGGATTTGAACATGTTTTCAAAACTCTGTGATAAGTGCATGATGATGCACCCGGAATGGCTCATAAGAGGGTACAGCCAGGAAACTGTAAATGTAAGTGAAGAAGGAATTGCTCTGGTTACAAAATACTACGACATAACAAACAGGTTTGATGTGGTACTTAGAGTAATATATCTGGTTACAACAGAAGGCGCAGGAATAGCTGAAATAAAAATTATTCCGATGCAGCCATAATTAATTATATAAAAGCATTATAGGAGTTTACAGCAGTGATTGTAACAGCAGCTACACAATTGAATAAGAAAAGCAGGGCAAATTTTTTTCTGGAATCGGTAGAACCTACTCAATTCATGAAACAGGCAAAAATAAAAATTAACCTGCCTTATAGAACCCGGATGACCGTAATAATTACAAATGTGTACGGAAAAGTTGTTGATAAGATGATTTCAAGCGTTCAAAATGCTGGCTGCTATGAACTTGAATTTAGTTCAGAAGAACTTCCGCGAGGGACATATTTCTGTCACGCTATTGCAGATAATTTTTCTGAATCAAAAGAACTGGAATTGACTAAATGATTTTAATTCCTACCTCCTTAAAACGGATGAATGAGAGGGTGGAAATTGATTACTAAACAAGCGCACCCGGTAACACAATTTCGCCCTCTTTATTTAACAATGGATGATTGAGGTAGTTTTTAGAGCTGTACGATTAATTATTGAGCTTGCCCACAGCACAGCAAAAAGGAGGGTGAAGTTGGTTGAAGAAGGTATGCGCTTCCTATAAAACAATTTTACCCTCTTCCCTCTAAATGGTTGCAGCGGGTTGCATCATAAATAATAAATCTGTGCAGTAAGAATTTTTATAAAAATGTGAAGCGGTGATTGCAGTGTTCCAAAAGTTGTGCAGTAGCAGTAGATACAAATCTAAAAATCAGAAGCCTTTATCAGGATTAATTCGACCTGATGGTTTCGCATTTACAAGTGATGTTATATCACATCATTTCCTTAATGCAATTTATTTTGGAGGCAGATCTCCCCGGAGGACATCCCGAAATGTTCGTATCAATTCGGGGTGGGAGGACAGCTCGGGCGGGCGGAGAACCCGCCCGGTTTTAATATCAGCTTTCTTTTGCAATTCAATAGAATTCACAAACAGCCATTTCTCAAATAAAACTAAGAGGATGTTTCAATGAAAGAATTTATCGAATTTATTGTTAAACAGCTCGTCGATAAACCTGAAAAAGTAATGATTGAAGAAATAAGCAACGATCAGAAGACCTTTGAAATAAAAGTTGAAGTTGATAAAGGGGATATCGGTAAAGTTGTTGGCAAAAAGGGTAAGAACGTAAACGCACTACGAACGTTACTTACTGCAGTTGCTGCAAAAGATAAACACAGAGCAACTTTGCAAATCCTGGAGTAATTATAATTAATTAGGTCCTGTCGATGTTAAATTTCTATAAAATATATTCAAACTGCAATAACGCCTTCCTCTAAATCACCTTCGGGTGTTTAATTCTCAGCACCCGTGGGTTGACCAGTCTTTAAAATCTTTTATACACAAAAATTTCATTTTTTAACAACCATAAATAGGAGGTTATATGAAACGGTTATTTGTACTTTTCATTATTCTTTTTGCTGTTCTTTATTCCAGCAATATCATCGCACAAGAAATTGGCTCATTAAAAAGAGCTAATGAGATTCCAATTCCTGAAAAAATTCAAAAGATTGTTCTTGATCCGCTTCCAGCAGGGACTTACTCGATTGGTACGGGAGGTTACTTCTCAACGATCCAAAGTGCGTTTGATAAACTAAGCACAGATGGTGTTGCAGGTGCTGTCACTCTTGAATTAATTGATGAACTTTACACCGCAACAACAGGACAATATGGTTATATCCTAAACGGACCAATTCCTGGTGCAGGACCAAACAGCAGAGTAACTATTAAACCAGCCGAAAATAAAAATGTAATCATTGAGGGAAGTAATCAAGCTTTATTATATCTGATAAACACAAGCTATGTAACATTTGATGGAGTTGCTATAACTGGACCGACTACTTTAACTATCCACGCTCTCCAAAATCTAAGTTATGCTTTTAATGATGCTTTAGATTTTATAAATGATTCTGACCATGACATAATCCAAAATATTATATTCATAGTGGAAAAAACTACCAATGGCAGTGGCTCTGGTTTCTGGTGTCCATATGCAGGGACTACGACCGCACCCGACAGTAATCTGATTCAAAATAACTTTGTAAAACAAGCGGGAATTGCATTGTATGTCTCTAGTGAAAATTCATCAGCAAGAGCAAATGGTAATATCATCAGAGGGAATCAAATAGGTTCGGAAACTGACAGCTTAATTTCCTGGGGAATTCAATTAGAAAAATGTCAAAATAGTATAGTTGAGAACAATACTGTTCAAAACATAAAAACCATATTCGGTTCTGGGGAAATAATCAATCCAGGAATAAATTCATACAGCGGATCTGGAGACATTATTCGCAGCAATATCGTCCACAATATTAAATCTAGTACTGGATATTCAAGTGTCGGAATTTTACTATCAGGTGGTTCAGGTAGTAATAATTTAATTTATAACAATATGGTCTATGATATTCAAAGCAGTTCAACTCAATCCAACAGCAGAGTAGCTGGAATACAAATCTGGCTTCAGACTAATCCAAAAATATATTACAACACAGTATATCTTTCTGGAAGTGGTGCAAATCCACAAGGCTCAGCTGCTTTTTATATCTATGGTGGCTGGGGTGCGTCGACAGGTGTTGATTTGAAAGACAACATATTTATTAACACACGGGATGAATCTCAATACTGTGCCTCTGCAATTTATGACTACAATATTTATAATCTTACCTCGGATTACAACGATCTTTTCTATCAAGCAAATCAGTATAACTGTTTAGTAAGAATTGGTAGTACTGATTATCTAACTTTAACAGATTGGCAGGCAATGGGAAAAGATTTACACAGTTATGCTGAAATGCCGAATTTTGTATCAACCAATGATCTACACATAGATATAAACATTTATACTCCACTTGATGAACACGCAATTCCGATTTCAGGAATAGATTTCGACTTTGATAGAGATACACGTAATGCAACTTCACCTGACATTGGTGCAGATGAGTTTGATCTTGCACAAAATGCAACAGTATGGCAGATGCAGAACTCAAATTTTCCGTCAAATGTTTTGGTAGTGGATTTCTCTTCAGTAGACGAACAGGTGTGTTGGGCTGTAAGTCAGGTACATCCAGGCAACACAACACCATACGCTGGATATATTCGTACAACTGATGGAGGAAATAATTGGGTTTGTGATACCATCACGGGTCTTACGAATGACTATTTCCAACAAGTTTTCGCAATAGATAAGGACACAGCATATATTTCCGCATATAAGCTAATCGGAACCAGCGGTACTTCAAGAGGGATTTACAAAACCACTGATGGCGGAACAAGCTGGAACAGGCAGAATGCATTCAATTCCTCACAGAGTGGACCGGGTATTATGCATTTCTTTGATTCACAGAATGGTGTAGTTATAGGAGACCCTAATCTTGAAACTTATACAACGAGTAATGGTGGATTAACCTGGAATCCCGTTACAATGCCTACTCCCTTATCTGATGAAGCGACTTGGCTCGGTGAAAGTCGAATTACCGCAGTTGGAAATACGGTTTGGTTTTCCACTAATTATCGTTTATTCAAAAGTACAGATAAAGGATATACTTGGACGTTTCTTTTTAATGAACAACAATATTTTGGCTGGTTGCCGTCAATCGCTTTTCAGGATAATCAAACCGGTATCTATGCATTAAAGATTGCTGGTTACGGAACTAATCATATCTATAAGAAAACAACTGATGGGGGTACTACTTGGAGTACTCTTTCAAATTCTATACTCGACAACTTAGCGCCTTCCTGTATACAGTACATTCTAGGCACGAATTCAGTTTATGTAGCTGTTGGAGGCAGAACTCCAACAATGAGAGGTACCGCAGTTACTTATGATGCTGGTGAGTCCTGGACTCTGATTGATACCGTCGGTGTTTTCTTAATTAATTTTGTGAATGATCAATTCGGTTGGGGTTCACAATATGCAACAAATATTGTCTACAAGTATGTTGGTCCAAGAATTATTAACTCGGTTGAAGAGGAAGTTATTGATTTAACACCAACAGGTTATTCACTTTCACAAAACTATCCAAACCCATTCAATCCGTCTACAACTTTTAGATACTCAGTACCAACTCAATCCAAAGTTGTAATAAAAGTATATGACATACTCGGAAATGAAATTGCAACATTAATGGATGAAGAAAAATCTGTTGGTACTCATGAGTTAACGTGGAATGCTGTTGGATTATCAAGTGGTATTTATTTCTATCAACTAAAAGCAGGTAGCTATATCGAAACGAAGAAGATGATTCTTCTGAAGTAGTCAGGAGTAAGAAGACAGAATTTAGTAGGGTGAGTCCGTGACTCGCCCGAATTAAAAAAACATTTAACAACCATAACTCGGAGGTTATATGAAACAGTTACTTTTACTTTTCGTTTTTCTTTTCACAGTGTTTTTCACTTACACTGTAGTCGCTCAGGAATTTAGATCAATAAAAAAAGATTATGTGGTTTCAATTCCTGAAAAAATTCAGAATCCTGTTCTCGATCCGCTTCCTGCTGGAACTTACTCTGTTGGTACAGGCGGTTACTTTGCTACAATTCAAGCTGCGTTTGACAAACTAAGCACTGATGGTATAGCCGGAGAAGTGATTCTTGAACTAACGGATAATCTATACACAGCGCCAGCAACGCAATTTGGTTTTGTACTAAATGGACCAGTCGCAGGTGCAGGACCAACCAGCAGGGTTACAATAAAACCTGCTGAGAATAAAAATGTAGTCATTGAAGGAAATGGTCAGGATGTATTAGCAGCAATTAATACAAGTTATGTAACTATCGATGGTGTCGGTTTAACAGGACCGAGTACTTTAACAGTGCATGCACTTTATAATAATCAATTTGGCTGGAATGCCGGCATCGAATTTATTGATAATTCAGACCATAATATTTTCCGTAACATAACATTTATCAGTGACGATATAGATAGAGGTGGAGGTGGACCTGGATTGTACACGCGGATGGGTATTAATGCAGTGGCAGATAGTAATCTTTTCGAAAACAATTTCATAAAAAAATGTGGTGTGGGAGGAATTTACCTTGCTTTTGATAATGCAACTCTTCGTGGTATGGGAAATATTATAAGAGGTAACTTCCTTGGCTCTGAAACTGATAGTTTACTTGGCTGGGGAATACAAGTAGAGCACGCACAAAACACAATTATTGAAAATAATATTATTCAAAATCTGAAACACACTCCTACAAATGTTTCAAATGTTATTAATGTCGGAATAAATTCTTATTCGGGTCTTGGAGACATTATAAGAAATAATATTGTACATGGAGTTAAATCAAGCAGTGGTTATACCGCAACTGGTATTATGTTATCTGGAGGGAGCGGAAGTAATAATATGGTTTACAATAATATGGTATATGATATACATAGCGCTTCAACGGATGGTAATAGTAGAGTAGCAGGAATACAACTATGGCTGCAGGATAATCCTAAAATTTATTATAATTCTGTATATCTCTCTGGTGAGGATTCTCATTCGCAACCATCGGCCGCTTTTTATATTTATGGTCTTTGGGGTACTTCCACAAATGTCCATATAAAGAATAATATTTTCGTTAACACTAGGGATGACTCGCCATATTGTGCATCAGCAATGTGTCTTCTTGTGAGTTCCATTACGACCTTCATTTCAGATAATAATGATCTGCATTATCAAACCAACCAGTATAATTGTCTTGTGAGGATTTTAGGGACTGACTATTACACGTTAGCAGATTGGCAGGCAACTGGAAAGGATTTTCACAGCATGTCTCTGATGCCTTGTTTCTGCTCTCCTGCACTTCACATAGATTGTACAGTCGCAACTTGCCTTGAATCAAGAGGCACACCGATAACAGGATTAGATATTGATATTGATGGTGATTTAAGACACGATTATCTGCCCGATATTGGTGCTGATGAGTTTGCCGGTCTCATTCCAACAGGTGCTGTTTCTGCAGGTGCTTATTCGGTTGGAACAAATGGTTTCTTTCCTTCGGTTCAGACAATATTTAACAGACTTGAAACCGATGGAGTTGCAGGTAATGTTACTCTTGAACTGATTGATGAACTTTATACAGCACCAACTGATTCTTTCGGTTTAAAATTGAACGGACCAATCCCCGGTGCCGGACCGAACAGCAGGGTCACAATAAAACCAGCATCAAACAAGAATGTTACTATTGAAGGAAATGGATTAGCGGTTCTGTCATTCATAAACACAAGCTGTTTAACATTTGATGGTGTTTCACTCACTGGTTCTACTACACTTACCGTTCACGCTTTAGAAAACTATCAATATGGGTGGAACAACGGTCTTCTCTTTATGGATAATTCAGACCACAACGTAATTCAAAATGTCATTTTTGTAGATGAGGATATTTTAAGAACCAGTGTCGGTCTTGGAGTCTATACTCAATCAAATACACCGGTAACCCCAGATAGCAATTATATCTTTAATAATTTCATAAAAAAAGCAGGAATAGGGATATATGTTTCTTCTTATAGTTCCTCTGCCCGAGCTACAGGAAATATTATCAGCGGAAATATTATTGGATCAGAAACTGATAGTTTAATCAATTGGGGCATTCAAATTGAAAAAAATCACAACACTACTATTGAAAATAATATTATTCAAAATATAAGAGGTTCCAGTTTCGCTTTTGATTTCGCATTTGGAATTAATTCCTATTGGGGTTCCGGATGCATAATTAGGAATAACATTATTCACAATATTAACACAGATTATACGGGTGGTAGTACCGGTATATTATTATCAGGAGGAGGTGGTCATGAGGGATATGATAATTTAATTTACAATAATATGATTTTTGATATAAATAGTTCATCAATGGGATGGGATAGTAGAGTTGCAGGAATACAGATGTGGAATCAACACAATACTAAAGTCTATTATAACTCAGTATATCTGTCTGGGACTGGAGAAAATAAGTTCGGCTCTGCAGCGTTATATCTTAGCACTGCCGGGTCAGTTACAAACCTAGATGTAAGGAACAACATCTTCATCAATACAAGAGATGAATATACCTATGGTGCATCTGCAATTCATTTAGATGATATAACAGCAATAAATATTTCTTCAGATTACAATGACTTATACTACGATAATAGTAATCAGTACAATTGCCTTGTGAGCATATTCAACAATGAATACTTAATTTTATCAGATTGGCAGGCAACAGGAAATGATCTTCACAGTTATGTCGAAATGCCGCATTTTATTTCCTCGACTGATTTACATATTGATGAAACAATAGCAACATACCTTGAATCACGCGGTACTCCACTCGCAGGAATTGAAAACGACTTTGACGGAGACACACGACATGCATCTACTCCAGATATCGGTGCAGATGAATTTGATGGAATAGTTGGTGTTGAAGATGAAGAATCTGTTCCAACAGAATTCGCGCTTGAGCAGAACTACCCCAATCCATTTAATCCAAGTACAACTTTCAGATACTCAATACCAACTCAATCAAAAGTTGTAATAAAAATATATGACATACTTGGAAATGAAATAGCAACATTGATGGATGAAGAAAAATCTGTTGGCACATACGAGCTGATGTGGAATGCACAGAATCTCTCGAGCGGTATTTACTTCTATCAACTTAAAGCAGGAGAATTTACCCAAACAAGAAAAATGTTATTGCTGAAATAATAAATCAAAAGTGTAGGGGCACAAAATTTTGTGCCCCTACGAAGGTAATGTGAGAATGAAAATGTTATTGCTGAAATAATTAATACTAATGGAGGGAAAAATGTATAGTGAAAAACAAAAGGACAACTCTCTGTATTTAATGGTATACATAACTTTATTAATGATACTCATTTTTTTGTTAGGATATATTTTTCAAATAAAAGCTTGAAATAATATTGAAACGAAGAAAATGATATTAATAAAATAGTTATTGCAGTAGAGACAAGCGATCGCGTGTCTCTACAAATGTAGTGTGAGAAATGAAAATGTTATTGATTAAACAAAAAAATAATTTATCCCCTCCTGCCTGAGTAGGGGACTAAGGGGAGGTGGGAGATTTTCACCACCCCGGTCTTCGACCACCCCTCCTCAGAGAGGAGGGGAATTTGAAAAAAGTGTTTTTTGAAAATGAATTGTTCTCTAATTAATTATTTATCAACCATAAATAGGAGGATCTATGAAATCGAACTTTTTCAAATTGTTGTTGCTCATTGCTGTTTTGACATTGAGCAATGGTTCTTTATTCGCCCAGTATGAGTGGGAAAAGTATGCAAGCAATCCACTTAGCATCCACGGCTCACCCGGTTCGTGGGATGAAAGCGTTATTACACCTTGTGTTATTTTCAACCCGGACCTGAACAGGTATGAAATGTGGTTTGGAACTTTTGACGGTACCTACCCCAATAACGGAATTGGATTTGCCTGGTCAACAGATGGAATAACCTGGACTAAGCATCCATCAGCAGTAATGACACCAAGTGGAAGCGGATGGGATGCTGTCTCTGTCGGCGAATGCAGTGTAATCAAAGAAGGCAATGTTTATAAAATGTGGTACACAGGTCACCCAAATTCAACACGCACACCTTCATATATCGGTTATGCAACTTCAACTGACGGAGGATTAACCTGGGAGCCATATGCTGGCAATCCTGTCTTAAGCCCCGGCACAGGATGGGAATCTGCAAGAGTTGAATTTCCTTCTGTAATTAAAGTGACTGGAGGTTACTGGATGTTTTATACAGGTGAGTTATCTCACGGAATAGCACGCACAGGCAGAGCATTTTCTACAGATGGAATTAGCTGGCAAAAGGATACCGCACACAATCCTGTTTTACTCCCAGGTGGTGCAGGTGAGTGGGATCAAAACAATTATCTTGGAAATGTTATTGAACTAGATAACACTCTTTACATTTACTACACAGGTGAAACAAATCCCGGTGTAAGCGGCTCTGCAATTGGTGGTGCATCTTCGACTGATATGGGAATAACGTGGACTAAGTTTCAGAACAATCCTATTATTCAACGGGGAACAAGCGGGCAATGGGATAACGGCTGGATTGAAACAGGTTGGCAGTTTTTGCTCATAACGAATTAAAGCTTTATTACGATGGTGGTGGTTCAGCAACCGGTTATCTTGGCAGAATTGGTCTTGCAATTTCGGATCCTCTCCCAGCAGGAACTTATTCAATTGGTAGTGGTGGCAACTTCGCAACAATTCAGGATGCATTTAATAAACTTGAAGCAGATGGAGTTGCAGGCAATGTTACACTTGAACTGATTGATGAACTTTACACAGCGCCGACAACTCAATATGGCTTTCAACTAAATGGACCAATCCCCGGAGCCGGACCAAACAGCAGAGTTACAATCAAACCAGCTGAGAATAAAAATGTTGTAATTGAAGGAAATAATGAAGGCGTGCTCTATTTGATTAATACAGGTTACGTAACATTTGATGGTGTTGATGTAACCGGATCGACTACTTTAACTATTCATGCCCTTCAAAACTTAAGTTATGCTTACAGTGATGCACTTGATTTTATTAACAACTCAGATCATAATATAATCCAGAATATTAATTTCATTGTTGAGGATTATGCAAGAGCAAGTGGTACTGGATTTTGGTACAATCAATCAGGAGCTTTTGCACCAGACAGTAACTTAATTCAAAATAATTTTGTAAGAAAAGGTGGTATGGGATTTTATGTAGTTTCTCCTACTTCAACTACAAGATGTAAGGGGAATGTCATCAGGGGAAATAGAATAGGATCGGAGACAGATAGCTTAATCACTTACGGCATTCAGGTTACTCATAGTGAAAATTCGATTATTGAAAATAATATAATTCAAAATTTGAAAGTGACAATCAGCGGAGCAGACCAATTAACGGCGGGAATAGTCTCAGTCGTAGGTTCTAATGATATTATCAGAAGCAATGTTATTAGCAATCTTAGAGGAATTTCTGGTTTTACTACCTCCGGTATAGCATTATATGGTATCGCCGGCGGTCAGGGAAATAATAGCTATGTATATAATAATATGATATATGATATTCATAGTGTATCAACTCAGACAAACAGCAGAGTAGCTGGCATACAGGTACAATATCAGAATAATCCAAAGATCTATTATAACTCGGTTTACTTATCTGGCACTGGAGAAATCCAGCTTGGTTCCGCTGCGCTTTATATTTTTAGCAATGTTACAAATGCAGATGTAAAGAACAACATTTTTGTAAATACAAGAGATGAATCACCATATTGTGGGTCAGCAATTTATGATTATGGTTCTGCAAACCTAACTTCAGATTATAACGATCTTTACTATGATAATACTAATAATAACAATTGTCTGGTTAGAATCGGAAGCACAGATTATCACACACTTGCAGATTGGCAAGCAACAGGGAAAGATCTTCACAGCTATGTTGAAATGCCGCACTTTATTTCACCAACTGATTTACATATTGATGAAGGTACTGCAACTTATCTTGAATCACGAGGAACTCCAATTGCAGAAGTATTAACAGATATTGATGGAGATGTCAGAGATAATGATTCAACTGATATCGGTGCAGATGAATTTGATGGAATAGTTGGTGTTGAAAATGAGGAAACACTTCCAACGGAATTTGCTCTTGAGCAAAATTATCCAAATCCGTTTAATCCAAATACAACATTCAGATACTCAATACCAAAACAGTCAAAAGTTGTAATAAAATTATTTGATATACTCGGAAATGAAATCGCAACATTGTTGGATGAAGAAAAATCTGTTGGCACATACGAGCTGATGTGGAATGCACAGAATCTCTCGAGCGGTATTTACTTCTATCAACTTAAAGCAGGAGAATTTACCCAAACAAGAAAAATGTTATTGCTGAAATAATAAATCAAAAGTGTAGGGGCACAAAATTTTGTGCCCCTACGAAGGTAATGTGAGAATGAAAATGTTATTGCTGAAATAATTAATACTAATGGAGGGAAAAATGTATTGTGAAAAACAAAAGGACAATTCACTGTATTTAATGGTGTACATAACTTTGTTGATGATACTCATTTTTTTGTTAGGATATATTTTCCAAATTAAAGCTGAAAATAAAATTGAGACAAAGAAAATAATTTTATTGAAATAGAATAATCGTAGAGACACGCGATCTTGTGTCTTTACAAATAAAATGTGAGAAATGAAAATGTTATTATTTAAATAAAAAATAACCTCACCCTGTTTCCCTCTCCCTGCCTACCGCAGGCAGGCTTACCAAGGAGAGGGACTAAGGGAGAGGTAAATATTTAACAATCCATAACTAGGAGGATTTATGAAAAAGTTTTTACTTTTTTTGTGCTTACTTATTTTGTGTTCGTCGACACTGCTTGGACAAGATGAATATCCACGTCCTCTAGAAGAAGTAGACGTCTCACAAATCTGGCATTCCACTCCCGGAGTGATTCCTGAAAATAATATGATGTATGATCCGATTGTATCTGACATCATAAATCAAACAAACCTTGATTCACTCGTCTCTTATGTTCGTATTCTTTCAGGAGAAGATTCAGTATGGATAGGCAGTACAAAAGTATTGATACAGAATCGTGGAAGCAGCGGAGGTGATCTGGCTGCTGATTATCTTATTCAAAAGCTCGCATCATATAACCTTGAAATATATGATCAAATTTATAGCAGCACCGGAAGAAATGTGTATGCAATGCAAGAGGGTTATCTATATCCTGAGCAACAATATATCATCTGTGCACACTATGATGCAGTAGATGTCTATTGTGCTGATGATAATGCCACTGGTGTTGCTGCAGTAATAGAAGCTGCGAGGATTCTGTCAAAATATGATTTCAAGTACACGCTTATCTATGCACTCTGGGATGAAGAGGAAATTGGTTTAGTCGGAAGCAATTATTATGCATCGCAGGCATCATCGAATCAGGATGATATACAGGGAGTATTGAATATGGATATGTTAGCCTGGGATGGAAATAATGATAACCTTCTCGACATTCACACACAGAACACAGGCAACTCAAACGATCTTGCGAACCTGATGGTTGTAGTTAATTACTTGTATGGATTGTCACTTAATCCTGTAATCTATAATCCGGGCACCTGGCAGAGTGATCACTCTTCTTTCTGGAATCACGGATATGGTGCTATACTTCTTATTGAAGCTTATTATGGTGGTGATCTAAATCCATATTATCATAGTATAGATGATCGAATAGACAAATTCAATCTATCTTACTTTCATAATTTAAGTAAGCTTTCGATTGGTACTATTTCATCGTTGCTTGAGGCAACGCAAGACACACTCCTTGCTTCTATTACACCAGATCTTGGATATCAAACATATCCAGTAAATGTTCAGATCAAAGGAGTGAACACACACTTTCAGGAAGGAACAGGAACAGAGCAAGTTTGGTTCTCAATGGATCAGGAAACAATCTTAGCAGATAATTTTAATGTAAACAGCAACACATTATTGAGTGCACAATTTCAAATACCGGCTACAGCAGCAATCGGTTTGTGGGATGTAATTGTAGAATGTTCAATTGATGGAATTATTTCCAAGGCAGAAGCATTTGAGATTCTTCCACCACCAGCGATAATAGTTGTTCAACCTGATTCAATTGTTGTTGGTGTATTGCCCGGTTCAACTAAAACAAAAATATTAACAATCAGTAATGAAGGAGAAACGGATCTAAATTTTAATATCATCGGTGGATTTAGCTCAACTAATTATGCACTGTTGTACGATGGTATGGATGATTATGTCGAAGTGCCCGATAATCCAGAACTTAGTGCCATCGGATCATTTTTTACTCTTGAATTCTGGATAAAAATAGACTCGTACCCAAATATTCAACGAGAAGTATTAGGAAAATGGGGTAATGGATATATAGAAGATGATGAATACGCTATATGCATCGACCCATCTGGAATTCTCGGTATAGGTATTTCAGGTAATACAGGTCAAACTATTAAAGCAGAAGTGTTTTCTGACCCTATTCAACCACAAATCTGGAAGCACATCACAGTAGTATTTGATGCTAATATTAGTTCATTAAAAGTTTATGGAGATGGAATATTAGAGGGAGAAGCGAATACAAATACGATTATTATGGACCGGGATACTGATCAATCATTTTTTATTGGCGCTTATGATTTTTCATGGTCTTTCTTTAAAGGTTTACTTGATGATGTCAGGATTTGCAATGTTGCAAGAACTCAAAGTGATATTCAGGAAGATATGTATCAGCAATTATCAGGAAGTGAAACAGGTTTACTTGGTTACTGGCAATTCAATGAAGGAACAGGTGATATTACATCCGATAAAACAGTAAATGCCAACAATGGTTCACTTTTCGGTGGTGTGCAGTGGACTACTTCCTCAGCACCATTAATGCCTGGCTGGTTTTTCACGAGTACAGATTCTGGAATCTGTTCTCCACACACATCAATGGATATTGAACTGCTCTTTGATGCAACCGAAGTTGATACCAGAGATTACCACGCTTCAATAATTGTAAAAAATAATGATCCTTTTACACCATCTGTTGTAGTTCCAATTCATATGATAGTTTCATCGTCCGTTGGAATTGAGGATGGATTAAATAATCCACTGGTTTTCAATCTTGAGCAAAATTATCCAAACCCGTTCAATCCCAGTACAACGATAAAATACTCAATACCGATGTTAAGCAAAGTTAAGTTAACACTCTTCAATTTGCTGGGTGAAGAAGTAACGACTTTAGTGAATGAAGAAAAAATTGCGGGAAATTATTCTATTGAATTCAACGCAACATTACTGCCAAGCGGTGTTTATTTCTATCAATTGCGTGCGGGTGAATATACAGCAGTGAAGAAAATGATATTGTTGAAATAAAATAATTAACCGTAGAGACAGGTCGCGACCTGTCTCTACAAATTTAATGTGAGAATTAAAATGGTATGGTACTCTAAATAAATATTTATCAATCCATAACTAGGAGGATAAAATGTTGAGTTATACGAAATCCCGCAACGCGGGAAAAACTTCTCTACAAACTTTGTTTTTCTTTTTAATTGCTGTGCAGATTTGTTTTGCACAAGCACCAGTAATTTCAGTCACACCGGACTCTTTAATCGAAGATTTGTTATCAGGTAAAACAAGTGAACAAACACTTACCATATTTAACAATGGGAGTAGTGATCTGACGTTTGAGATAAATGTCAGAGATAATTTTGAGTTATTTCTTCTTAATTCAACCGACGATTATTCTATAGTTAGTTCAACTGATCCTTTAGAAGTAGCTAATATACCGGTAACCGACTACAAGAGTTATAGTGGAAATAGTTCATCTACGGGAAAGACATTTCTTCTCGAAAAAAATGAAAAAATTTATGAAGATAAATCGCTGGCGGGAGGATTAAAAATACTATTAATCACGTGCGGCGGTATGCCGAGTGAAATAAAAGATGCGTTACTAAGTTTTCCGGATATTCAGCAGGTTGATATTTTCGATGCATCAGGTTCAACTCCAACTATAAATCAATTACTCCCTTATCACACAGTAATAGCAATGGACAACACTCCATATTCTGATCCCGTCGAGTTGGGTAATATATTGGCTGATTATGTAGATGCCGGAAGAGGACTTATACTAACTGTTGCAACATTTGCTTCTGGATGGGAAATTACGGGACGTCTATTGGAAGATGAGTATTTTCCATTCAACATTGGTTATGGTCCCGTTGGAGGAGCAACACTTGGAACATTTAATCCAACTCATCCGATTATGCAGGGTGTAACATCAGCTTATGGAGATTTACTTGTAGATTTAACGGTTGCTAATGGTGCGGAGTTAGTAGCAAGCTGGGATACTGGATGGCCATTCGTGGCAACCAAGGGAAAAAATGTTGTTGCAGTAAACATATATGTAACAGAACCGGGTTATTGGACTGGTGATATTCCTTTACTTCTTCACAATGCTGCTTTCTGGGCTGGCAGCTGCAGATGGCTTTCTGCTGAGCCTGATAATGGAACGATTACCGCAGGTTCATCAATGGACATAACAATGAAATTTAATGCCGCAGGTTTAACTGGTGGTGAATATAATGCCAATATAAAAATATCCAGTAACGATCCCGTTACACCTGAGCTGATTGTTCCTGCACACTTATCTATTACAGATGCACCTGCAATTTGGACAAATACGGATAATATTAATTTCGGTGAAGTATTCCTTGGAGTATCTGATACATTTTACCTTGAAGTAAGAAACATTGGCTCACAGGACTTACTGATAATAAATTCAGCTATTCAACCAACCGAGTATACGGTATCGCCCGCGTTTGCAGGTATTGATCCGGGAGGGAGTGAAATCTTTACAATATCGTTTCTGCCAACTCAAGCTGGGAACTATCCCGGTACATTAACACTGACTAATAACGATCCATTGTACGACAATTATGTAGTTGACCTGAGCGGACAGGGAGTAGAGCCACCGATAATTGTTGTTTCTCCTGACTCATTGGTAGTCGGTGTGTTACCTGGTTCCACAAGAACAAAAATACTAACTATTAGTAACCAAGGCGAGAGCAATCTTTACTTCAACATTATCGGTGGTTTTAGTTCAACTAATTATGCGTTGCAGTTTGATGGAGTTGATGATCTTGTTGAAGTTCAAGATAATGCTAGTCTTGATATTTCAACTGAATTGACAATTGAAGCGTGGGCAAAGGTTGATTATCAACAATTTTATACAAACCCCGCAATTGTTTGCAAATATATTCATCCAATATCTGGATATTCTCTCAACCTTTTTTCGTATATCAATAATCCAATGACACTAGAGTTCAGAGATCTAAATTCCAATTGGTGTTATGTTTCAAGTTTAACAACAGGACTCAATGATTTTACATGGCACCATTTTGCTGGCACTTTTGACGGGGTGAAATTACGCATATATATAGACGGCATTCTGGATAATACTAGTCCAGATTATGTAACATCCATACTGTCAAATGATCTAAATCTAGCTATAGGCGGCGTCGTAAATATACAACAATGGTTTAATGGATTCATTGATGAAGTAAGAATTTGGAATGTTGCAAGAAGCCAACTCGAAATTCAAAACTCTATGTATAAGCAACTTAATAACATCGAACCAGGACTTGTAGCTTACTGGCAGTTTGATGAAGGAACCGGTACTATTACTTACGATAAAACTGCAAATGCGAACAATGGGACACTTAACGGAGGTGTTCAATGGACGGACGTTGCACCGCTTTTGCAGCCTGGTTGGTTTCTTATGAGTACGGATTCAGGAGTTTGTTTACCACACACATCAATGGATATCGAACTACTGTTTAATGCAACGGAACTTGATACCGGTGATTATTATGCTGCCGTAATTGTAAAAAGTAACGATCCTTTTACACCATCGGTTATAGTTCCGATTCATATGAAAGTTTCAACTTCAGTAGGAGTTGGTGATGGATTGAATACTCCAATGGTTTTCAATCTTGATCAAAATTATCCGAACCCATTCAATCCCAACACAACAATAAAATACTCAATACCTGAATTAAGCAAAGTAAAGTTAACGCTCTTCAATTTGCTGGGTGAAGAGATAACAACTTTAGTTAACGAAGAAAAGGTTGCAGGAAATTATTCGATTGAATTTTCCGCGGCATCATTGCCGAGCGGAGTTTATTTTTACAGAATACAAGCTGGTTCTTTTGTTGACACTAAGAAAATGATTTTAATAAAGTAATGGAGGCATTATGAAAACTTTAATTCAAACTCTGTTTTTCTTTATACTTACAACGCAGATTTGTTTTGGGCAAGATTTCAATTCAAACAATCAGCAAGATTATAAATCCAGAAAATTTATGATGAAATCTCACAATCCCAATCTCAAATCTTTTCCGGAAAAATCATTTTATAAACAGAAAGAAGATTGGCAATACATAATTGATACTACATGGGGACCCGGCTTACCACTTGCGCAGAAGCAGCAGATATTCAATATGTTCGCCAATAGTCTTCACAATTCTTTTGATGGATTTAATTCTCTCGGAATGACAATTGAGGATTGGGATACATTAAGAAACTATTATTATTCGAAAATAAACTCGACAACAAGTCGGGGAAGATTTTCAGCAATAATGAATTATTTATGTTCTAAGCTAAGAGATGGTCATACTTATTGTGATGATATTGGTGTTTATAGCACCCCATTAAATCCTGGTGTCCCATTTTTTATGTTTAGTGGTAATATTAGGAATGTAGAACATTTTGGAGCCGTGACAACTATTCTACCCGATAGTAATGTTATGATTTTACGTGTTGTCAATAATCATCCGCTCAATCTTGTGCCCGGAGATATTATTCTTGGATATGAAGGAGTTCCCTGGAAGGATTTGATTGTTGAATTAATGAATGCCGAGCTTCCAAATTATGATTGGTGGGGCGCTTATGAAGGTACTTATACAGATCATTTATTCATAGGTGCTGGAATGAATTGGCATTTATTTGATACAATTGATATACTGAAATACTCAACTGGTGATACGGTACATTTATCAGTCGCACCCTTAGTGAATCTGAACGTCCCCTCGATGTTAAATAATGAGCAAATAGAAATTCCAAACATTCCATTCCCGAATTATTTCAATGGTCAATATGTAAGCTATGGAATCCTGAATAACACAAATATTGGTTATATCTATGTGCTATCAGAAACTGGTACAGGCAATTCAAATTTTGACCAAGCTGTTGCTTCATTGCAGAATACCGATGCGCTAATAATTGATATGCGATGGAATGAAGGTGGTACAACAAGTTGGTCAGGAGCTTTTAACATTTTAGCGAATGAGAGTTTCCCTACTCTTGAATATGCTATGCGATGCAGTCCTTCAGACTTTACGTTGTGTCCGAACGGCAATGTAGGCACTTGTTTTGTAAATGGATCACAAACAAAATATGACAGACCAATAGCAGTATTATTAGGTCCAACTTGTATAAGCACAGGTGATCGAAATGCTTACAGATTAAAATACTTGTATAATGTAAAAACATTTGGGAAACCAACTTGGGGAACTCCTGGTTGGGATATCGACTTTAGTACCAGTACTTGGTATATGAGGCACTCTACTGGAGATGCATTTCATACAAATAATCCCGGATATTATTTGCAAAGAAGAGAATTCCCAATTGACTACCCGGTTTGGCATAATCGTGATGATGTTGCCGTAGGTAAAGATGCTGTTGTAGAAAAAGCACTTTGGTGGATAAATAATTTGGTTTATCCGCATGATAATGTAACTGATAAAACTTATTATTCTCCATCGGATGACACGATTCATTTTTCAACAATTATTGAGAATCCGAATTCTCATCAGCTATCAGCACGTGCATATCTCAAAACAATTGAAGGTGTTCTGATTGATTCTGTCAATCTTGAAAAACAAACATTAAACTCAGACAGCGAAAATTGGATAGCACGCATTAGTAAACCAAGTTTTGAGGAAATATTCAAAATAGCCCTCACTGTATTCGATGAAACGGCATCAGAGCGATTCACAGTACCAAATGCAACTCGTTTTGCTACTTCTGGTCCCGTAGTGTTGGATAGCGTTACTTACACAAAGAATTTTGGCAAATACTTCTGTAGACCGTATATAACAAATAAAGGAGATTCCAGTCTCCACAATATTTCAGGTAAGCTTATAAGTAATGATGCTTGGGTAACCACAATAAATCCATCAACCTGGTTGATACAAAATCTACCACCTGATGTTTCTACACCTTCAGTTGGAGCTTTGATAGTGAGCGTGATTGATACCTTATTCCCAGCATACTTCAATTTTGAAGCTCATATTGGCTGCGATAATTGGCCTTTTTGGGAAGATTCGATTTTGGTGATTGTTGGAGTTGAAGATGAAATATCATCGCCAACAGAGTTTTTGCTTTTACAAAATTATCCGAATCCTTTCAACCCAAGCACAATAATCAGTTATCAGTTACCTGTAAGCAGTGATGTAACGCTAAAAGTTTATGATGTCCTTGGGAATGAAATTGCGACACTTGTTGATGAATACAAACCATCAAGCAGGTATGAAGTTGAGTTTGATGCGGTTTCTTTACCAAGTGGTGTTTATTTCTATCAATTAAGAGCAGGTGACTTTATACAAACACGTAAGATGATTTTAATTAAATAAAATTTTGGGATCTGTCTCTCAACCATAGGCTGACAAGCTGACCGATCCGGAATATTGATGCGAACTAAAAGCGGAACGGACGGTAGTCCGTTCCCTACACGGGAATGTATGAAATGAAAATGCTTTTATTTAAATAAAAAAACCTCTCCCTTAATCCCTCTCCTTAGTAAGGAGAGGGAAAGAGGGTGAGGTTGTGTTCTTAAAAGATAAAACGGTTCACTAATTAATAATTTATCAATCTTTAAATAGGAGGTTCCTATGTCAAGTTTCTTGAAATACCTAAACAAAGAAAAAAGTGTATTATTTCTTTTGTTTTTTTTATCAACAAGTTTTTGTTGTACAGTATTGGCTCAACCAGTTCATACACAAGGGCATTTATATATAATAGAACTGGATAAGGAGAAAGAGAATTTTGTAAATGAATTACGTCTGGATGTATCTCCTGGTGATTCGATCCAATTTAAAAGTGTAAATGGCGACTTTGCTATTTATGTTATAAATGCAATTAGTTTTCTCCAAATCAAAGATGAAGATCTAAAAGCACGGGTTAATTCTAAGAATCCGGTAAGCGAAATCTATTTGGTGAAGACAGCAACTGACGAAATTGAATATATATATTCTATTTACTGTGTTACTTCAAATAGTTGGCCCGATGCACCGCCACGAATAATTATTGTATCTCAGTAATAAACGGGCGAGTTAACTCTCGCCCTAATTTTTTGAATTCCATAAGTAGAGCAGCTTAGTTCCTTAGAGTAAACTTTACTTTACATTAAAAACTGCGAAAAATCAAAACATGCAACATAGATTCATATCTCTGCAACATAAAGTCAAACTAATTCTTAATTAGTGCAAGCGTTAGCAACATAGTCAATAACTACCGACCTCCCTGATTTATTTTATTTGAGTTGTCATTATTTAACAACATTTTCAACAAAAAAATCAGGAGGACGAAATGAAATCTTTAATTTTAGTATTGGTTGCTTGCCTGCCAGTATTCTTTTTCAGTTGTCAAGAAAATCTAATAAATCAACCAGAAACCTCACAAATTCAGAAAGACAACCTGCCTTTAACTAATTCAATAAAAATTTGCTGCGAAGTCAAAGATCCAAGATATGGAGTCTGTAACCTGAACGGCTGTGTTGACTTCACTCTTGAGATAATCAGGGAAGCTATGCACCCGAGGGCTATACATATGGTATCAGTAAAATTGTATATGAATACAATTCTCTGTGATAAGCTTGGTATGGTTCATCTTGAATGGCGTGCAGAAGACAGAACTGAAGACATAGTTTATGTAAGCGAAGACGGTATCGTACTTCTAGAAAAAAGTTACTGGATAACTAACCGAAATGATGTCGTTTTATTGGTTAAATACCTTGTGACGACAAATGGAATCGGTATTGCAGATGCAAATCTTGTTTCGTTAGAGAAATAATTTATTAACAATAATTAAAGGAGCACTAAGATGAAAAAGTTATTTATTCCTTTTGTTAAAACTGTGGTGTTTTTTTCTGCCTATTGGCTATTTGCGGTGGCAGTTATCAGCCTGGCTGGATGCCAGGAAAACGATATAGCCGGACCTGTTAGCAGCTTTGATAAAGAGCAGAAAGGAACGGCTGACACTTTTTTCCGGGGAATCATAAGACTTGACGGAGTTCTTGACGATCCATACCCGATTGTAAATTCTTTTTACAGAATTTCCGGTGAGATAGAATTTGAAATGCAGAGTATTCTCACTAATTCAATGCCTGTTTTATCAAAGCAAATCGTAAACATCCATTTGGTTGCCAGTGCAGATCTTCAATATGTCTGCACAGTCTGTTCTCCTTCACCGGAAGATGACTTATCCGGATTTTTATCAGAGGTATCTGATGACAGGGTTGCACTTGCAGGTAGCAGTGTATCACTGCTTGAAAAAACCTATACCATCCAGGGACGCGATGATGGAATGATGCTAAAATTGACATTTATAATTTCTAATAGCGGAGTTGAATTATGCACAATGCGGTTGGCTTTACCATCAGCCAGTATCGGAGTTACAGAATTAGATAATTATTAAATAAAAAATTTAATTAAAGGAGCACTAAAATGAAAAATCTGATTGTTTCACTAATGATAATTTCTTTAACATTTATTGTCGGCTGCCATGAAAATTCAATCACGAATCCTGTTACAAATGAAAACGCAAAAAAGTATGACAATAAATCCGATGATACATACTTACACGAAACTATAAGACTGGAAGGAGCATTGAGAGATCCATATCCGGTTATGAACTCTTTCTACATTGTAAAAGGACAAATCGATTATGATTTACGAGTATTTCGAACCGAACGAAGCTCCCCGGCACAGCAGTTTTATGCTTCAATATATTTAACCACTGAAGCGGAATTCAGATATCTGTGTACAGTCTGCTCATCCTCCCCAGAAGATAGTGTGGTAGGGTTTATTTCAAATATTTCGGAGGAGCTGGTTCCTTTGAGTGGAAGCTCAATTTCATTTTTGGAAAAAGCTTATACAATATCAGGCCGTCAAGATGGAATGGTTTTAATAATAAGATTTACAGTTACAAATTACAGAGTCGAGTTAAATACAATGTGGCTTGCTTTGGCAGATAAAAGAATTAAAACCAAAGCACTAAACTATAATTAATTAATATTAATAATTAAAGGAGTACTAAAATGAAAGCTCTAATAGTCGCACTAGTTGTTATTTTCTTTGCATTCTTTTTTGGATGCCATGAAAATTCCTTAACAAATCCTATAACTGATGACAGTGGAATGCAGCATTCTACTCCAATGCAAAATACTCTGGATAAGGATGCATTAAGCTTCTATACCGGTGTAATTAAGCTTGAAGGAATTCTTCTAGATCCAATTCATCGCTTAAATAGCTATTTCCAAATTAGTGGCGTTGTACAGTATAGGATTGATGATGTAAACTTAGACACTGTTCCTCCCTACACTGGTATTAAAGTCAGCTTGTTCGTAAATGCAGAATTAAAGGGAGATTATCCAGGTAATAATGCACTCTGGATAGTAAGGCAAGCAGCAGAAGTAGTTGTTCCTAATAATTCATCATCTCAATTTTTACGATATATAGAAAAAGAATTCGAAGTTCATAATACTTGCGGTGGCAAATTAAATCTCTTACTTACGCTTGAACTATGCGATCAGTATTTATCATTTGAATCAATGCGACTTGTTAAAGTGGATAACACGATTCTGCCAGTTGGGGATCCGATTAGTCAATAGGAGTATTATTTATGTCAGGTATAATCTAACCCTGCCTTCTGATCAAGGCAGGGTTTTTTATTTAAGTCCAATTCTTTCTTTCCTTTGAAATAAATAATTTTAACCAAACAATTATTTGCTTTTTCAGGAGGACAAAATGCGTTCACTTCTAATCTCACTTTCCATATTTATTTCAATCATTTTTCTATTTAGTTGTGGACCGAGCAACACAGTAGAAGTTGAATCTTTTTCTCCAGCGGGTGAAGTTGAGAAAGTTTCTAACTTCGTAATAGAATTTTCTGAAGATCTTGCACCGGCTGAAGTTCAGGATAAATGGCTTGAGGAGGAGTTTGTTACGTTCACTCCAAAGATTCCCGGAAAATTTAAATGGGCATCACCAACCACACTTGTGTTTTCTCCCGATGCCCCGCTTGAACCGATGCAAAGTTATTCTGCAACGATCAACAAAAATGTTTTGTTCAAAACAACTTTCTCTCCTGATTTTGAGGAGTATACATTTTCACACACCTTATTTTGATGTAACAAAAGTTGATTTCTTCTGGACGAATATTCCTTACCAAAATTACAAGCTGAGTGTGCAGGCAAATATTTATTTCAACTATCCTGTTGATCCAAAATCGCTAAAAAATTTTCTGGAGATTAAACGAGCCGGTGCTGAAGTTAATAATTTTCAGATAGTTTCAGAGCAAAGTGCTGATGTAATCGCAATTAATTTCGGTGAAGTGCAGCAGACCGATAAAGAGCAATTATTCTCAGTAAAAGTAAAAGAAAATTTTGTTTCGGTTTTAGGTAAAGAAGGATTGAAAGAACCGAGAACATTTGAAGTTAAACTTCCTCCGATTACCCGTCTTGCAATTACAAATGTAACTGCAGGATTTGATGGAACGACCGGCTGGATTGAAGTTGCTGCAACCCAGGCAGTTGATGAAAAAAGATTAAAAGATTTTGTGACAACTGATCCGGAAAAGAAGCTGAATTTTTCTGTAAGCGGAAACACATTCAGAATTGAAACTGATCTTGGCAATGTTGAAACAGTCGAACTGAAAATTAAAAAAGGTCTTCCCGGTTTATACGGAGGAACACTTGAATATGATTACGAGCAGGAAGTTTCGATGGTGAATGTTGAGCCCTCGATCAACTTTGCAGATAAGAAAGGTAAATACCTGATGCTCGGTGGAGAGGAAAACATTAAAGTTAATGCTGTTAACATAGATGAAGTTCAGATTGAAGTATCGCAAGTTTTTAAAAACAACATCCTGCATTTCCTTAATCAGTACGGATATTATTATTACTACGATGAATATTATTACGGTTATAATCCTGAATATTATGTCGGAGATTTCGGTGAAATTCTTTATGAAGAAAAATTAAAACTGCCACAGGGACAGAATTGGCTGAAAAGTTTTACTGTCAATCTCAATAAAGCTCTGGGACAAAAGTATAAAGGAATCTTTACAGTATCAGTCCGCTCGGAAGATGAAAGATGGAGAAGCGATTCAAAGGTAGTAGCGATTTCCGATCTCGGTATAATCACCAAAATAGCTGAAAATGAAATTTACGTTTTCGTAAACTCAATCAGCAGTACTGAGCCCGTTGCCGGTGCTGAAGTAAGTATCATTTCAACTAATAACCAGACACTTCTTATGTCAAAGACCGATGGTGATGGTGTTGCAGTTTTCAAAGATGTTAAAAAACAAACGGAAGGTTTTTCACCGAGATTAGTAACTGTTGAAAAAGATGCTGACTTCAATTATATCGATTTGAGAGAAACAACAATTGAAACTTCCCGGTTTGATGTTGGAGGACTTACTCAGTATGCTTCTGATTTTAATGTGTTCATTTACGGACCGAGAAATATTTATCGTCCCGGTGAAGAAGTTAATCTTTCCGCAATCGTTAGGAATGACAAAATTCAAATAGTAAAAGATATTCCTCTCATTACAAAAATTGTTACTCCAACCGGAAAAGTTTTTGAAGAGTTTAAAAACGATCTGAACGCTCAGGGTTCATTCGAGCTTTCATTCACGCTGCCGGAATATGCACAAACAGGCAGTTACTCGGCAGATGTTTATACCGGAAGCAAACAGATTGTTGGTTCTTACAAATTCAGTGTCGAAGAATTTGTGCCGGATAAAATCCGGGTGAATGTTAAATCCGATAAAGACAAAACAAAACCCGGTGACAAAGTAACATTTGATGTTTCCGCAGAATTTCTGTTCGGTGCACCTGCAGCAGATATGAAATACGAAGCAGATATCCAGTTAACTCACAGATCATTTACGAGTAAAAATTTTGCCGGGTATACATTTTCAAATTCTTCAATAACGAATTCCGAAATCCAGAATACTTTTCTTGAAGGTCAGCTTGATGCAGAAGGTAAAGCAAAAATAGAATTCAGCATTCCGGAAGGATTACAGAGCAAAGGAATAATAAACGGAACTGCTTATGTGAGCGTTTTCGATCTGACGGGAAGAACCATTACACGTTCTGCTAGCTTTGATGTTTACCCGAAAGAATATTTCATTGGGATAAAATCAACTGAATATTACTACGGCGTGAATCAGAATATTAACTTTAATCTTGTTGCAGTTGATAAAGATGACAAACAGATCAATAATTTTTCTGCAACAGCAAAATTAGTACGATACGAATGGCAGACAGTATTGAAGAAGGATTACAGCAATCGTTACTACTATGCATCCGAGGAAAAAGAATTTACCGAATGGGAAAAAGATGTAACCATAAACGGTCCCACTAAATTTAACGTTATCGTCTCAAAATCCGGAAAGTATGAACTGAGGATTTCGAAGAAAGGCAACGGCGATTACGAACGCACAACCTTCTACGCTTACAGCTGGGGAACATCAACAGCAGGTTCTTTTGAAGTTGATAAAGAAGGAAGAATTGAGATTGTTTTTGATAAAGAGCAGTACGAGCCAGGTGAGAAAGCAAAAATTTTATTCACCTGTCCTTTCTCCGGAAAAATGCTTATCACTCTTGAAAGAGGAGGAGTTTATTCATATCAGTATGTAGATGTTGAAAGTAAATCAGCTGAGCTTTCTCTTTCACTTGGTGATGAACATATGCCGAATGTTTACGTGACTGCAACTCTTTTCAAAAAGCACAGTAAAGATGACACTGCTCCATTCCTTGTTGGACATGGTTTTGCATCGATGAAAGTTGTGAAAAATAAAAACAAGCTTCCGGTTTCCATTTCTGCTCCTCAAAAAATAAAGCCGAATACTACTCAGCAGATCACAATTAAAACAGATTCACAACAAGATATTTATGTAACTGTTGCTGCTGTTGATGAAGGAATACTTCAGATAACAAATTATGAAACTCCGGATCCGTTTAAGTTTATGTATGCAAAACGTCCGTTGATGGTCGAGAGCTTTGATCTCTATAAACTGCTTCTTCCGGAAATTGTAAAAATAGGTTCTTCAACTGGTGGCGGAGAAATGATGGAGAAGCAATTACAGAAAAGAACAAATCCAATTTCTGTAAAAAGATTCAAGCTTCTTTCATATTGGAGTGGAATAAAAAAAACAAATGGTGACGGAACAGTTACAGTTTCTCTTAATATTCCGCAGTTCAATGGCGAAGTAAGACTGATGACAGCTGCTTACTCAGGTTCACGTTTTGGTTCTGCTGAGCAACGAAATAAAGGTTGCTGATGATCTGATAATGGAGCCTCAAATACCCAAGATTTCTTGCGGTGAATGATTCACTCGTTGTGCCTGTTTCCATTGTTAATACAACTGATAAAACGGCTAATGTCGAAGTTTCTTTAAAA
Source organism: bacterium (assembly GCA_016716565.1). Taxonomy (NCBI): domain Bacteria; species bacterium. Next base: position 1,455,431 of record JADJWC010000001.1, read on the forward strand.
GTTGATGGACCTTTGAAAATTACCTCTTCGACAAAAAAATCAATTCAGATTCAACCAAATTCAACAAGCAGTGTTACGTTTGGAATACTTGCACAGTCACAGGTCGGTGCGGGAAAAATAATTTTTGAAACGAGCGGTCTGGCAAAAGTAAAAGAGGAAATTGATATAGCTGTTCGTCCGGTTTCTCCCTTGATAGTTGAAACGGGATCGGGAACAATTGCAGCAGGGAAGGAAGTTAAAATTGATATCCCTAAAAATTTTCTGAAGGGAACTCAAACAACTACACTAACTATCAGCAAGTTTCCAGCGGTTAAATTTGCAAAGCATCTGAAATATCTAGTCGGTTATCCCCACGGATGCATAGAGCAGACTGTGTCAAGATTATTCCCTCAATTATATTTTGAAGATCTCGCAAAAGTCGTTGCACCAGACTATTACAGAACTACCAATCCTGTTTATTATGTGAAAGAAGGAATCCGGAAAATTGAATCGATGCAGTTGTACGATGGCTCGCTTGCTTACTGGCAGGGAGGAACCGAAACAAGCTGGTGGGGATCGGTTTATGCTGCTCACTTTCTTGTTGAAGCAAAGAAAGCCGGATTTAATGTATCAGAAAATGTGCTCAACAAGTTAATGAAATATCTTTCTCAGAAAGCAAAAGAGCAAAGCACGTTCGATTATGTTACTTACACGCAAACCGGGAGAACAATAAAAAAGATTGCGAACAAAGAAATTCTTTATTCACTTTACGTTCTAGCGATGTATGGTGAAGGAGATATTGCAACGATGAATTACTACAAAGCCCGTCCCCATCTCGTTTCGGAGGATATGCGTTATCTGCTTGCAGGTGCGTATGCATTGATGGGAAGTTGGAATTCGTACTGCATGAAATTGTGCCGAATGCTTTCACTCCTGAGAGAACAGACAGGTTAACTGGAGGAAGCTTTGATTCGGATATTCGTGCAAATGCGATTATGCTGAACGTGCTGCTCGAAGTTGAGCCGGCGAATAAACAGGTGCAGGTGATCATAAAATATCTTACTCAAAACGCCGACAGAATGTATTCAACACAGGAAAGATCTTTTGCATTTCTTGCACTTGGTAAAGCCGCAGGTTTAAATGCAAATGCTGATGTTAATGTTGATATAATCGTCAACGGAAAATCAATTGATAAATATTCGGGGAAGGATTTAACTATTTCAAATGAAAAGCTGAATGCATCGAACATTACTTTGAAAGCGACAGGAAACGGCGAAGTTTATTATTTCTGGAGTGCTGAAGGTGTTAAGTTGAATGAAAAAGTGAAGGAAGAAGATTCATATATACAGGTGAGAAGAACATTTTACAGTTATAAAACAGGTAGATTGATTCCCGACAGAAGATTTTATCAGGGAGAACTCATCGTTTGCAAAATTGAATTAACCGGATTTGACAGGAATGCTGAGAATATTGTGATCACTGATTTAATTCCTGCAGGGTTCGAAATTGAAAATCCACGACTCAATCCTGCGACAGAGTTAAAATGGATTCCAAAAAATCCGATGAATGTTCAGTATAGGGATATTCGTGAGGACAGGTTGTTACTTGTTACAAATCTTAATCGAAACCAGACAAATGAATTTTATTATTTGCTTCGTGTTGTAAACCAGGGAACATACCAGCTTCCGGTAATCGGTGCAGAAGCAATGTATGATCAGGAATATCATTCATATCACGGTGCTGGTAATGTGAAAGTTCAACAGCGATTGGGAGAATAACTTTTTAATGTCATTGCGATCCCGACCTGACTGTCAGGCAGACAGGTCGGGAGAAGCAATCTCAGTTTAAAGATTGCTTCGTCGCTCTGCTCCTCGCAATGACAATCGTAAGTGAAGACCATGCATTTTGAACTAATAAAAAAATATAATCGAACGGTAAAGATTGTTCTCACAATCCTTGTGGGCTTTGTTGTTCTGGATTTAATCTTTCCTCTTCCTGATAGAAAAGAGTTCTCAATAGAAATCCATGCAAAAGACGGAACTCTTCTAACTGCATATTTAACAAGCGATGATAAATGGAGACTTCGAACTGAACTCGAAGAAGTTTCTCCTGAACTGATAAAAGCAATTATTGAGAAAGAGGATAGCTGGTTTTACTGGCATCCGGGAATAAATCCTGTTGCGTTGGTTCGTGCACTTTACAGGAACATTACTTCAGGTGAAGTTGAATCGGGTGCATCAACGATTACGATGCAGGTTGCACGAATGCTTGAACCAAAGAAGCGAACATATTTCAATAAACTTGGTGAAATGTTCCGTGCAATTCAGCTTGAAGTAAAATATTCCAAAGAAGAAATACTCGAGTTGTATTTAAGTCTTCTGCCTTTTGGTGGAAACATTGAAGGAGTAAAATCAGCTTCATACATTTACTTCGACCGGCCACCGAATAAATTGAGTCTTGCTCAGTCAATTACTCTTGCTGTAATTCCAAATGATCCTAATTATCTGAGGTTGGATAGATCAAATGAAGAAATCATTTATAATAGGAATTACTGGATCAAAAAATTCAAGCAAGAAAAAACATTTTCTTCCTCAGATTTAAATGATGCACTCAATGAACCGGTTGAACGTAATCGTTATCAGATGCCTGTCATTGCACCACATTTCAGTCAATACGTTAAAGATAATTTTCAAGGAGATATATTGAACACAACGATTGACCTTTCAATTCAGCAAACAGCAGAAATTATTCTTCTAAGAAATGTCAAAAAAGTATTTTACAAAGGAATAACAAATGGAGCTGTTCTCGTAATTGACAATCGGAATTCTTCCGTTGTTGCATACTGCGGTTCTGCCGATTTTTATGATGAAGGATCATTCGGACAGGTAAATGGAATTACTGCAATTCGTTCGCCCGGTTCAACATTAAAAGCACCACTCTATGCTTATGCCTTTGATGAAGGAAATTTAACTCCTCAGATGAAGTTCGCAGACATTCCGACCGACTTTCACGGTTATCAACCGGAAAATTACGATTTGAAATTTTACGGAAATGTGTCAGCCGAGTTTTCACTTGTTAACTCACTGAACATTCCTGCAGTTAAATTAATTGAACAAGTCGGACTGAACAACTTCACAAATTTTCTTAAAGGATGCGGATTCAACCAGATACAAAAGCAAAAAAATCGACTTGGACTTTCAATGATACTTGGCGGATGCGGAACGAATCTGCAGGAGCTGACAAGATTGTTTACGGCATTTGCACGAAAAAGGGAAATTATATCCTCTTCATTTTATATCGGAAGAAGAAGATGATGATGAGGAACAAATTTTCAGTGAAGCATCTTCATATTTAATTGCAAGCATTCTTTCTGGAATTAATCGAAGTGACATTGCTGATCTATCACAGTACTCAAAACTGCCAAAGTTCGCCTGGAAAACAGGAACATCTTATGGCAAACGAGATGCATGGGCAATTGGGTTCAACCCGGATTATACAATTGGAGTCTGGATGGGAAATTTTAATGGTATCGGCTCACCAAATCTTTCGGGAGCAGAAGCTGCGGTGCCTTTGTTATTCGATCTGTTCAATGCAATTGATTATGACTCAGATGTAAAATGGTTTGAGCCACCCGAAGATTTGATCACTCGAAAAGTCTGCAGTGAAAGCGGAATGATTCCAACTCAGTACTGTGCGTATACAGTTACAGATTTTGCAATCAAAAATAAATCTCACAATCAATCCTGCGATATTCATATGCCGGTTTATGTAAATCTTGATGAAAGCATTCAATATTGCACAGGTTGTTTACCATCGTCAGATTATAAAAAGGTTGTGTATTCAATATATCAACCCGAATTGACCGTCTGGCTATCAAAAAATAGTTACTATTATCATAATCCTCCTTCGCATAATCCAAACTGTACTGCAAAATTCGCTGAAGGTGGTCCGAAAATTTTATCTCCGTCAGGAGATTATGATTATTTTCTTGAAAAAAATTCAGGACAGGAAATACTATTACTTGCCACATCCGATAGCAGAGTAAAAACTCATTACTGGTACATCAATGATTCTTTTTACAAAAAATGTAAACCCGGTGAAAGAATTTTCTTCAATCCTGATGTAAAAGATTTGAAGATTACCTGTCTCGATGATAAAGGAAGAGATGAAACAGTTAGAGTAAGTGTTAAGTATTATTAATAAATAATCTTTAATTTGAAAATGAATTCAAAAAAAATATGAGATAACCATGAAAAATCTTATTCGGAAATTTTTATTTATCCTTCCTGCTTTGATTCTTTTATTTCATATAAATCTTACAGCACAGGATACATTCTCAATCGTGGCTGTCGATACAATCACTGGTGAGATTGGAAGTGCCGGGGCTTCGTGTGTCGGACCGATCGGTGGAATTGGAGCTTTCATTCTCAGTGATGTGATTGAAGGAATAGGAGGCATTCATACTCAAGCATCCTACCTGGCACAGAATCAACAGAATGCGCGAGCAAGGATGCTTGAAGGATTATCGCCGCAGCAAATTATTGATTGGCTTGTCGCGAATGATGCACAAAATAATCCATCAATAAGACAATATGGAATTGTTGATCTAACGCGAAATGGGGAAAGTGCTGCTTACACGGGCGCAAATTGTACTAATTACAAAAACCATGTAACAGGTCCGGGTTATGCAATACAAGGAAATATTTTACTCGGACAGGTTATCATAGACACGATGCACTCAACTTTTCTTAACACTCCCGGTCCGCTTGCTGACAGACTGATGGCAACACTTCAGGCTGCAAAAATTCTTGGTGCTGATAGTCGTTGTGCTGCAAGAGGCACTTCATCACAATCAGGATTTGTAAAAGTTGTAAGGATTGGTGACGGTGGAACTCCTTATTTGCAAATTGTTGTGCCGGACACACCAGTAGGTAAAGATCCGATTGATTCTCTTCAAACTATGTTCAACAACTGGAAGGCTTCAAAATTCAGTATCGTAGATCCTTTTCTATCACAAATTGAAATAGATCCTGACACACTTCCGGCAAATGGAACTTCGCAAGCAGTAATAACTATTTCACCAAAAAACAATTCGGATACACTTCTCACAAGTGGCAAACAAATTATTTTATCAAACACAGGTGCAGGAACTTTAAGCAGTGTCACTGATTTAGGTGATGGAACTTACGAAGCCACAGTTACAGCACCAGTTGCAGTTGGAAGTGATACCATTTCTGCAACAGTTATTTCAGGAACAGATACCGTTTCTGTTTTTATGAAAGCGGTGATCGCTTATGCAAATCCTGTTTCGGTATCTGAGAATCCTGTTTCACCAAACAGTTTTTACCTTTATCAGAATTCACCGAATCCGTTTAATCCGACAACAAATATCCAATTTCGGATTGCGGATTTCGGATTTGTGTTATTAAAAGTATATGATGTTTTAGGGAATGAAATCGCGACACTGGTTAACGAGGAAAAGCGACCCGGTACTTATGAAGTTGAATTTAATGCAATCAGTCATTCCGGCGAAGTCCGGAATCTGCCAAGCGGAATTTATTTTTATAAGTTAATAGCAGGAAACTTTGTTGATACTAAGAAGATGATTTTATTGAGATAATGGCCCATCCCTTAATCCCTTCCCAAAGGGAAGGGAAACATAGAAAAAAATTTTTCTTTTAACTGATGATTGATCATCAGTAAAAACAGTAGCTAATACTTGCAAAGAACTGAATAAAATGATCATTGCAGTCCTCTTCCCCTTGGGGAGAGGATTTAGGAGTGGGGACTAAAACTCATCCTCAACCAACCAGCCTTGTGCTTTGTCGGTTGACATTTCTGAAATAAATCTTGATGGCTTGGAAAGGGTTATTCCATCAATTCGGTTATACATATGCATCGGGTAAGTAACAAAAAGATTTTGCTTTGCTCTTGTTGAAGCAACATACATCAACCTTCTTTCTTCTTCTAAAGATTCCAGACTTTCTGCTGCTCGTACGGAAGGGAAGTAACCTTCGACAGCGTGAATTACAAAAACAGAATGCCATTCCAATCCTTTAGCTGAGTGAATTGTGGAAAGAGTTAAATATTCATCTTCCTTATCAGTTGCATTTAAATCCGTAACACTATCTATGATCGGTTCGATTGCCATATCTGCAAGAAAAGAATCTAGCGATCTGTAATTTTCAGAAATATTCTGAAGAGTTTCTAAATCTTTGCTTCGTTTATTAAAATCGTCATACTTTAATTTGAAAATAGGTTGATAGTATTCGAAAACCATTCCTACTAATTCTGAAGGAGGAGCTTGAGAATTTCTTAGTTTGTAAAGAAAAACAAACAGTTCTTTAATTTTTTCGTAAGCGAATTGTTTCTTTGTGCCAGGATTTTCATCAATGGTTAATCTCGCTGTCGCTAGCTCATCTAAAATTCTCTGAGCAGTTTTAGGTCCAACTCCATCGTGTAAAAGTAATACTCTGTACCAGCTAACAATATCTTTTGGATTTGATGCAATGCGAAGGAATGCAAGTACATCTTTCACGTGTGCAGTCTCAATGAATTTTATTCCGCCAAATTTTTGGAAGGGGATTCCTGCTTTTGCGAGTTCAATTTCAAGATCGAATGAAAAAAATGACGACCGGAATAACACAGCGATGTCTTTTAAATTAACTCCTTCTTCAGCCAGCTCAAGTATTTTTTCAACTATAAACTTTGATTGCATATTTTCATTTGCTGCTGCCACGATAAATGGTAAATCGCCACCCTGTCGTCTTGTGTAAAGGGCTTTGGTGTATTTTTCAACAGCACCTTCATAAATATGATTTGCAAAATCAAGAATGCTTTGAACGCTTCTGTAATTTTCTTCAATTTTTATGATCTGAGCATCTGGAAAAAGTTTCGGAAACTCCATTATGTTTTTGAAATTTGCACCACGAAACGAATAAATTGATTGCGCGTCGTCTCCAACAACCATTACATTTCCGTTATGCTGAACTAATCCTTTAACAATATCAGCCTGAAGCTTGTTTGTGTCCTGGTATTCGTCAACCATAACAAAACTAATTGTGGAAAGAAGATTTTTTGCCGCTGTATTTGCACTTGCAAGAAAATCTCTCAGATAAATTAAAAGGTCATCATAATCAAGCAGGTTGTTTCTCTTTTTATATTCAATATAAATTTTATGAACCTTTAAAATCTCATCAAGCTCAAGAAGAAAGTGAGGATATTCTTCTTCGATAATATGCTCAATCGGTCTTTCTGTATTAGCTGAAAGACTGTAAATCTTATTCAAAGTTTCCTTCTTAGGAAATCTTCTTTCTTTGCTGATTAACCCTGATTGAGATCTGATAAGATTAATTATGTCTTCACTGTCGCCTTGGTCAAGTATTGTAAAGTTGGAATCAAGCCCGGCAGCTTTTGAATATTTTCTTAAAGTTACATTTGCAAAAGAGTGAAATGTCCCACCTCGAATTTTTGAACAGCGATCATCAAGAAGAACGGAAGCGCGCTTCATCATTTCGTTTGCAGCTTTACGGGTGAAAGTTAGAAGCAAAATAGAATTCGGATCGTAACCTGACTCAATTAATCTTGCAACACGATAAACAAGTGTCCTCGTTTTTCCGGTTCCTGCGCCTGCAATAATTAAGTAAGCACCATTTACTGCAGACACAGCTTCGTACTGAGATGGGTTCAATTCCTTTTGATAATTTATAGCAAAACGGGATTCGTCAATCTTTCTTTCGAATCCCGTTTTACCAACTCGTGTGAGTATATATTTTTTTTGATTCATCTGCGAAGCGCTTTTGGTTTGCCCAATATTTCTGAGAAGAGGATGTACTCTTTTAATGTGTCGGGATGACTGAACTTCGATCTGACAGTAATTGCCAGATTACTAAAAACCAGTTCTTTCCTTTCGAGAGAAGTCTCAAACATCTCAGCTTGCTTCTCAATAACAGAATCAACTTTTGCTAGCTTCCTTGAAACTTCTTCTTTTTTTCTTTCCCATTCACTCCTGATGTTTTCTGAAATGGAATCTTCTTTCCAGGTTTCAGTGCTTACGTGTTCATCAGCTGTAGGTATATTTTCTGAATAAGTCTCCTGCGGTCTTGGTACTTTTACTTCTGTTTGTTCATCACCGACTTTAAAGAAATCCTCAAGCTCTTTAAGAATATCATATTCTTCTTTTTGTTGAGTTTGAGGAATGGAAACTTCCGGTTGTTCAGCTTGGTAATAATCATCTCTCTGTGGTTGCTGCACAGGAGGTTTTTTCTGAGGCTGCTGTTTCTTCTTTTTAAAGATGCTGCTCAGAAAGCTGATAATTATTATCAAATATATTAATATTTCGAAAAAGTTGTCCATCAGACTTATTTTTTAGGATCTTGTGGTTTAGAAATCGAATCGCGCATATCCGTATCTGCCTGAATATTTTTCATCTGATAGTAATCCATCACACCAAGTCTCCCACTCCTGAATGCATCTGCCATTGCTTTTGGCACTTCTGCTTCGGCTTCAACAACACGAGCTCTTTGTTTTGCTACTTCTGCAATGTTTTCCTGTTCACTCGCAACTGCAGCAGCTCTTCTTTCTTCCGCTTTTGCTCTTGCTACTTTCAAGTCAGCTTCTGCCTGGTCTGTTTGTAACATTGCACCGATGTTCTGTCCGATATCCACATCAGCGATATCAATCGAAAGAATTTCGAAAGCTGTTCCTGAATCCAAACCTTTTGCAAGAACACTCTTAGAAATTTTATCAGGATTTTCAAGAACTTCTTTATGAGAATTACTCGAACCAATTGTTGAAACAATTCCTTCTCCAACTCTTGCAAGGACTGTTGCTTCGCCTGCACCGCCAACCAGCCTGTCAATATTTGTTCTTACAGTTACTCTTGCGATTGCCTTTAACTGAATTCCATCTTTTGCTACTGCAGCGACCATCGGTGTTTCAATTACTTTTGGAATGACTGACATCTTCACTGCTTCCAAAACGTCTCGACCTGCAAGATCAATTGCTGTTGCTCGCTCGAATGGTAAGTTTATGTTTGCTTTGTCTGCAGAAATTAATGCTGCTACAACTTTCTTAACATTTCCGCCGGCGAGGTAATGAGCCTCAAGCATTCCTTGCTGTAAATTCAATCCTGCTTTCTGAGCGTTAATCATACTGTCAACGATAACACTTGGTGGGACTCTTCTCAATCTCATTCCGATTAAGTCACGAAAAATTCTGATCTTCACTCCTGATGAGATTGCGGCAATGTACAATCTTACCGGAACGAAATAAAGAATTAATATCAGAAATAATATTATTGCTATTATTATTACTAAGGATAAACCTGTTACTGCTTCCATTTTTTCTCCAAATTTTTTATTCTTTTACGTAGGCAATATAGGTCTTTCAAAAACAAAATTCTTGCTGTAGAAAATCAAAAAGTTCAGACGTAGTGACGGACTTTTACGTCTTCTGAGGTATTATCTGCCTTATTGTCCAGACTGAAGTTACATATTCTAAAATAACCGCTTCTGTTTCACCCATATCGATGAAATTTCTTCCAGCACAGGTGGCACTCAATTTGCCAATCCTAATCATTTGGCTGAAATAGTGCATTGCGAATATTTTTGAACACGGATATTATTGTGTGTGACTTAATAAAGTACTTGAAAGAATATTAAATATTATGTTTATATTAGTTGAACTTTTAGAGGGAAAAAGTAGTTTTTATACTAAAATTCAGAGAGGAAAACGATAAATGGATGGAAATTTCTCAGATAGATTGCAGGATGTGATACGATTAAGCCGTGAAGAAGCTTTAAGGCTAGGTCACGATTATATCGGGACCGAACACCTCCTGCTGGGAATTATCAGGGAAGGACAGGGTGTTGCCGTTAGAATCCTGCGAAATCTTGACTGCGATTTGCTAAAATTGAAGAAAGCTATTGAAGATACCGTCAGGACTTCGGGCGGAACTTTGACGATTGGCAACATTCCGTTGACTAAGCAAGCTGAAAAAGTTTTAAAGATAACTCAAATTGAATCTAAAATTTATAAAGCAGATGTAATTGGTACAGAACATTTACTTCTTTCGCTTCTAAGAGATGAAGATAATATCGCAACCCAGATACTTCATCAGTTTAACGTTACGTACGATTCAGCAAGATCAGAATTGAATTCATTGTTGACCAGCAAAGGAAACAGAGATGCTGGTCCGACTAAAGTTACACCTCCGGATAGAAAAACCGAAAAAACAAAAACTCCTGTGCTTGATAATTTTGGAAGAGACTTAACAAAACTTGCTGTTGACGATAAGCTTGACCCGGTTGTTGGAAGAGAAAAAGAAATTGAACGTGTTGCACAGATACTCAGCAGAAGAAAGAAAAATAATCCCGTACTAATTGGTGAACCAGGTGTTGGCAAGACAGCAATCGCTGAAGGACTTGCTCTTCGTATAGTCCAAAAGAAAGTTCCGAGAATATTACAGGATAAACGTGTCGTTACTCTTGACTTAGCAGGACTCGTTGCCGGTACAAAATACCGCGGTCAGTTTGAAGAAAGAATGAAAGCTTTGATGAACGAACTCGAAAAAGCAAAAGATGTCATTCTTTTCATTGATGAATTACATACAATAGTTGGTGCTGGCGGTGCTTCAGGTTCACTTGATGCATCGAATATGTTCAAGCCAGCATTATCACGCGGTGATATTCAGTGCATTGGTGCAACAACACTTGATGAGTATCGCAAACATATTGAAACTGATGGTGCTCTCGACAGACGTTTCCAGAAAGTAATGGTTGATCCGCCATCTTACGATGAAACAAGACAAATACTTGAGAAAATAAAATTTAAATACGAAGAACATCATCACGTAAAATATTCTGATGCTGCAATTGATTCCGCAGTAAAGCTTAGCAATAGATATATAACAGATCGTCATTTACCAGACAAAGCGATTGATGTTCTTGATGAAGCGGGCTCAAGAGTGCATATGGGAAATTTCGAAGTTCCGGAAGAAATTCTTGATCTTGAGGAAGAGATTGAACAGGTTCGCAGAGAAAAAGCTGCTGTTGTTAAAAGACAAGATTATGAAGAAGCAGCGAGACTCAGAGATAAAGAAAGAAATCTTCAGGCTGATCTTGAATCCACAAAGAGAGAATGGGATGCAAAGACAAGAGATATCGTTCACGATGTAAACGAAGAAGATATTGCCACAGTCGTTGCAATGATGACAGGCATTCCAGTTAACAGAATTGCACAAACTGAATCCGAGAAACTTTTAAAGATGGATGAAGCTTTAAAACAGTTCATCGTTGGTCAGGATGAAGCTATTAAAAAACTTACAAAAGCAATCAGAAGAACTAGAGCAGGATTGAAAAATCCAAATCGTCCGATAGGAAGTTTTATCTTTTTAGGACCAACAGGTGTTGGAAAAACTGAATTGTGTAAAGCACTCGCAAGATATCTTTTTGATTCTGAAGATTCTCTTGTAAGAATTGATATGAGTGAGTATATGGAAAAGTTTTCTGTATCACGATTGGTTGGAGCACCTCCGGGATATGTTGGTTATGAAGAAGGCGGACAATTAACAGAAAAAGTTAGAAGAAAACCTTATTCAGTTGTGCTGTTTGATGAAATTGAAAAAGCTCATCCGGATATTTTTAGCATTCTGCTTCAAGTACTTGATGATGGAATATTAACTGATAGTCTTGGACGAAAAGTTGATTTCAGGAATACGATAATCATCATGACTTCCAATGTCGGAACAAGAGATATAAAAGATATCAGCTCGTTTGGATTTGGTGATTCAAAACCAAAAGATCATTATGATAAGATGAAGGACACAGTTGAAGAAGCAATGAGGAAATTATTCAATCCTGAATTCCTGAACAGGATTGATGATACGATTGTATTCAGAAATCTTGATAAAGAAGACATAATGCAGATCATCAACATCGAAATAAAAGATCTTTACAAGAATCTTGAAGAGAACAAGATGGATTTAATTCTCGATCAAACAGCAAAAGAATTTTTAGTCAACAAAGGCTTTGATGAAAAATTTGGTGCAAGACCTTTGAGAAGAGCAATTCAGAAATATGTCGAAGATCCGCTTGCTGAAGAAATTCTTCGTGGTTCATTTAAGGAAGGAACAAAGATAGTTGCAAAGCACGTTGACGGTGCAGAAGATCTTGTATTTTATGATGAATCACTCGAAGTCGCTAAACCTGGTGAAGAAACAAAAGCACCCGGACAGGTGGAAAACTAAAATCTAAATTCTGGAATAAAATAATTTTCGAAAAGCGTATCTAATTGATGCGCTTTTTTGTTTTAAATATTCCCCTCGCCTTTCTCAAAATAATTTCATAACTTGCAAAAAAAAAGGGAAACATTATGCAACCGAAAAAATGTTCTCTTAACAAAGCTACGTTCAGAAGCACCACTCTCCACCAATGCCACACTTTGTCCCTTATGCTTTTTACTTTGTCCTTTTATTTTGTATCCTTTGCCGAAGGAAGCGCAACAGTCCGTTACGTCTCACACACCGGCAGCAGCATACCACCATACACGAGTTGGGAAACAGCAGCCGACAGCATACAGAAATGTATTAACATCTCAGTGTTTGGAGATACTATTTATGTAGCGAACGGAACTTACGAGGAGAAGATAATTATGATACGGGGTTTATCGTTGATAGGTTCAGGTATGGATAGTTGTGTAATTGATACAAGAAATATAGTAACAACAAGTTTTCACGCAGTTGAAGTTGTAGACAGTTGCTTATTTAAGGGATTCCACGTAATAGTATCGTATAACACAGATATGGGAGACGGAATCGCAGGAGGAGGAAATAGTCTGATAACAATGAATAAAGCATCAAATGCTCTTAATGGTATTCTTGTTGGATCGAGCCCAATGGTGTATAAGAATATAACCATTAATAACATTGTTGGTATATCTGCGATAAGTTCAAGTTCAATAGTAAGAAAAAATGTTGTTTACACAAATGATCCCATTTGTGATGGAATACAAATCTCAGCATTCACAAACACGACACCGCTCATAGATTCAAATTATATTGAAACTACAGAGGGTGGCAGGGGAATAGCAAAGTCAATCGGGTCGAATCCAACAATAAAGAATAATACAATAAAACTACGCGGAGGTTCAGGTATTACTTTAAGTCTTTCAGATTCAGCAAAAGTATTTAATAATTTAATTATATCCGAGTATGCTTCAGATGGAATTAGAGTGGGTGGGACACAATATGTTAAGATATATAGCAATTATCTAACCGGGTTCTATTACTATGATGTATTAGGAGTGGGCTCTTACGATGATGTAAAAAACAATGTTGTCGTAAATGCAGAAGGAGATATTAGTCTATGCTATGGATGCAGCGAAATGATATTCCAGTACAATAATATCTGGAATAGTGAAATAACCTATATACATTTCACGCCAGACAGCACAAACCTGACAGTAGATCCAATGGTATTAAATAACAACGCAACACAGGGAGATTTAGATTTTCATCTTCAAGCATATTCACCAATGATAGATGCAGGAGACCCAACTATTTTTGACAGAGACGGAAGCAGAAGTGATATTGGACTTTATGGAGGACCATACGGAGAAAGCTATACCTACCAGGATCTTGCCCCCAAACCACCAAGAGGTCTTTTAGCAGAGGTAGCAGACAGTATAATAACATTAACGTGGAAAAGAAACACAGAAGCAGACTTTAGTTATTATAATCTATACAGGGATACAACAAGTAACTTCCAGATAGATTCAACAAAGCTTGTAAGTGTATTAACGGATACAATCTACCAGCAGACAATACCGGTGGGAGTAGAAAGTCTATATTACAAGCTAACGGGAGTAGATAACCAGGGAAACGTTTCAAATCCTTCAGAGGAAGTAGCAATAATAATTGTGTCAATAGAGAATAAATGGGAACCGGTAAACAATTTCATACTTTATCAGAATTATCCAAACCCATTCAATCCAACGACGAGAATAGGATACAAGCTAAAGGAGAGAGGATACGTAAAGTTATATGTATATGATGTAAAAGGAGAGTTAGTATCGGTGTTGGTTAATGAAGTTCAGGAAGCTGGGTATTACGAAGTAGAATTCAACGGAGATGGAAAGACAGAATTGATAAAAGTGAAGAATCCATTTGTGAGCGGAGTATATTTATGCCAGATAATAATTCAGAGTGAAAAGGGAATACCTGTTTTCAGTAATATTAAGAAGATGATATTGTTGAAATAAGCGTTTAACATTGTTAATTTGATTTATATCCCGACTAATCTTAATCGGGATTTTTTTATTTTTAACTATCATCAATTAAAATTAAAAAGCTATGTCACTATTATCACCAGTTGAAATAATAAAAAACCTTTCTTCCTTATCAGATTGGATGCAGGAAGAAAAACAAATTGCAAAGCAATTCCAGTTCAAAGATTTTGCTGAGGCACTTACATTTGTAAATAAAGTCGGTTCTGAAGCAGAAAAGATGGATCATCATCCGGATATTTTTATTCATTCCTGGAATAAAGTTAAAATTACAATCTCAACTCACAGTGAAGGCGGAATTACAAAAAAAGATTTTCAACTTGCGGAAAAAATTGAAGGACTTAAATAATTATGACAGAATCAGATATTCTAAACATATTCAAATCAACCGGCGCATTACTTACCGGACACTTTCTTCTAACATCAGGAAGACACAGCGACAGATATTTTCAATGTGCAAAAGTTCTTCAATATCCTCAACACACAGAAACTCTTTGCAAAATGATTTCTGACAATTTCAGAAAATTTGAGATTGATACAGTTATCGCTCCGGCAATGGGAGGACTTGTTGTTGGTCAGGAAGTTGCTCGTCAGTTAAATAAACGATTCATCTTTGCAGAAAGAGAAGACAAAAAACTTTCCATCAGGAGAGGATTCACGCTCGATGAAAATGAAAAAGTTTTAGTTTGTGAAGATGTTGTTACAACCGGCGGTTCAGTGTTTGAAGTAATTGACATAGTTAAAAGTAACAATGCACACATTGCTGGTGTTGGTTTCATCGTTGACAGAAGTAATGGCAAAGTAAGTTTTGGTTACCCGCAATTCAGTACTCTGAAGATGGAAGTGGTTTCTTATTTGCCTGATGAATGTCCTCTTTGCAGAGAAGATATTGAACTTGTAAAACCGGGTTCTCGGAAAGTGAAATAATTATAAAAACTTCTGACTTCGATATTCCTTGTTCATTATTCGATATTCTGTTTGAATAATGAACATCAAAAAAGGAATGTTGAATATCAAAGAGTTCGTAATGCTGACCCAATTTATCTTTATCACTTCATCTAAAACTCCTATCTTTGTAATATAATTTTTCATCCGATATTCAAGGAGCGCTAATGAAGCTTTTTCTCTCTTTTCTTCTTCTAATTACCGTAACTTATTCACAGGTAAACTTTGAAGATTACTTCGAGGATAAAACCCTTCGCTTTGATTACTTCCACACAGGAAATAAAGACAACGATTCCTATTCCTTCGATGAATTAATTGAGGAACCATATTGGGGCGGATCAAAAGTAAATCTAATTGATAAATTCAATTACGGCAAGTATCGTTTTGAAGTCTACGATGAAGCATCGAACTCTTTAATCTATTCAAGAGGATATTCAACACTTTTCAGTGAGTGGCAAACTACTGAAGAAGCAAAACAGACATACAAAACTTTTAGTGAGACAGTTACATTTCCATTTCCCCAAAATCCTGTCGTTATAAAATTTTATGCTCATAACCGAAAAAATGAATTGATAAAAAAGTTTGAGTACAGAATTGATCCAGAAAACTATTTTATAAAACCTGAGAGAGTTAATGAATTCAAAAATTTTGAAGTCGTAAATTCAGGCGATCCTGCAGTTAAAGTAGATATAGTAATTGTTCCTGAGGGCTATACGATTGATGAAATGGATAAATTCAAAAAAGACTGTGAAAGATTTGCTACTTATCTCTTCAACTCTTCACCGTTTAAAGAAAATAAAGATAAATTCAACATCTGGGGAATCGAAGCTCCTTCATTCGAATCAGGAACAGATATTCCAAAGGAAGATATCTGGAAAAAGACACTTGTCAATTCCACATTTTATACGTTTGATCTTGAGCGTTACTTAATGACAGCAGATAATAAATCATTGCGCAATGTTGCATCAAACGCTCCGTACGATCAGATTTATATTTTAGCCAACTCTGATAAATATGGTGGTGGTGCTATTTACAATCATTACTCAATGTCGGTTACAAATAATAAATATTTTGAATTTATTGTAACTCACGAATTTGGTCATGGTTTTGCTTCGTTGGCTGATGAGTACTATACATCGGATGTTGCTTACCAGGATTTTTATCCGCTTGATGTTGAACCAACCGATCCAAATCTTACCACACTTGTTGATTTTGATTCAAAGTGGAAAGATCTTGTCGAAGAAGGAACACCAATACCAACACCTGATACAGATGAGTTTAAAGATAAAGTTGGTGCTTTTGAAGGCGGTGGTTATATGGAAAAAGGAATATACAGACCGGTGTACGATTGTTCTATGAAATCAATCAAAGTAGATGGTTTCTGTCCGGTCTGTAAAAGAGCAATTCAGCAAATGATAGATTTTTATTCGGAATAAAGTATGGCGATAGATCAAAAGAAATTACACAGACTGGTTGAATCGATCGCTTCAGGCAAGTATAAATCTGAAGAAGAGATGCTCATTACAACATTGAATGAGATTGTCGGCAATGAAGCAATTGATGTAACAGGCGGAAGATTGTGGAAGCTAAACATAAAAACAGAATCGTATCACCTGTTATATCAAACAGGAAAAATTGAAAAGATCGATCCGAAATTTCAAATTGACATTCATAGGTATCCAATCCTCGAGTTAATCGCTAAACAGCGCACGATAGTCGGGAATGAAACAATCAGCACTTTGCGGAAGAAAGGAATATTTAAATATTCTGCATCGGGTGTTGGCGGACGAAAGAAAATAAAAGATAAATTATTTTACGAATATCTCCTCGCAATGAATAGCGAGAAGTTAAACGAAGACTTCAGATTAAATCTGAATATTATTTCCACTACGTTAACAGCACAGATCAAACAGAGAAGAACATCGGACAGTGTCTATCATCTAAAGGCTGATATTGACAAAGCCCGTCAGTTGCAAAAAAGCATTTTACCTGAGCACGAATTTAAATTTCACGATTATGATCTGTATGGAATAACTAATCCTGCTGAAATTGTAAGCGGAGATTTTTTTGATTACCTGCAGCATGGTGCCGAGAGTGAAAGACTTGGAATTGCGATTGGTGATGCAGCCAGCAAAGGTGTCGGTGCTGCAGCCGAAGCAATGTACATTTCCGGTGCATTAAGAATGGCAAGCGGATTCGAATTAAAAATTGCCGCATTGATGAGAAGAATGAATCAGCTTGTTAATCTGATTTTTGAAGATGATAAATTCACTTCTTTATTCTATGGAGAGCTTACGACACATCGCGGTGGTTTATTTTTATATGCAAATGCAGGACATAATCCCCCGATATTTTATAAATCTAAAACGGAAGAAGCGGAATATCTTGAACCGACCGGTCCTGTGCTTGGTCCTGCACCTGATGCAAAGTACCATGTAGATAGTATCAATTTTTCAAAAGGCGATATCCTCCTGCTTTATTCTGATGGAATTACTGAAACTGCAAATGAAAATTTTGAAGCCTTCGGTGATGATGAACTGGTAAGCAAACTAATATCTCTATCGAAGCTTGGCGCAAAAGAAATCGCACTGGGCATTTTAGATGAAGTAGTGAAGCATTCCAAAAATGGAAAATATTCAGATGACATGACTTTAGTCGTCATAAAAAAAATAAAATAAAAATTTATTTTGAGCAGGGAAAAAATGATAACGTCAATCAATCCGGCAAACCTTCAGGTTGTAAAAGCTTATACTCAAATGACTTCCTCAGAAGTAAAAAAAATTATTGATTTAACTGATGCAGCATTCGAAAAATGGAAAGAGACATCCTTCGATCAAAGATCAAGATTACTGATGAATGCTTCTCAGGTTCTCAAAAAGAAACGAGAAGAGTACTCCCGATTGATGACGATTGAGATGGGAAAACCAATCGCACAATCACGTGCTGAAGTTGATAAATGTGCCTGGGTTTGCGAATACTATGCTGATAATGCCGAAAAGTTTCTTACTGATGAAATTATTTCTACCGATGCTTCAAAAAGTTTTGTCACATTTCAACCATCAGGAATTGTATTAGCTGTGATGCCGTGGAATTTTCCTTTCTGGCAGGTATTCAGATTCGCTGCGCCGGGATTGATGGCTGGAAATGCAGGAATACTGAAGCACGCTTCAAATGTTTCAGGATGTGCACTTGCAATTGAGGAAGTTTTCCGCGAAGCAGGTTTCCCTGAAAATCTTTTCAGGACAATACTGGTTCCTTCGTCAGAGATGGAAGAAGTTATTAAAAATGAAAAGATTAGAGCAGTAACGTTGACCGGAAGTGTTCCCGCTGGAAAATCTGTTGCAAAAACGGCCGGATCTGTTTTAAAGAAAACAGTAATGGAATTAGGTGGAAGCGATCCTTATGTTATTCTTGAAAATGCTGATCTGGAATTAGCTGCTGAGACTTGCGTTACCGGAAGATTAATTAATGGCGGACAAAGTTGTATTGCCGCAAAAAGATTTATTGTCGTTGATAAAGTCTATAATGAATTTGAAAAACTTTTTGTTGAAAAGATGAAGTCAAAAAAAATGGGCGATCCGTTTGATGAAACAAATCATTTGGGACCACAGGCAAGCGTTTTATTGCGAGATGAACTTCATCAGCAAGTTTTAAGAAGTATTGAGCTTGGCGCAAAACTCTTACTTGGTGGAAAAATTCCCGGAGCGGAAGGTGCCTGGTATCCGCCGACTGTACTTTCAAACGTTAAAAAAGGTATGCCTGCTTATGATGAAGAATTATTCGGTCCGGTAGCGGCTTTGATTAAGGCAAAGGATGAAGCAGAGGCTATTCGAATAGCAAACGATTCAATTTTTGGTCTCGGTTCTGCTATCTTTACACGTGATATCAAAAGGGGAGAGATGATTGCAAAAGAAAAATTGCAGGCTGGCTGCTGTTTTGTAAATGCTTTTGTAAAGTCAGATCCAAGATTACCATTTGGCGGAATCAAAGAATCAGGTTACGGAAGGGAACTGTCATCTTTTGGAATCAGAGAATTTGTAAACATCAAAACTGTTTATGTCAAATAATCAATTTCTGCTGGTTGATGCAATTTCACTTATTAATTTTAATAATTTTGATCTCGTGAAGGGTTTGGAAAGATAGTCAGTACATCCCGCCTGGATAAATTCTTCACGGTCACCTCTCATTGCGAATCCCGTTATCGCAACAATCGGTACATCCTTGTAACTTTCGATTTTTCTTATCTCTCTCGTAGTTTCGACTCCGCTCATACCTTTGCCAAGATTAATATCCATCAGGATGATATCATACTTTTTTTTCATTTATTTGTCTGAATGCTTTCTCACCGCTGTCGGCAAAGTCTGTTTCGCAAATATTTTTAAGAAACAATTTAATTATATCCCTGCTTGATTCATCGTTATCAACAACAAGAAGTTTTGGTCTAAATCCTGCTCTATATTCTTTTTCTGAGATTTTTTCTTTATCTGATTCCTTAACTTTCTTGACTTCAATCTGTTTATAATCCTTCAGCAGCGGGAATATTATAGTAAACATTGAGCCTGACCCAACAGTGCTTTTGACACTTATCTGTCCATCCATCAACTCAACAAAATTCTTGGTAATTGTTAAGCCCAATCCGGTTCCTTCAAAGTGCCGGTTGAATCCTTCGCTTACTTGTCTGAACTCCTGGAAAATGAGCCCCAGACTTTCAGCTGGAATTCCAATCCCGGTATCTTTCACACTTATTCTTGCAAACTCTCTTGAATCTTCGACGAGCATATCTACTGAAACCATCACTCCGCCGGTGTAAGTATATTTAAGAGCGTTGTTAACTAGATTATTTATTATTTGTCTAAAGATTTGTTCATCAACATTTGAATATAAATTATGATTGATTATCTCAGTCTCTAGAAACAGGTTTTTCCTTTCCGCAACAGCTTCAAATAATTGAACCTGTGATTCAACTAATTCAGAGATCCTGTTCGGCTGCATGTTAATATCTACCTTCTTCGCTTCAATTCTTGAAAGATCAAGCAACAGGTTAAGCGTATCCATCAGACGATTAGCGCTGGTTAGAATTCGTTCAGCCATTTCTTTTGTATGATCATCTCTCAGCTTTTCCTGAAGTAATTCAGCAAAACCCAGAATACCAACAAGAGGAGTTCTCAATTCGTGACTCATATTTGCAAGGAAGTTGGATTTTACTCTGCTTAATTCTTCAGCTTTCTCTTTTGCTTCGAGCAGCTGTTTCTCAGCATTTTTTCTGCTCGTAATATCTCTCAACGTAACCAGGATATACTTTTTGTTAGAGAATATAATATTGATTCCAAGACTTTCAACCCATAATTCTTCATTGTGCACAGTTTTGATAATGTATTCATCTTTAAATGGAGCAGGGTTTCTTTCCAGTCGTCTGAGAGCCGCATAAACCTGAGGTTTGAAATCCGGGTGCAGGAATTCGAAAACTTTTTTGCCTATACCGTGTGCTGTATCTTCTAGATGAACTAACTTTGCTGCGCTGTTGTTTGCGAATATAATTTCTCCATCCCAGTCAATTATTAATGCAGCTTCGATCATATTATCAATCAATGATCGGAAACGCTCTTCACTTTCTTTTAATGCTTCTTCTGATTTCTTTCTTTCTGTGATATCTTCATAAGTACCAAGTATTCCAACAACATTACCGCATTCATCGTGCAGAGGTACTTTATTTGTTTCAAGCCACGCAACCTCTCCATCGTGATGTGTCTGTGGTTCAATAATTTTATATATAGGCTCATCTTTTTTCATTACTTCTTTATCGACTGATCTGTAATAGTCGGCTTCAGCACTTTTCCAGGGCATGTCATAATCACTAAAACCAACCAGATCAGTAGGATTTATAACGCCAGCATCATTAGCAAAATTTTTATTGCATCCAAGATATCTTGAATCAAGATCCTTCCAGAAAATACGCTGAGGTATGTTATCCAGAATCAGCTGAAGCATCTGCTTGGAATTACGCAGTTCATTTTCAGATCGCTTCCTATCGGTGATGTCCAGGGCAATCAAAGTGAAAGCAACGGGATTGTCGTTTTCATCTCTGATAACTGAGGTTGATACCGAAGTTGGGAATTCAGAACCATCTTTTCTTTTACTTATTAACTCACCACTCCAGCCGCTTTTCAAAGTAGCAGGTATTATCTTTCGTA
This sequence comes from bacterium, assembly GCA_016716565.1. Lineage (NCBI taxonomy): Bacteria > bacterium. The sequence continues at coordinate 1,476,829 of JADJWC010000001.1, forward strand.
AAAGATTTACAGGAGTATTTTCAGAATACATTAAAGAAATATCTTTCCCGATTATCTCATCGTACATATAACCATACGAAGTGCAGAATGAGTTGTTGACAAAAATTATCTTCCCATCAGTATCAGTAATACAAACTGACTCGGAAATACTTTTTACAGCATGAGCAAGCATAGAAATTTGCTCTTCAGATTTTTTCCTTTCCGAAATATCCCTGACAATAGCCTGGATCAGTACAACATCACCGAGAAAAATTTTATTTAAGCTGACTTCGGCATCAAACAGATCACCGTTTAATTTTTTATGCTTCCATTCAAATCGCTGTGGATTTCCCTTCATTGCTTCCGATATTTTTTCAAGTGCTTTTTCATCGGAATGTCTGCCATCCGGCTGAAAGGGAGGGGAAAATTCATACGGAGGTTTACCGATAATATCTGATTTATTACATCCGAATAAGTCAAGAGTTTTTTGATTACAATCAATAAATATCTCTTCATCCATCAAAAAAATTGAGTCGTTAGCAAGTTCGAACAAGGATTTAAATTTTAATTCACTTTTCTCAAGTTTATCAAAGGCTTTACGTTTTTCGGTGATGTCGCTGAAAAAAGCTGCTATTTTATTTGGAGAAATTTGAAATGCGGAAACTTCGAAAGCACCTTTAAGATTTTGGTCTTCGTATTCAATAATTTCATTTTCCAGTTTAGTACCATTCTTTGCTATTAGTTTGTAAGCATCAGGTATCTTTGTTTGTGCAAGATTCGGGAAGGCATCCAATATCTCTTTATTTAAAAGCTGGGAATGATTCATACCCAGGATTCTGTCGGCGGCAGAATTGAAATCAGTAAAAATTAACCTTCCATCATCTTTCAAATCATAAACATGCACGCCATATGGCGAAGCATTTACAATCTGTTTAATTTTCATTGATGAATCATTTATTAATTCTTCCGCTTCTTTAATTCTTGTGATGTTTTCGCAGAGTATCAGAACGTTTGGACCATTTCCGTTTGAATTGATCGAACTTGCGTTTTCTCTGACCCAGATAGTCTCTCCGGTTTTCTTAACCTTTCTAATTTCCCATGTAAATATTTTGTTTGGGTTATTCAGACAATCAGCGATTTGATTTTTTACAGTCAGCCAATCCTCTTTATGAAAAACTTGCATAACCGGTTGATCAACTAATTCTTTTATTTCATAGCCGAGTTCTTTTGCTCCGAGTGAATTTACTTCCTTTATTATTCCGGCCTTATCCAAAATGAAAATCATCAATGGATTATTATCGAAAATTGTTTTTAACTTGCTTTCAGTTACTTGAGGATCATTTTGTGTTTTCGGAATTGATTTTGTACTTGAATTTTTTGTAAGTGTGCATTCAGCAACACATTTATTTTTCAGTTTGATTCGGATAGCATAAACTTTGAAATCAGCCGGTTTATTTTTTTTATTATCAAGTTGAATCGATTTTAAAACTGAAGAATTCTTTGAGAGAAGTTTTTTAAGTTTTTGTGATTTTTTTTCGTAGAGAAGATCAGTAAGAAACTGTTCTTTTTTTTCCGGCTTTAAGAATTTAAAATATTTTCGGGCAGCTTTATTCGCTGAAATAATTTTAAAGTTTTTACAATCAACAACTAATTTTATTTCAGGTGATTCTTCAAAAATACTTTTATGGAGCGGGTTCATTTTTATCTATTAAGAGGCAAAAAATTGATATATAATTCTGAATATTCCATCATAAACTTTTATCTTCCCCGGTGCCAGCCTCAGATCGCTAAGAGAAGTATGATAAAATCACTAATTTTGTGCCAATGTTTAACTATAAAATGACTATTCAATATGAGGGAACGGTGTATGCCGGCTGGCAAATTCAGCAGAATGCACTTACTATCCAGGAGGTAATTAGCAACTCAATCAAGCAAATATTACAAGAAGAAATAAGCTTGGTTGGCGCAGGTCGAACTGATTCTGGTGTTCACGCTATTGGGCAGGTAGCAAATTTTATGTCCGACAAAGAATTAGACCTTCAGAAATTCCTTTACTCATTAAATTCTGTTTTACCTCGCGATATTTCAATAAGTAACATTGAACCGGTCGACGAGGATTTTCACTCGAGATTCGGTGCGAAGAAAAGATCCTACATTTATCTGATTTCAGGGCAGAAATCACCATTCTTTGATAGGTTTGCGTATACATACTTTTCAGAAATGAAAACAGAAATGCTAAATGAGCTCTCTTCCGTTTTTATTGGAGAAAAAGATTTCTCATCATTCAGTAAAAATAATCCCGATGTTAAAAATAAAATCTGTGAGGTTTTTGAAGCTCGGTGGAGAAGACAAAAAAACTTACTTATTTTTTACATTGAAGCTGACAGATTTTTATACGGGATGGTTCGTGCTATTGTCGGATCGTTGATAAAAGCATATGTATCAGAAAATGGAATTGAATACTTGAAAAATATTTTTGGTCAAAAGGACAGAAGCTTTGCAGCTGATGCTGTTCCTGCAAAAGGTTTATTCTTATTTAAAGTAAAATATTCAAATTAAAAATGATATCTCTAAAAAATAAAAATGTGCTTGTAACGGGTGGCTCCCGTGGAATTGGTAAAGCATGTGTCGAATTATTCCTGAATGCAGGTGCAAATGTTGCGTTCACATTTCAGTTGGCAGAAGATCAGGCTAAAAAGATATCCGAGAGTTTTACCGGTTCTTCAAAACTTAAATATTATAAAATGAATCTTAATGAACCTGCTTCGATTGAGAAATCACTGACAGCAATACTAGATGATTTTGGGAATATCGACATACTGGTGAATAATGGCGGAATCTGGAAGGAAGCTGCAATCGATGAAATGACTCTTGAACAGTGGAATGAGACAATGAATATAAATCTTACGAGCACATATCTGTTAACGAAATTTGTTGTTCCGTGGATGAAAAAAAATAATTATGGACGAATAATAAATATAGCGTCAACTGCCGGACAAAGGGGAGAAGCATTTCATTCGCATTATGCTGCATCAAAAGGTGGGATGATTTCATTAACCAAATCACTCGCTTCAGAATTAGGAAAGCACAACATTACAGTTAATTGTGTAGCACCCGGATGGGTAATTACAGATATGACCACTGATTCACTTGATGATGAAGCTACATACAAAAAAGTTTTAGGTGATATTCCGTTGAATAAAATCGCAAAACCTGAAGAAATTGCTGGACCAGTTCTATTTCTTGCATCTGAGCTGGCTTCACATATAACCGGAGAAATTCTTAACGTAAACGGTGGATCAGTTTTATGTGGCTAATCTTGAAAAGGATTTAGTGTTTTAATGGAAACTAATTTTTTAGCAGAGATTCATCCAAAAGTTGTTCACTTTCCGATTGCATTATTTACAACTTATGCTTTTCTGGAAATCGTTGGGATTTTGTTGAAAAAAGAATTTCTTATTAAGTCAGCTTTATTAATTCTGTGCATCGGTGTCGTGACTTCTTTCTTTGCCGTACTTACGGGTAATCAGGCTGCAACTGAGTTTACTTTTTGGAGTGACGAAAGCAGTGCTTTGTTAAATGAACACCAAACTCATGCAACTTACCTTCTATGGTTTGCGTTGTTAGTTTGTGCCTTAAGAATAGTTTTAGTTATAAAGAAAAAAATGGCAGGTCCGGCGAAATACCTGTTCGTACTTTTTGCATTAGTGTTAATCTTCCTGGTTTATCAAACCGGAAATTACGGAGGCGATCTTGTGAAAAAATTTGGTGTAGGAACAGAAGTTATAATTAAGAGTGATTCAAATTAATTAAGTTTGAGATGTATTGATCATGAAATTAGCAAAATACATTTTAGTTTTATTGGTATTTCTTCACACAACAATGTTCGCGGAAAAACCACCCGCAAGTAAAGCTGTTGGTGTTTTTATGGCAGTAGGTGTTGGAGCAAGACTTCCTATTTCAGATTTCGCAAACTCAACCGACCTTGGTTATGGTTTGAATGTCGAAGCATCTTATACAGACAGTGATTATTTACCATTCTTCATCTTTGCCAGACTCGGGTATGAGCAATTTCCGGGCTCGCAGGATTTTTATCAGCAGACTGATTACTCAAATTATTCCACGACAATAGTTCCGATATCCCTCGGAGTAAGATATTATTTTAGCCCGATGGTTGAGAGCATTATTCTTTTAATGCCAATTGTTGAAGGTTCAGTCTCCTACACTTACTTCAATGTTCTGAATGAATTTAAAGCTGATGCGGGTAGAACAAACTTCAGGGAAAATCTATGGAAATTCGGTGGAACAATCGGTGCCGGCGTATCAATGTTCATGCTTGAAATCATGGCTAATTATAATTACTACAACTCAAACCAGTACATATCTTTTAATCTGAATGTCAGACTTCCATTAATTGTAAACTTATGAGGTTAATAAATGAATTATCAAAACATTTTATTTGAAATTAAGAATCATACAGGGTTAGTAACAATAAATCGTCCCGATAAACTTAATGCATTGAATAATCAAACTATTAATGAAATTGAAGATGTAATCAATTCTATTAAAAATAATCCTGAAATTTTTACTGTAGTAATAACCGGAAGCGGTGAGAAAGCATTTGTTGCCGGAGCAGATATCGCTGAGTTAAATAATCTTGACGTAATTTCTGCAAAAGAATTTTCTGAGAAAGGTAACAGAGTATTCAGAACAATTGAAACGCTCGATAAACCTGTTATAGCAGCGGTTAATGGATTTGCTTTGGGCGGTGGATGTGAATTAGCATCAGCTTGCCATATCAGAATTGCAAGTGAAAATGCTAAATTCGGTCAACCGGAAGTCAATCTCGGAATCATTCCGGGTTATGGTGGTACACAAAGACTTGCACGCATTGTTAATTCAGCGAGAGCACTTGAAATGATTTTGACCGGAGATATGATTACTTCTGATGAAGCTCTCAGAATAGGTCTGGTTAACAAAGTTTATCCTCAAGCTGATCTATTAAGTAAAACTTTAGAACTCGCAGATAAAATTGCTTCCAAAGGACAGCAGGCAATTCGGTTTGCACTCAAAGCAGTAAAAGCAACAGATAATATGTCTTTATCGGAAGGTTTGAGTTATGAAGCAAGTTTATTTGCTTTGACTTGCGGAACCGAAGACTTTAAAGAGGGAACTTCAGCGTTTCTTCAAAAAAGGAAACCTGATTTTAAAAACCGCTGATCAATTAATTTTCCAATATGACTTCATTTGACTTCAGAAGAAAACTACTCATTTCATTGCTTTCTCTGGCAATACTATTAGTTGCTGTAAAAATATTATTGCAAAATATTAGTGAATCATCAAGTCCGAACGATTTGATAAGTGAAAACGAAATTCGTCAAAAGTTCAGTACTATTCTTCATGATTTCAGTATTGAGCAAAAACTAATCAAGGAAAAAAGAGTTGTAGATAAATCTTCAGGAATGGAAATCTCAAGTTATAAAATTCAAGTGCCGAAAGATTTAACAATTCCGGAGATTCTTTCAGAAATTTATCAGACATTTGTAATAGACAGCCTGAAAATTAATTCAATAGAGAAAGTCAAGAACGGAAAAACAATTGTTTCTTTACAAAATGGAAAAGATGTTTTACTGAACTGCGAGTTCGACTATTCAAAAACTTATTATCGCAATAAGGGGTATGTTTCATTCCTAATAAAAGATGTTGAGCTAAGTGATCCTTCGTCAATACAATTATTAGAATCATCAGAAAAAATAAATTTTCTTTTACGACCATCCAGCAGTGTGCTTAATCAGCTTGGGAAAATTCAAAATTATGGTCAGCAGTTTTCGGTACTGATTGATGATGATTTGGCGGAACAAAAGTACGAACTTGATCCATCTCATTCCGAAGTAAGAATAACGACAGTGATCAAAACTTTAGTCACTGATTTTCAAAAGGCAGTTTGTTTTATAGTTGATGACAATTCTTCTTTTTATAAATCATCAAACTTTGAAGTATTTGAAAAAGAATTACTGAAAAGAAAAATTAGACTATTCACTATTTCTGATTTTGTGAATCTGAATAACGATGAAACAATGATCGAAGGATTTAATAGAGAAATTGAATCAATGAATCCAGGTGCTTCAGTAATATTCCTGATGAATGAAGACTCTTATTTTTCAATTGTGCCGGATATAAAGAAATTCAAAAAACAAGGTTATCGTTTTATTGCGAGCAGCTTAATTCTGCAAAATTAAATTGAGTTCAAACCTCAAATATTTTTTCATATTCAACTACTTTAATCTCACCAAATTTATCTCCTTTTAGTTGATTCAAAATTTTATTTGAATCTCCAGCTAAAACTGTTACTAATTCATCAGATCGGATTGATTTCTTTGCGATTTTATTTACTTCTTCCAGGGTCACTGAATTAACTCTATCAACATAACTTTCAAAATAATCATCTGGCAGATTATGCATGATTTTACTGATAATATTTCCTGAAACCTGGCGGTAAGTTTCAAAGTTTGAAGGGAATCGTTTAATCATCGATGATTTGGCAAACTCTAACTCATCAGCTGTGATACCATCAATTATTTTATCAACTTCGTAAAATATTTCTTTAAGTGCTGGATGTGTCAAATCAGTATCAACTGATGTTGAAATACCAAAGTAACCTGCATCCTTCCAGTAATTGAATCTTGAATGGATTCCATATGTGTAGCCGTTCTTTTCTCTGAGATTAAGATTTAATCTGCTTGAAAACTGACCGCCGAAAACAAGATTGAAAATCTGCTTTTGAAAATAATCGTCAGGATTTCTTTTAGTTGTCAAATGCCCCATCCTGATTTCCGTTTGTACCGAATCTGCTTTATCAATTATAAAAAGCCGGCTGCTTGAATTTTTAAATTCAAACACCTGCTCTTTCATTGTGGATTTAGAAATCCATTCAGTGACTGCTGAATTTATTTGTGATTGAAGGCTATTTGAATCAATGTCACCTACAACCACAAGTTTTGAATTCAATGGGATGAAATTATTGAAGTAGCTATTTCTCACAGTTTCAATATTAATTTTATTCAAAGTTTTATCAATACCGAGCGTTGGAAAAGCATATGGTGAAGAATTACTAAAAAGAAAATATTCAAAAGCTGTATCCGCCAAATAATCTGGCTCGGCATTTAATTGCTTGAGCTTTACGAGAACCTTATTCTGCTCACGCCTAAAATCTGCTTCATTGAGTTGTGGTTTTGTCAGAACATCCGCAAACAGTTTCAGAGCTCTATTGAAATTTTCAGTTAACACCTGAAGTGACATTAAAATCACATCAGCATCTGTAGAAACTGAAAATTGTGCTCCAAGCATTTCAAATTCATCAGCAAGCTGGAGTGAGTTCAATTCACCAGCACCTTCATCGACGCACATCGCCAGAAGATTATTTAATCCTTGCAAGTGCAGCGGGTCATAACGACTGCCGCTGTTCACAATCAAATTTAACCGGATAATCGGCAGCTCATTTTTTTCAACAGAGTAAATATCCAAACCATTATCTAGTCTTTGAGTGTGGATCTTCGGAAGCTTGAAATCAATATTACCAGAGCTTATGGGTCTTTTAGTTCTGTCAATTTGCATTTTTATTTCCTGGAATTATGCGAAGCTCAACAAAATTATTCTTTAAATATTTTTCAGTAGCAATTGTCACATCCTGCAATTCTGTTTCTAAGTATCTGTTCAAATCAAAATTGAAAGAATTCGGTTCAGCAAGGTAGAAGTTATAAAGATTCAGCAAGTCTGCGACTGTATCAATATTCTGAAGTGAATAAATAAAATTTGATGTGATAACATTTTTTGATCTTTTAAGTTCCTGTTCACTGATTGTTCCTCCAGTGATCGAGTTGATTTCATCGAAAATAATTTTTTTAATTTCATCAAGAGACCTGCCCGGTTTGGCAGTTGCAACTACCATAAAATGCCCTCCATATTTACCTGAAAATTGCATGGAATTAACATCCTGCGCTATCTCCAATTCATAAATAAGTTTACGTGTAAGTCTGGCATTTTTAGAACCGGTCAGTATATCTGAAAGGATATCCAGTTTTGCGTCATCTTGTTCGAAAGCTTTCACCGAATTCCATGCAATGTATATTCTTTCAAGATTTACTTTATCTTCGTAAACAATAAACTTATTTTCATTGATCAGAGAAGACGTTTTTGTAAGAATGCCCGGCTGACCGTTAGACCGAATGTCGGCAAAATATTTTTCGATTAATATTTTTGTTTGTTGAATATCGAAGTTGCCTGCAATTACCAAAGTTGCATTGGAAGGAGAATAGTACTTTCTAAAAAAGTTTCTCACATCTTCAATTGTATATCCCTTTATATCATCAGAATATCCGATTGTCGGCCAACTGTAAGGATGACCATCAGAATAAATATTTGAAATAAGTTTTTCCCAGGCCAAACCATATGGTTGGTTGTCGTACCTTTCCAATCTTTCATTTAAAACTACACTTTTCTGATTGTCGAGTTTTACCTGGTCAAGAGCGTTAAGAAAAAATCCCATTCTGTCTGATTCAAGCCAGAGTGCAAGTTCCAGTTCATTAGCAGGAAGTTTTTCGAAGTAGTTCGTTCTGTCAAAACTGGTTGAAGCATTCAGATTGCCGCCAGCTTCCTGTATATACTTGAAATGCATTTCTTTTGCAACATTTTGCGAACCTTGAAACATCATATGCTCAAAGAGATGAGCAAGTCCTGTCTTGCCAGGGACTTCATTTGCAGAGCCAACTTTGTACCACAAGTTCACCGAAGCAAATGGAATCGAAGTATTTTGATTCAGGATCACTTCAAGTCCGTTCGCAAGGTTAAATTTTTCGTAATTTATATCTAACAGGTTCATATTTCACTTTTTAATATTGATTGATAAACAGCAAATTTCCCTCTTTTAGTTCAAATTAATCTTAATAAAATAAAAAAAACAACAAAATGACGTATTAAGTAAATATTAATTTTCAGAAAAAACTTGAATTCATCAGGAATATACCAAATATTTGTTGGTGTAAATTAAAACTTTTTCATCCGGGGTGGGAAGAAAATGTTGAGGGCTTATATTTGATACAATTTCATTTCTTAACTAACCATAAATCACATTCACAAATTAATATAGGAGAAGATGTATGAGTAAATTCTTTACCTTCATCGTAACAAACTTTCTCCTGTTCTCATCTTTAGCTTTTGCTCAAACATATACCATAAGCGGTAAAGTTACAGATGGAATGAACGGAGAACCTCTGATTGGAGCAAATATCTTTTTACAGGGAACGTCCTGGGGTGCTGCATCGGATGCACAAGGAAATTATTCTATTGTAGCAAAACCTGGAAAATATACAATCACCTGTAGCTATATCGGCTATGATAAGGTTGAACAGGATATCAATCTTATGGGTGATATGACCATGAATTTTAGTCTGAAAGAATATCAGTTCACCCTTAGTGTAACTGTATTATCCGATAGGGTCAGAGAAAGAGAAACACCTGTCGCCTATACAAATATCAGTAAAGAGCAAATGAAATTTAATCTGGGTTCTCGTGATATTCCTTTAGTTATGAATACAACTCCTTCTGTTTTTGCTACAGATTTGGGTGGTGGAGCAGGAGACGCCAGAATTAATGTTCGTGGATTTAATCAAAGAAATATTGGAATAATGATTAATGGTATTCCAATCAACGATATGGAAAATGGTTGGGTATATTGGTCTAATTGGGATGGTTTGGGTGATGCTACATCTTCTATTGAAATGCAACGGGGTTTGAGTGCTGTCAACCTTGCAACTCCGTCCATTGGTGTACAGTATGAACATTATAACTGATCCAACTCAACATAAAGCTGGTGCATTCTTTCAAAGTGAAATAGGTACCGGTGGATTTAGTAAGCAAACATTATTTGGGCATACAGGATTAGTTGATGGTAAGTTTGCAATGAGTTTTGGTGGAGTCCGAAAAGTGGGTGATGGACATGCAGATAAAGTTTGGACGGATGCTTGGGCATATTATCTTGGTATGGCTTATCAAGTTAACACTGATAACAGATTAGAACTATATGCTATGGGTGCACCACAGCAGCATGGACAAAGACGTTGGTCATTAAACGCGGCGACTTTTAGTCATGAGCTGGCGAGCGATTTGGGTTTTCCAGATGAAGCATTAAATGATCCAAGATTAAGAGAGCAAGGTCTGCTTTATAATTCAAACTGGGCTGGTGTTAGTACAGCTTATGATGGCTTGCAGTGGCAAAGATCATACTGGAACAATGATATCAATCAACGCTATGACGCGAGTTCGATAAATGAAAGTGTAAACTATTTTCATAAACCCTTGGTTAACCTGAACTGGTACTCTCAATTTTCTGATGTTTTCAGCTTGTATTCAACCGTATATTATTCTGGTGGACAGGGCGGTGGATCGGGAACATTTGGTAGCTTAAATTATAATACAAGTTTGTTACAGAGAGTTGTTGATTGGAATTCGACAATTGAAGAAAATATGAACAGCATTGTTTTCGACGATCCTTATGGCACTGGTGATTCATCTTTTTATGCAATTACAACTGATAGAAGAAACGATCCAAACTATAATCGTAGTGGTATTCTGAGAAACAGTGTGAACAATCAGTGGACTCTGGGTGCAATATCAAAAGCTTACTGGAAGGCGAGTAATACTTTAAATACATCTTTTGGTATAGATGTACGAAGAGCCGTCATAGATCATTATAGAGAGGTACGCGATTTATTAGGAAACGATTTTTATCATTATAATGGAAATGAATTCGAAAGTGGCACTCAATACTTTAAGAAATTAAGTGATCGCATTGATTATGACAATACCAATACTGTTAGTTGGCTTGGAGGTTATATTCAAGCAGAGTGGACAAAGGATATTTATACCGTATATGGTACTGCTGGTTATACAATGATAAAATATGATTACGTTGATCATTTCAGAATGGATGATTCCGGTGGCGAATTAACTTTGGATCCTGACTGGTTAAGTGGATATCAGTTCAAAGGTGGAGCAAGCTTTAGAACATCAGATAACGTTCAATTATATGTAAATGGCGGTTACGTCTCAAAAGTACCTGTATTTGATGGCGTTATTAGCGATTGGAACTCTACATTAATTGAAGATCCCAAGAATGAAATATTTATATCATTCGAACTAGGTGCTAATACTAATTTTCTGCAGAAGGAATTGACATTAAATGGAAATTTATACTTTACAGATTGGTCTGATAGGGTTGATAATAGAAATCCCTCAGGGACTGATGATTTAGTAAGACTTTTTGATGTCAGCTCTCGGCATATGGGTGTTGAATTACAAGGTGCCTGGCAGCCGGTTAGATTTTTTAGGCTCGATGCTGCTTTTAGTTATGGCATTTGGGAGTACACAGATGATGTAAATGGAGTATATATTTTTAATGATTTTCCTGATTCCACAGTTGAACAAAACGCTTACATCAAAGACTTGAAAATTGGTGATGCCCCGCAGACTCAACTTGCGGCTTCGATTACTATTTTCCCTGTTCAGGGTATGCAAGCCCAATTACTCTGGAGATCTTATAGTAATTATTATTCTCAGTTCGATCCTGTCAGCAGAAGCAACCCGGACGATAGAGAACAAACTTGGCAAATACCTACTTATAACCTGCTTGAGTTGCATTTTGCATATGGCTTACCCAGCCAAGTACTCGGTTTGGATGTGACTCTTTTTGCTCACGTATTTAACTTGACCAATGAGTTGTATGTACAGGATGCAATTGATAACAGTGAATTCAATGCTTGGTCTGTGGATGGGAAGAATCACAAAGCTGATGATGCGGAAATCTATCCTGGTATGCCAACTTCCTTTAACGTTGGATTCAGCGCTGCATTCTAATCTTGATTACTTTAAGAGAGAGGCTGCCTTAGAGGAGGCAGCCTTTTTTATATTAGTGCAGAAGTAATAAAATTCTATCGGTCCGGATAGATCCGAGAAGTTTAAATAACTGTGAAAAAGGAATATCTCTATCCCAGGAAAAAAGAGTGATGAAAGCTTCGCCAACAACCATATCTCTCGGAACCAATCCCCAGAATCTGCTGTCAAGGCTATCGTCCCTATTATCGCCCATCATGAAATAATAATCTTTTTTAAACGTATACGATGAAACAGGATTTCCTTCGATAGTAACAGCACCATTTTTCATATCAACAACACGCTTACCATATTCACGATCAATAATTGTTCGCCATTGTTCAACGTTGTATTTGTTCAAAGGAATTGTTGATCCTTTCCGCGGGATGAAAAGAGGTCCGTAGTTATCTTCATTCCATGGCATCCCTTTTGGAAAGATTCTCGGCTCAGCAACTCCCTTTGGAACCGGTTTAAGAAAATTTCCGTACCTGCCTTTATAATATTTTATGAAAGTCGGTCTCCAAAACTCTTTTCCATTTACAAATACAACTTTATCTTTTATCTCAACAGTATCACCCGGAACTCCAATACATCTTTTCACATAGTTTACTCCGCGCTCTGTAGCGAAAAGCTGATCACGATCTCCCGGGTATTCAAATACAACAATGTCTTTAGCTTTTGGTTCTTTGAAAGCAGGCAAACGGAAAAAAGGGAGTTCAATTTCTGTAAACGGAATATATTTTGGCGATGAAGCACCATAGATAAATTTATTAACAAGAACAAAATCACCAACTAGAATTGTATCTTCCATAGAGCCGGTTGGGATTCTTGTATTCTGAATAATAAAGGTTATAATAAAGAAAGCTGCAATTGCTGCCCAGAATAACTGTCTGAAGAATTCAATAAACTTTTCAGTTAATGTTTCCGGTTTTTTTCTTTCTTTCTTTTTCCAGAATAAAATTTTTTTTAATTGCTTTTCTGTTTCCGGGGAAGTGTTTTTATCTGTCATTTTTTAAGTTGTAAAAATGGTGTTGCTAAAATTGGATGATTTATATTTATAGAATTATTAAAAAAACGGTGTGAAATATAATCTCTTTACAATTAAGAAGAAGGTTAAATTTTAATAGAAGGATTATTTCTGATAAGAATGAACCAAAATCAACATATCATGCAGGATTTGTAATAACAGGAATGTGGATTTTATCAAGCATTTGCAAAACACTGTCCTTCTGAATTATATATTGTACTTTTAGTTCATCTTTTACCGGATGGGAAGGTGGAACTTCAACTTTTAATGGATCAACAGCTTTTCCATTAATAAAGAATCTGTAATCCAGATGCGGACCTGTGGATAATCCGGTGCTGCCAACATAACCAATTATCTGACCTTGCTGTACTCTTGCGCCTTTTTTCAATCCCTTTGCATATCTGGATAAGTGTAAATACATAGTTGTATAAACAGAATTATGCCTGATTTTAATAAACTTGCCTGCACCGCCATTATATCCGATCTCTGCAACTGCCCCATCTCCAGTTGATCTTATCGGAGTTCCGACAGGTGCTGCATAATCCACACCGAGATGTGGTCTTCTGGTTTTAAGGACTGGATGCAATCTGCTCTTGCTGTACCGAGAACTGATTCTGCCAAACTCCAGCGGAGCCTTGAGAAAAGCTTTTCGTAAACTGTTTCCATCTTCATCAAAATATTGGGATACGCTGTCTTGCATAAACGGTACGGCATAAAAATCTTTTCCATTATGATTAAAACAGGCCCCTAATATTTTTCCGATAGCAAAAAATTTATCATCAATAAATAATTCTTCGTAAATAACTTTAAAGTTATCTCCTTTTTGAAGATGATAGAAATCAATTTGCCAAGCAAAAATCTGAGAGAGTTTTATTGCAAGTTCGGGAGTTGCTTCAACATCTATCAGAGAAACCCAAAGCGATTGATCAATTACCGCCGATTTTTGATTTTCTCGTATGATGATTTCCTTTTCGCTCTCATAAACCTGGATGGAGTCTTTCAAATTAAAAACAACAAAGTGTTTGGGATTTTTTTCGTAGACAAAATATGCAAGTGTACTAGATGAATCGTCAAATGTAAAAGCATGATAAATATTACCGGCAACGATTCTCTTTACATCAAGATATGGCTGGGCTTTGTTGACAATCTGATTTATATTGGACGCAGAGACACCGTGCTTTAGTAAAATGTCAGAAAGTGTTTCGTTTTTTGCTACGGAATAAGTCTGTTGTTCAAGTGAGTCAGAATAAAAGCCAAATGTATTCGGGACTTTCTTCTGAGCGGGTTCTTGACCAATTTTGCTGTTAGAGTCAGAACATTGTAACAACGAAGAAAAGAGAAGGGGAACAAACGCAATACCTATAAATAGATAAATAAACCGAATATATGCGCTGGTATTTTTGTTTGTTTTCACTAATCGATAAATGACTGATAAAATTTTTAACAAAATTAGGCACAATTTTAAAATAATGCAACGTAGAATTAAAAAGTATTTAACAGTCATCTCTCAAAGTTCCTTCTGGTTAAATTAATTTTTATTTTGACATTAATTCTTTTAGAACAATATGCAAAGACATAAACTGTTCGGTTATATCGCGGGAACAATTGCATTCATATCATTGATGATTGTCGGAGATTTTGATCCTGCTCGGCCGCAGATCAACACAATGTCTGCCATCGCAGCTCTGATGGCAGTTCTCTGGATAACTGAGGCAATTCCTCTGGCAACAACTTCGCTGATTCCAATTATTTTCTTCCCACTTACAGGAATTTTATCGACTGAAGAAATCGCATCTTCATATATAAACTCCATCATTTTTCTTTTTCTTGGTGGATTTCTTATCGCCATCGCAATGGAAGAGTGGAATCTCCACAAGAGAATTGCTTTAAAGATAATTATGATTTTTGGTGGAAGTCCTTCGTCAATAATTTTTGGATTTATGGCGGCCGGTGCTTTCTTATCTATGTGGATTTCAAATACAGCAACTGCATTAATGCTTTTACCTATTGGGATGGCAGTAATTCAAAAACTTGAAGCTGAATTTGGTAATGAGCGAACTCACAATTTCAATATAAATATATTATTAGCTATTGCATATTCCTGCTCAATAGGCGGGATTGCAACATTAATCGGCACACCACCGAATCTGGTTATGGTCAAAACTCTTGAAGTGCTTTTTCCTGAATCACCCTCCATCTCTTTTGGGAACTGGATGATACTAGCATTGCCGATTTCTTTTCTGATGCTCATTTCAGTTGGTGTTCTTCTAACGAAAATTCTATTTAAAGTTGATGAAAAAATTAATCTTGGGCGTGAATTCATAAAATTAGAATATCAACAGCTCGGAAAACTATCTTTTGAAGAAAGAGCTGTTAGTATAATATTTGTTTTAACTGCCATCCTCTGGATTTTCAGAAGCGATATTTTTCTTGGATTTACAACAATTCCTGGCTGGTCTAATTTGCTGCCAAACTCTGAATTAATAAATGACGGTACGGTCTCTATCACAATGGCATTTATTCTGTTTCTAATTCCATCAAAATCCGGAAAGAGAGCCTTGCTTGATGCTGCTGCTTTTGTAAAAATTCCATGGGGAGTAATTCTATTGTTTGGCGGTGGATTTGCTCTTGCAAAAGGTTTTACCGCCACCGGTTTATCTGAATTTCTCGGGCATCAATTAACAGGATTATCTTCAGTCTCACCCATATTTATAATTATCATTACCGCGACCCTTGTAACATTTTTAACTGAGCTTACTTCCAATACTGCATTGACACAAATGATACTTCCGATTGTTGCATCTGTTTCAGTGGCAATTGGACTAAATCCATTATTGCTGATGTTTACTGCAACTTTATCTGCTTCGATGGCGTTTATGCTGCCAGTTGCAACTCCACCAAACACAATAATTTTTTCAGGCGGACGAATAAAAATCATTGAGATGGCAAAAACAGGTTTCTTACTGAACTTAACCGGAATTGTAGTAATTAGTTTGTGCGTTTATTTTCTCGGCGGATTATTATTTGATCTTGAAACCTTTCCATCGTGGGCAAAACCTTGATCAATTTAAGGAAGCATCAAGATGATAACATATAGTGTGACAATTAATGTTAAGAAAGAAATCGAAGATTCGTGGCTTAAATGGATGAAAGAAGTTCATATAAAGGATGTAATCAAAACAGGATTTTTTAATGATTGGCAGATTAAAAAACTGATACTACCCGAACCGGGAAATGAAGAATCGGCTTTTGTAATAAATTACATAACCGATTCAATCGACAAATATTATAAATATATTGAAGAGGAAGCGCCGCGTTTACAGAAGGAACACACACAAAAATTCGATGGAAAATTTAAAGCTTCACATCTGTATACCTCTCCATCTCAAAATAAAAACTATATGCGTGGTTTGTTATTTTGATTTCAATTTTATAATATCTAACAGAAAATAATCCATTTCTTATCTGATTATTTAAGGAAAGCTGATTTGATAAAGTTTGCTTTTATTCTCATCATAATCTGTGTTACATATTCGTGCAGGGAAGAGATAATCGAGCCCGGCAATTTTGTGGAAAAAGTTAATGAACCTGTTCAATTGAGGGAAAACAGTTCTTATACATTTCTATTAAATGCAGAGAATCTCACCATGAATATTTCCGCTCCGCTCTACTTCAGCTCATCAAGGACACGGTTTAATGTAAAACTGGCTGGTTATGAATCCGGATATACCAGTGTGGAGGTGCAGGATTTTAATATGGTTGAAAGGTTCAGCTATTTTGTAGCAGAAGATGTTTCCTATCATAGTGAGTTGCTTGATGGTTATGTGCCGGCGACAATCAATATCCGAACAAATAATTTTACAGGGAAAATTCAAATCGAATTCAGAAAAACACTGTAGCCACAGCGTTTTATAAAACAAATCAAATTAAAATTTCTTATCTTTTAGCTGCAATTCGAAAATACTTTTTTATTCATGATTGTTCTGATTTAAATTAAAAACTCACAACTATGTCCGAAATAAAATTATTCTCCATTACAGCCGAAAGTAAAACAATTCCCGAGAGAGAAGTTATTGATCCAAAAGACAAGTGGGATTTAACCGATATTTATAAAAGTGATGATGATTGGGAGAAGACTTTCAACTCTGTATCTGTGCAGATCGATGAGTATAAAAAGTTTGAAGGAAAACTGGCAGAGAGTTCGGAAAAATTATTAGCATGCTTCAAGTTTGATGAGCAGATTAACATTCAGCTCGACAGGCTGCATCTCTATGCCATGCTTTCAAAAGACAGCGACATGAGAGTAGGCAAATATCATTCAATGGATGATCGTATAAAATCACTCTATGCAAAAGTCGGTGCAGCAAGTGCATACATCCGTCCGGAACTACTGCAAATCCCCGATAAAAAATTATTAGAGATGATTGAATCAAATACAGAATTAAAAATTTATAAACACTCAATCGAAGATCTTCTCCGATCCAAAAAACACACTCTTTCGAACCAGGAAGAAAAAATCCTCGCGATGAGTTCGGAGATGGCACAAACTCCTTATAATACTTTTTCAATTTTTACCAATGCTGATTTAAAGCTCCCAATGGTCGAGGATGAAAATGGAGAGATGACGGAACTTTCTCATGGAAGATATTATTCTGCAATGTATTCAAAAAACAGAGATTACAGAGAAAGAGTGTTTAAAGCATATCTTGGTTCTTTCAGAAGCTACATCAATACTTTCTCGGTTCTGTTCAATGGAAATTTAAAGACTAATATTTTTAATGCACGTGCAAGGAATTTTAATTCTGCTCTCGAAGCTGCTTTACACAGAAATAATATTCCTGTCTCTGTATATCACAACTTGATTGAATCTGCAAATAAAAATCTTCAGCCAATGTACCGATGGGCGTCATTAAAGAGAAAACTTCTCGGTCTGGACAAGTTGTGTCCGTTCGATGTATATGTTACAATCTTTAATTCGAAAAATGAAAAAAAATATAAATACGAGGAAGGAGTAGATATAGTTCGCAACTCACTTCAAATTATGGGAGATGATTATCTTTCATCTCTCAACAAAGCATTTAGTAACAGGTGGATAGATGTTTACGAAACTAAATCGAAGAGAAGCGGCGCTTACTCTTCCGGCACGACATTCGGAGTTCATCCTTATGTTCTGCTGAATTGGACTGATCTTTTAAATGATGTTTTTACTCTAACCCACGAAATGGGACATAATATGCATTCATATTATACAGGCGAGTCCCAGCCTTATCCGTATGCAAATTATTCAATATTCCTGGCTGAAGTTGCGTCGACATTTAATGAATCACTTCTTCTAGATCATCTTCTTGAAATAGCAGACTCAAGAGAAGAAAAACTATTTCTTCTTGAGAGATATCTGAACAACCTCACAGCAACCTTTTACAGACAGGTTATGTTTGCCGAATTTGAAATGATAGTTTACCAGAGAACTGAAAATGGTGAATCATTAACTGCAGAGATTCTTAGCGATATGTACAAGAACATTTATCAGAAATATTGGGGCCCGGATATGTTCATTACTGAGGAAGAAAAATTCACATGGGCGAGAATTCCTCATTTCTATTATAACTTTTACGTTTACCAATATGCAACAGGATTTGCCGCCTCTGAAGTGCTGGCAAAAAAAGTAAAGACAGAGGGTGGATCAGCGGTTAATAAATATCTTGATTTCCTTAAAGCGGGAAGTTCAGATTATCCAATTAATATACTAACAAAGGCAGGTGTGGATATGAATTCTCCTGAGCCGGTTCAGGCTGTCAGTGACAGGATGAATAAAGTCCTCAATGAAATGGAAGAACTTTTATGAAAATATACAGCAAACAGACACTCAATGATTATCATCAATCGTTAACTTATGATGATATAAGTCTTATTCCGACTCAGATATCCGGAATAAAATCAAGAAAAGAAGTTGATACAACTTCTAGTTTTTTAGGGATAAAACTTTCTGTCCCAATAATCTCAAGTCCAATGGAATCAGTTACCGGAATCGAGATGGCAAAAGAGCTTTACAATCTCGGATGCATTGGAATTGTAAATCGTTTTGATTCCTCGCTCGATGAATTATTAAAGAATAAAAATGGAATCAGAAAAATTACAGCCATATCGATCGCTCTCAATACACCAATCGATACAGTCAAAAAACTTGCTGAGGGAAGGCGGATAATTTGTATAGATACTGCTAATGCCAGCAACCGTCAAGTGTTGAAAAAGACTGAACAAGTTAAAAAGAATGTTAGCATAAAAGTGATTGTTGGAAACATTGCTCACGGTGCTTCACTTAAACAACTCGTTGATGCGGGAGCTGACGGAGTAAGAGTGGGAATTGGAAGCGGCAGTGTTTGTTCGACAAGTATTCAAACAGGAATAGGTATCGGGCAGGTTTCTTCAATACTGAATGTTCTCTTTGCCCGAAAAGAAAACAAATTAAAAATAGCGATCATCGCTGATGGTGGAATTAAAGGTGCCGGCGATGTAGCGAAAGCAATTGCACTCGGTGCAGATGCAGTTATGCTCGGAAGACTGCTTGCAGGTACAAGAGAAACACCCGGCGAAGTAATCAGATATAGTGATCAACTTTGGAAAAAATATCGTGGTTCAGCTTCCTTTGGTGTAAAAATGAAAAACGAATTCATTGAAGGGGAGGAAACAATGGTTGCATATAAAGGTGCGGTGCAGAATGTTGTGAACGCAATTTCAGATGGATTGAGAAGTTCAATGAGCTATATGAATTGCCGAACTATTGAAGACTTGAGAAAAATTGAAACATTTGCAGTCCTCAGCAATTCATCATTTCTCGAACGTCTGCCAAAACCATAGTAATATTTTGTAAATTTATGTTAACAATATTTAAAAAAAGGGAGATGTTATGGCTAAAAAAAATATTAACAAAAGTATCGATTTGTTAAATAAAGCAGTCGCAGATGAACTTCTTGCAATTCACCAGTATATGTACTTTCATTTTCATTGTGATGACCAGGGATACGATTTGCTTGCCAGCTTATTTAAAAAAACCGCTATCCAGGAAATGGGTCACGTTGAAGTCCTTTCGGAAAGAATTTTATTCTTGAAGGGTGATGTGGAGATGAAAATCATTGGCAGCGTAAAGAAAATAAAAGATCCGAAAGAGATGTTAAAATGTGCTGCAGATATGGAAAACGAAAGTGCAAAGGAATATAATATCTGGGCGAATGAATGTGCCGCAAATGCTGATTCTGTTTCCAAAAAAATATTTGAAGATTTAGTGCTTGATGAAGAAACTCACTTCGACCAGTTTGATACTGAAATGGAAAATATGGTAAGATTTGGAGAAAATTATTTTGCACTCCAGGCAATTGAAAGAAGCAAAGTCGTTTCTGCACGAGGTCCGGCCTCGGAATAAGATATTCAAAAAATTTTCAGGTCGGGTAACCGACCTTTTTTATTTAATTGAAACTGAATAGATTATAAACGAATAATATTCAAATAACATGCTGTTTTTGATATCGATTTTTAACTGCTTAAAAAAGGTTTTATATGAACACGAAAATATTTTTCACCGGACTTAGTCTTTTACTCATGACATTCATCGTAGTCTCCTGCACAGAAGATCCAACGGAACCAACTGAGGAGAATACACTGCTATATACTTCATTTGAGAACAACGGAAGATTTTCTGCTGACGGATGGACTCTACCTGCTCTTAGCGATTCTTCAAGTGCTGTTCCTTCCGGCGGTGGAAATTTTTCGCTGGTATTAGAAGCTACTGAACCTCCGGAAGTTTATGCTCAAATTACAGTTCCAGTAAAAACACAGTATAATAATTTTAAACTTACTTTCTGGTCCAAAAGCACAGCAGTTACAAACAACGTGTATGGAAAGGCAATTCTATCTTTAGTTAGAAATGGTTCAATTGTACAATCTTCGAGTGTAACAGTTGAAGATATTATTTGGCAGAGTTATAGTATTCAGGATACTTTTAGTGTTGCGTCCGGCGATTCATTTTTGGTTCAATTGTCGGCAGGATTCTCACAACTATTTGCAGGTAAAACTTATTTTGATCTTTGCACACTGTACGGAATTGATTAAAATTTTTTTTAGAGTTTCTTATTCTTAAGTCTTAAAGAATTGCTCACCACAGAAACAGAACTGAATGACATAGCAAGCGCGGCTACCATTGGATTAAGCAAGCCAAATGCTGCAAGTGGTATTCCTATAATATTATAAATGAATGCCCAGAAAAGATTTTGTTTAATCGTTTTTAATGTCAATCGGGAAAGTTTGATAGAATTGACAACTCCGTTCAAATCACCACTCATCAGAACAAGATCGCCCGATTCAATAGCCACGTCAGTTCCTGTTCCTATGGCAATACCAATATCGCTTTTTGTCAGCGCGGGTGCATCATTAATTCCATCGCCTACCATTGCAACAATTTTACCTCCATTCTGAAGATTCGTAATCACATGAAGTTTATCATCAGGAAGTAATTCTGCTTTGTATCGATCAAATCCAACCTTTTCTGAAATATTTTTAGAAGCAGAATCATTATCACCGCTGAGTAAAACCGTCTTTAATTTCATCTCTTTTAATTTATTAACAACTTCACTCGCATTGCTTTTCAATTCGTCTTCCAAAAAAATTAATCCTTCAACTCTTTTATTTACAGCAATGAAAACTTGAATCTTATTGTGGTTGACTGATTCATCAATTAAAGAACTAAGTTTCTGCGTACTCAATGAATAGCTTTCCATCAGCGATTTGTTACCGATGAGCACTTCTTTACTGTCGATTTTTCCCATCAATCCTGAACCGGTAAGACTTGTGAAATCGTCGACACTATCCAATACAATACCTTTACTTGTTGCGTATCGTACAATTGCACTCGCAATAGGATGTTCCGATCTTTGTTCAAGTGAACCTGCTAATCTTAAAATTTCATTTTCATCTAAATCATTTGTGTGGATTGAACTGACAACAGGCCTTCCGGTTGTGATGGTACCGGTTTTATCAAATATTATCGTATCAATTTTGTGTGCAAGTTCCAGGCTTTCAGCATTTTTTATAAGTATTCCTTTTTGGGCTCCTTTTCCTGTCCCGACGATAATTGCAGTTGGAGTTGCAAGTCCAAGTGCGCACGGACATGCAATTATCAGAACAGCCACAAAATTCATAAGTGCTGTGTTAAATCCTTCTGAACTGAACATTAACCAGCCGATGAATGTAATTATCGCAGTAAGAATTATCATTGGAACGAATACAGCTGCAATTTTATCAGCCAGTTTTTGAATCGGTGCTTTCGAGCCTTGAGCTTCTTCAACCATTTTTATGATTTGGCCGAGAACTGAATTATCACCAATAGCAGTTATCTTATACTCGAATGTTCCGGTTTTATTAATTGTTCCGCCAATTACTTTTGAACCCTCACTTTTTTCGATCGGGAGCGATTCACCTGTAATCATTGATTCATCCACAACAGAATAACCAGACATAATTTTTCCGTCTGCAGGGATTTTACCACCGGGTTTAATAATTACAACATCTCCTACAGATAAATCTTCAATTGAAATTTCTTTTTCGACTCCATCTTTTAAGACTACAACTTTTTGTGGTTTTAGTTCTATCAGCTTTTTAATTGCCAGATTAGTTTTTGACTTTGCTTTACTTTCGAGCCATCTTCCCATTAAAATCAGAGTAATAATTACGGCGGCTGTTTCGAAATAGACGTGGTGAATTACCAAGTGTTCAGAGAAAATTTCAGGGAAGAGAACTATAGCAGTACTATAAATGAATGCTGATCCTGTACCAATAGCCACCAGTGAATTCATATCAGCTGTGAAATGCAATAGGTTCTTCCAAAAAATCTTAAAAAACCGTCTACCTGAAATAAAGATCATTGGAATGCTAAGTAAAAACAGAATTTTATTATTAGTATCATGAGAAAATGGCAAATAGCTCCGAGTCAAATCCCACATCATTCCCATGCTTAAAAGGAAAATTGGAATAGTTAAAATTAACGCAATAATAAAATCAGTTCTTAGCTCTTTATCATAATCAGATTCGATATGTATTAGTTCCTGTGTTGACTTATCTTTTTTGTGAAGAGAAGAAAAATCAATTTTGTAACCAGCATCTTCTATTGCACTTGTAATATGTTCCTGCGAAACGGTCTGCTCATCGAATTCGAAAGTTGCTTTTTCAGTTGCCAGGTTCACCGAAACATTTGTTATTCCATCAATCTTACTTAGTGTTTTTTCAACTCTGGCAACACAACTTGCACAAGTCATACCCTCTACCGGAAGGCTGACGATATTTATTTTTTTTTGTGTAATTAAATCATTCATAAAGATATATTTTCAATACTCACAACTTTATAACCAACATCTTCTATTGAATCCTGAACTGTTTTATTTGTCATTTCAGAATCATCGAACTCAACCTCAGCTGATCCAATATTTACTTTGAAACTTTTTAATTTTAGCGCTGAGAGTTTTTTCTCTACTGCTGCTACACAGTGTTGGCAGCTCATTCCTTCTATTCTAATAATTTCTTTCATTTATACTCCAGATTAAATATTGTTAAATAACTGATGGAAAATTAGCGCTAAGTAGGACAGTCTACGTTATAAAATAAAAGATAATTGTTATAGTTTATTTATAACTAGCTCAGATTGTCGAGAGGTTTTCTTCTTTTTCCCTTCAGCTTTTTGAAGTATGATGGATTAAGTCCGGTAATTTGTCTGAACTGATTGGAGAGGTGTTGAACACTGCTGTAGCCAAGTTTATACGCAATCTCGCTCAAAGTTAGTTCATCATATGTAAGTAGTTCTTTTACTTTTTCTATTTTTTGTTTGATAATAAATTTTTCAATTGTAATTCCTTCCATCGATGAGAAAATCGAACTTAACTGACTGTAGTTCATTCTAATCTCACTCGCTAAATATTTTGAAAAGCTGAATTTTTCAATATCATCGTTTTGATGATGAATTTTATTAATGATAAGCACTTTTATTTTTTCAATGATTTTGGAATTCTTGTCATCAACCAGGTCGAAGCCATTCTCGACTAGTAACTTTTTTATTACATTCAAATCCGGTTTTCGATCGGATTTAATATTTGCTTCGCCGAGAGTGATATCTGATACTTCGTAACTTAACTTTTGCAATTCATCTTTTACAACTTTTACACATCTCTGACAGACCATGTTCTTTATGTATAGCTTGGTTTCCATCTAATTTGCTCTGTATCTGATTTTATTAATAACTTCTCTTTTACTAAGATAATGTGGCTTTCTTGAATCTTGCAAAACAAATACGCCATCTCTGTAACTGACTATTTTAATTGATTTTACAGGAAAACTTTATTACTTTAGCAACCTGGTTTTTTGAAAATAGTCCAATAAAAATAATAAAAAGGTGAAAAAATGACCAAGGCTGATATTGTTGACAAAGTTGCAGCCGGCACCGGGCTTACTAAGTTAGAAACTGAAGCCATAGTTGAAGGTTTTTTGAAAACTGTCATTGAAGCATTAAAGGAAGGTAAAGGTATAGAGATAAGAGGGTTCGGTAGCTATAGAGTTAAAAAGAAAAATGCTCGTCAGGCAAGGAATCCCAAAACCGGGGAATCTGTTTTTGTTCCAGAGCACTATGTACCCTCATTCAAATTCTCTAAGGATTTTAAAGAGTTAGTTAATGCCGGAATGCTTGAAAAGAATCGGAGATAAAGATTAGTGAAGTATTGTGTAGAATGTGGTTTTAAACTCGAAGGAGATTTCAAATTCTGTCCTAACTGTGGGGAACCAATTGCATCTTCGGGCGATTCTTTGCAACATAAACAAGTTGTTAAATCAGAACACATAGTTGTATGCAAAAATTGTGGTGAAGAAAATTCAATCGAGAATTCTGTTTGTTTTAGTTGCGGTATTCTTTTAAAAGACAAAAAAAGTTTTTCAACTGAGAAGCAGTCAAAAAGAAATTTACAGATGAATTCAACCCCTGAAAGGGGAAACAGTAAAAAAAATATTATCAATGAAGAGAAGGTTCTTGACAATAAAAAAATTCTGATTATCTCTTCAGCAGTTGTTATAGTTTTCGTTATTGCACTGATTGCTTCTGGTGTTTTTGATTCCGGAGTTCAGCCGAATGTGACACAGATGAATACGCAATCGGAGAATTCCGGTGTGAATATGGCAAATATGCAGGAGATTAAGGATCTGGAAAATAAAGTTGCTTCCAATCCTGAAGATATGGAATCGACTTTACACCTGGCACATTTACTTCAGGATTCAGGTTTTTTCGACAAAGCAATAACCAATTATAGAAAATATTTAGAAAAAAACCCGGAGAATGCTGATGCCCGGGTTGACATGGCAATATGTTATTATAATTTAAATGATTACAACACAGCGATTGCTGAAATGGAAGCTGCACTCAAATATCAGCCAAAACATCAGATTGCTCATTTAAATCTTGGGATCGTCAATCTTACAGCAAAAAATCTTGTAGCATCAAAAGAGTGGTTTCAAAAAACCGTTGATATAGATCCAAACTCTGAGGCAGGTAAAAGAGCTCAGGAATTATTAACTTCACATTAATCAAGAAAAGAGGAAAAAGCGAATGCCTTGTGGAAGAAAAAGAAAACGTCACAAAATGTCTACTCATAAAAGAAAAAAACGTTTAAGAAAGAACAGACATAAAAAGAAAATAAGATAACTATTCTCGGTTGACTGATTGTGTGCTGATTGACTAAATCAAGTTCGCATCATATCAACTCAACAATAAGTGAAATGTCGTTTAGTGTGGCCAACTTAGCTCAGCTGGTAGAGCAGCTCATTCGTAATGAGCAGGTCGCCGGTTCGATCCCGGCAGTTGGCTCAAAGCTAAATAAATCCATTCCGATCGTTTTAATATCTGAAACTAACCCACCTGAACAATTAAAAAAAAATTACTAGAAACAAAGTTTTTTTAAAATACTTCTTGACTTTCAGTAAAATTTTCCATTATTTTCGGGGTGTTGTGGGGAAAAGTGGTGAAGATTCCCAAATAATGGTAATGAATTGTTTAAAGGTCAATTTACATATTCTATAGATTCAAAGAGCAGAATTAGCATTCCGGCAAAGATACGCAAACACATTTCGCCTGATGCAAATGATACAATCGTGATGACCAAAGGGTTATCTAGTTGTATTGATTTGTACCCCCTCGATGAGTGGCAGAAAATTGAAGATAAACTTTTGAAGCTTAACCAGTTCCAGCCTGACGATCTCAGATTTATCAGAATGTTCGTTCAATATGCACATGAAGATGTAATGGATTCGCAATCACGAATACTTATCCCGCAGATGTTAATTGACTATGCAAAAATTGAAAAAGAAGTTTTGATAATCGGCGCTCTTAGAAAAATTGAAGTTTGGAATCCGAAAGTGTACGATGAATACTTGAAGCAGTCACCAATGAGCTATGAAGAGATTGCTGCTAAAGTAATGACTGATTGATGGACCTAGTTCATAATCCAGTTTTACTTAAGGAAAGTATTGATTACTTAGTTACTAACAAAACTGGAAATTACTTTGACGGAACTTTGGGATTTGGCGGACACACTAAGGAAATATTTGCCCGTCTTAGTAAAAAGGGTATAGTTGTATCTACTGATGTTGATCTGAATGCATTCAATTATTGCAAAGAAAATTTTAAGCATGAGGCCAGGATTAAGCTTTATAACTTTAATTTTTCATTTGTTGATGTCATTGCGAAGATAGAATCGCTGGAGTTCTTTGACGGAATTATTGCTGACCTTGGAGTTTCTTCTTTTCAACTGGATAACGCCGCGGCAGGTTTTTCTTACAGTGTTGATTCAGCACTGGATCTCCGATTAGATAAAAGCTTAAAGAAAACTGCTGCGGATTTTATTAACGGGGAACCTGAAGAAAAAATAGCTGAAGTTATATATGTATACGGAGAAGAAAAAAATTCCAGAAAGATTGCGCGCCAAATTTCTCTGGCTCGTAAAAATAGGAAGATCGACTCTACTGATGAATTAAAAAAAATAATTTCATCGGTGACTAATCCAAAGTATTTGACTAAAACATTGTCACGGATTTTTCAGGCTTTGCGAATTTATGTTAATGATGAACTTGGTGTATTGAAGCAGTTTCTTAATAATTCTTTACCTGTATTAAGAAAGGGAGGAAGATTGGTGGTAATCAGTTACCATTCACTTGAGGATAGGATAGTAAAGGATTTTTTTAAATACGAAAATCTGAACTGCGTTTGTCCTCCTGATTCACCCATTTGTACTTGTGGTAAAGTTAAACGGTTAGATATTCTTACAAAAAAACCGATTGTCCCCTCGGAATCGGAAATACTAATTAATAAACGAGCACGTAGCGCAAAATTAAGAGTTGCTGAAAAAATATGAAGCAAAGTTCGAAACCCTTAATCGTGGTAATTACTTCAATATTGATTATAGTTACCATTATCATTCTCATCGCGCAGGGGATACGCTTAAAATATGAAGAATTGCAACGAGAGCTTGCACAGTTGGAAAATATGATCAAAACAGAAAAAAATTTTATGGTTGGATTGAAAGCAAACTATCAAATGCTTACTGCAGAAGATTTGGTTAAAAATTACGCTCTCCTCGAACTAGGTCTGATTGATAACTCAGTAAATGAGGAAAATAAAATTACTTTGTTGAAGTCGGATATAATTGAACTTTCAGAAAATGCGGGAATACTGAATGAATAATTCTCGTGTCTTACTGGTATTGATTTTTACTGCGCTTTTATTTGGTGCACTCGTTTACAGATTAATTAATCTTCAAATAATTAAGAGCGATGAGCTTAGTTATTTCGCAAAGAGACAGCAAACAAATACTCAATCGATAAAAGCAGAACGAGGTTTTATCTTTGATAGAAACGATGTTTTGCTGGTGTACAACAGAAATGACTATTCTTTCTACGTTGATCTTCGAATGCTTCCTCAAGCAGAGAAAAGTAAGCTTGCTACAATTTTTTCAAAAGTAATTGGAAAAAGTAAACGACATTATTTAAATCTTATGAGAGAAAAAGGCAAGACAATCTGCCTTGAAAAGAAAGTTCCATTCGAAAAATCAGTCGAGCTATTTGAATATAAAAACCGTGCATTTTTCTTCGTCGAAGAACCCGTAAGTGTTTTTCATTATGGTTCTCTTGCTTCACACGTACTTGGTTATGTGAACAATGATTATCATGGAGTAAACGGAGTATCTAAAAGTTTTGATAATGTATTGAAAGGCAAGGACGGTTTCAGGATTGTTGAAAGAAACGCTATGGGTGATATTATTTCAATCTCTGAAACCGAGACCCAGCCATCGATCCCCGGTGATGATATCTATCTCACAATTGACAAAAGGTATCAGGCGATTGTCGAAGAAGAATTACGTGATGGATTAAAGACTAACAATGCCGAATCAGCGACTTGCATCATTATGGATCCAAATAACGGTGAGATACTTGCGTTAGCAAATTTAAGTGATTATGATCCGAATAAGTTTTGGAGTTTTAACGATTTTGACAGAAAGAACCGTGCGATAACAGATTCATATGAACCGGGTTCAACATTTAAAGCAATTACTATTGCGGCTTTGCTTGAAGAAAAAGCATGTAATGAAGCTGAAAGAATTAATGTAGAGAATGGAGTCTACAAGTTTCGAAACAATTACATCAGGGATACGCATAAGTTTGAATCGTTAACTGTGAGAGAAATTGTAGAAGAATCAAGCAACATTGGCGTTGCAAAATTAGTTCAAAGAATTAGCGAGGATGATTACTACCAATATGTTCGGGGCTTCGGATTTGGAACATTTACTTCAGTTTCACTTCCAGGTGAGGTTACCGGTAAACTTGTCGAATTGGATAAATGGTCGAAGCTTACAAAAACTTATATGTCTTTCGGATATAATATTTCTGTTACACCTCTTCAATTAACAAATGCTTTCTGTGCTTTAGTAAATGGAGGAATATTGTATCGTCCTCAAATTGTTAAAAGGCAAGTTGATAAAAATGGAAACATTATTAAAGAATATTCTCCTTTTGCAGTCAGAAGGGTAATCTCCGAAAAAACATCTGAAAGAATGCGGAATATTTTATTGGGTGCTGTTGAAAATGGCACGGGTTCTCAGGCAAAAATAGAATCATTATCTGTTGGTGGAAAAACCGGAACATCAAAGATTATTGTTGATGGAAAATACTCCGGCAGTGAATATTACTCTTCTTTCGTTGGATTCTATCCTGCAGATGAGCCAACTCTTGTTTGTTACGTATTGATCAACAAACCAAAAGGTCAGTATTACGGCGGCGCAGTCTCCGCTCCTGTATTCAAAAAAATTGTATCTAGAATTTACAACTTAGAAAAAGGAATGTATGAACATCCCATTCCTCAGCAGGATGTTAAGATTACCGAATACAAAAGTGATTCATTTAATGCAAAGATTGAACAGCAGGATTCTAAATATCAATCAGAGGTTAATCAGAGTCAGAATATTTTCATTTCTAATACTGGAAAAAATTTAATGCCAGATCTGCGCGGCAAAACAATAAAAGAAGCTTTATTGATTTTAAATGACTTTGGAATTAAATGGTCGGTGTCAGGTTCCGGTGTTGTTACTGAGCAAAGTATACTACCTGGAAATACAATTAACAAAAAGAAGACTTGCATATTGAAATGTTCACCAATCAGTCCGACTGGAGCCAGGATATATTGATGCTGTTAAGTGAATTATTAAATAAAATAACTTCAGTTCAGGTCGTTGGAACTCCTCCTTACAGAGAAGTATCTGGAGTTGAATACGACTCTAGGAAAGTCGTCGATGGTTCTGTTTTTGTTGCAATCAAAGGATTTAAAACTGATGGTCATTTGTTTCTTCAGGACGCACTTAACAATAAAGCTGTTGCAGTTGTTGTTGAGAATTACGATGCAATCCCGGATTCACTTGTAAGTCATTTCAAAGCAGTTAAAATAATCGTCAAAGACAGCAGACAGGCTTTGGCTGAAATATCAAAAGCGATTTTCAATAATCCATCGAAGAAATTAAGACTGATTGGAATAACGGGCACAAACGGTAAAACTACAACTTCATATTTTTTGAAAAATATTTATGAAACATCGGGATATAAAGTTGGATTAATAGGAACAATAGCCAATTACATAGGAAAAGATAAAATTGATTCAAAACTTACAACACCTGAATCGAATGATCTTAACCGAATGTTGAATCAAATGCACACTTCAGGATGTGATTTTGCGGTGATGGAAGTTTCTTCGCACTCACTTGTTTTAAAGCGCGTTCACGGTTTGAATTTTGCTTTTGCAGTTTTCACAAATATCACTGCCGAACATCTCGATTTTCATGGCGACTTTCAAAATTATCTCAATGCAAAAAAGATTTTATTCGATTCACTCCCGGTTTCATCAACTGCATTATATAACGCTGATGATCTTCACAGTGTCGATGTCATAAAAGATTGTCCGGCTCTTAAATATTCTTTCGGGACTAATTCAGATACACAATTCAGACTTACAAATATAAATTGTGATTTATCGGGCACTTCTTTCACAATCGATTATGAAAATAAAGAATACCATCTAAAAACTTCATTGGTTGGAGATTTTAATGCATACAATGCAGCCGGTGCTTTTGCAGTTGCCAAGTTATCAGGAATAAAAGACGAAATAATTGCTGAAGGAATTTCGACTACACCGCAAGTACCGGGAAGATTTGAAGTATTAAATAATGGTACAAGAAAAATTGTTATTGATTATTCTCATACACCGGATAGTCTCGAAAAAACTTTAATGGTTATTAGAAAAATCACAGATAAGAAAAATCCGGTGTTAACAGTTTTTGGCTGCGGCGGAAATCGCGATAAACTTAAACGCCCTCTGATGGGAAAGATTGCAACTGAGTTGAGTGACAATGTTATTGTGACTTCTGATAATCCAAGAAATGAAAATCCATCGGCAATTATTGAAGAAATTAAAGCCGGAATAACTACTGATAATTACCATGTTGTTGAAGACAGAGAAAAAGCTATTGAAGAAGCTATCCGGAAAAGTCAGAAAAATTCTGTAATACTTATTGCTGGAAAAGGCCACGAGGATTATCAGGAAGTTGGCGGTGTTAGACATCATTTTTCTGACAGGGAAGTTGCAAAAAAATATCTTGGAATTTGAAAAAAGTTCATCTGAATATTGAAGATTTATTTAACGTACCCGATTCGGTAATCTATGAACCTGATAAATTGAATAGTATAGACTATGTATCAATTGACTCAAGGAAGATCAGATCGAATACTTTGTTTATTGCTCTGAAAGGAAATCGCTTCGATAGACATAATTTCGTAAAGGATGCTGTAAAGAATGGAGCTGCTGCGGTAATGATAGATAAAAAAAAAATTAATCAATTTGATGAAATTAAAGTTCCGATAGTGACAGTGACAGATACAACAATTGCTTTGGGCGAGATTGCCAAAACCTGGAGAAAGAAATTAGC
This sequence comes from bacterium, assembly GCA_016716565.1. Taxonomy (NCBI): domain Bacteria; species bacterium. The sequence goes on from JADJWC010000001.1 coordinate 1,508,305, forward strand.
TGCAAAAATTATCGGAATAACAGGCAGTGCAGGAAAAACAACAGTGAAAGAAATGATAGCTGAAATACTTTCTGAAAAATATCGCGTGAATAAAACTGTTGCGAACAATAATAATCATATTGGTGTTCCTCTGACAATTTTAGATACAAATGAAACTCATCAGGTTTTAGTTGCTGAACTCGGAACAAACCATTTTGGTGAAATCCCGTATACAGCAAAAATATTAGCACCGGATTACAGCTTGATCACAAACATTGGCGATTCACATCTGGAATTTTTAAAAACACGTAATGGTGTCTGGAAAGAGAAATCATTTTTATTTGAAGAGACAATAAAAAATGGTGGAAAAGTTTTTCTCAATTACGATGATCCGATAATTAAAGCAAAGCATTCAGGAAAAGGTAATCGAGTAAGTTTTGGTTTTTCTGGAAGAGTCAATGTTAAAGCCAAATTGAAAAATTTTACAGACGATGGTAAACCAGTTATTGAAGTAAGTTATAAGAAAAAACGCTTTGATATTATTTTACCAATATATGGTGAACAAAGCGCAAAGAATTTTCTTGCAGCCTGCTCGGTTGCACTCGAGATGGGATTATCTGTTGAACAAATAAAACAAGCAGCAAATCGATTAAAAGCTTCCGCCGGAAGACTTGATGTTCAGCGGTACAATAAATTCATCTTGATAGATGATACATATAATGCAAATCCTGATTCAACAAAAGCAGCCATTGAATTAGTCGGGATAATAAAATCATTTAAAAGAAAAATTTTATTTGTTGGAGATATGCTTGAGCTTGGCAGCAGAACGATAAGACTTCATGAAGGATTAATAGATGTAATCATAAAATCTGGAATCGATGAGGTATACACAATCGGACCGATGATGAAGTATCTCCATAAAAAAATAAAGTCAATTGATATAATATCCAGACATTTTACACAAAGAAGTCATTTAGAAAATTTTATTAATGATTTGAATATTGATGATTCTGTTATCCTCGTTAAAGGTTCACGCGGAATGAAGATGGAAGAATTTGTTTCAGCTATTAAAAGAAAAATTATGAACTGATGCTTTACTATTTATTTGATTACATAAATAAACTTTATTCGCCCCCTGGATTTGACATATTCCGGTTCCTGACATTCAGGTCAGCGTTAGCAGCGATAACCGGTTTGTTTATGGCATTCTATCTCGGACCGAAAATAATCCGTGGTCTGCAAAAGTATCAGATAGGTGAAGCAAAGAAGGAAGACGCTCCTCAAACACATTGGTCAAAAGCTGGAACTCCAACCATGGGAGGGTTAATAATAATTCTTTCTGCTGTCGTTCCTGTTTTATTGTGGGGTGATTTAACAAGCATCTATATAATATTAATTCTTGGCGGTACAGTTTGGCTCAGTCTTGTTGGCTTTCTTGATGATTATCTGAAAGTCGTGAAGAAATTACCAAAAGGTTTGATCGGCAGATATAAAATTATTGGTCAAATAATAATTGGACTCATTGTTGGTACTGTAATTTATTTCTCACCGGAGTTTGCGAATTATAATTCATTGACGACTGTACCATTTCTAAAAAATGTAAATCTTGATCTTTCGATTTTTTATATACCAGTGGTGATATTCATTATCACAGCAACATCCAATGCAGTGAATTTAACTGATGGACTGGATGGACTTGCAATCGGAATAATTGCAATTGTAATGATTGCTCTTGCATTGCTGAGCTATGTAAGTGGTAACGTAATTTTTGCAGATTACCTGAACATAATTTATTTACCCGGCTCGGGTGAATTGACTGTTTTTGTAGCTGCACTTGTTGGTGCATCACTTGGATTTCTCTGGTACAATGCATATCCGGCTCAGGTTTTTATGGGAGATACCGGCTCGCTTGCACTTGGTGGTGCGTTCGGGATTCTCGCTGTTCTTATTAAGAAGGAATTATTTATCCCGATTCTTGGCGGTGTTTTTTTTATGGAAACACTTTCTGTGATAATTCAGAAAATTTATTTCAAATACACAAAGAAAAAATTCGGACAGGGCAGAAGAGTTTTTAAAATGGCTCCGATTCATCATCACTTTGAAATACTTGGATGGGCTGAACCGAAAATCGTTGTTCGCTTTTACATAATTGCAATAATTCTTGCGATTGTAACACTTGTTTCATTCAAAATAAGATAATGGAAGTTAAAGGTAAAAAAATATCGATCATCGGAGCAGCAAGAAGCGGAGTCGGCGCTGCAAAACTTGTAAAGCGTCTAGGAGGAATTCCATTTGTTAGTGATTTGGGTTCTAAGGAAAAAATATATGATGCAGTGAATCAACTCGAAGTTGAAAAAATCGATTTTGAGTTCGGGGGACACTCGGACAGAGTATATGAGTCGACGCTTATGATTGTCAGTCCGGGTGTTCCCAACGATTCACAAGTTTTAACAACGGCTCGTTCAAAAGGAATTAAGTTAATCAGTGAAGTTGAGTTCGCATACCATTATTGCAAAGGAAAAGTCATCGCGATTACAGGCACTAATGGTAAAACAACCACTACTAGTTTATGCGGACACGTATTTAATACCTGTGGTTACAAAACTCACGTTGCTGGAAATATAGGTCTGGCATTCAGTGAAATAGCTCTTGATGTAAAAGAAGGTGAATTCGTTTCTCTTGAAGTGTCAAGCTTTCAGCTTGACCTCATTGAGAAATTCAAGCCGGCTGTGGCAATGATATTAAACATTACACCTGATCACCTTAACAGGTACGAGAATAGTGTTGAAAAATATGCGCAGTCAAAGCAAAGGATTTATACGAACCAGGACGAAAAAGATTATTTGATTCTTAATAAAGACAGCCATACGGTAATGAATTATCTGTCAGATCATAAAAGTAAATCGATTTATTTCTCTTTAACTGAAGAGCAAACAAATGGATGCTTCTATAAAGATGATAAAGTAATTTTCAAATTGAATGGGAAAGAAGAATTTATTTGCTCAAGGAATGACATTAAAATCAGAGGTGAACACAACCTTGCAAATGCAATGTCGGTTATATGTGCAGCAAAGGTTTTTAATCTTGATAATGCGGGAATTATTAAAGGTCTCCAAACATTTGAGAGCGTTGAACATCGTTTAGAGCTTGTGAGACAGATTGATGGTATCAAATACATTAATGATTCAAAAGCTACTAATGTTGATTCTGTATGGTATGCGTTAAAAAGTTTTGATGAACCAATTCTTCTCATACTTGGCGGACAGGATAAAGGGAACGATTATAACCAGATAAAAGAGCTGGTACTTCAGAAAGTAAAAAAGATTTATGCAATAGGTTCTTCAGCAGAAAAAGTTTTCAACTTCTTCCATCAGGATGTAAAAGTTGAAATTGAAAAATCACTTGAGGATGCAGTCAAAAGTTCAAGCAGGGAAGCACGGAGTGGTGATGTAGTTCTTTTGTCACCTGCCTGTGCAAGCTTTGATATGTTTAATAATTACGAACATCGTGGAAAAGTTTTTAAAGAAGCAGTAAACAAATTATAATGAAAAAATTAGGACTGACAATTTTCTTTGATGCATTTGCACTAATGCTATTGGGCTTAACCATAGTAATGAGTGCGAGCAGCACTTACAGCGTGTTTAAGTTTGATAGCGTTTTCTATCTGTTTAACTCACATCTTTTTAAAGTATTGTTAGGAATTGCTGCAGTAATACTTTTTGCCTTAATACCTTATGAGTATTACAGAAGACTCAGTAAGCCTCTCATCATTGCAACTGTCTTTCTGCTTGTATTTACTCTGCTCTTTGCACCTAGCATCAAAGGTGCTGGCAGATGGTTGAACCTCGGTGTAATTTCAATCCAGCCTGCTGATATTGCCAAACTGGTTCTTGTAATTCACCTTGCTTTGTTGCTGGAAGCAAAAGCCAATGTAATGGATAATTACAGGCATGGGTTTTTGTATTTATTTATCTGGATAATTGGCATTTCGGGCTTGATCATGCTTCAGCCGAATATAAGCAGCGGCATTATGCTTATTCTGATTTCTCTTACAATTATTTATGCCGGAGGGGCAAAGCTTAAGCATATTCTTGTTTCACTTCTAATCAGCGGAACTGTTATTGGAATTGCTGCAATGATTTTTCCTCATTCAAGATCTAGGATTTTTTCTTTTGTCAGCTCAATTACAAGCGGAAGTGATTTAAATTTTCAGGTGAAGCAGGCTCTTTACAGTCTTGGCAGCGGTGGAATTTTTGGTGTTGGAATTGGAAATAGTATGCAGAGCAATTTGTTTCTTCCTGAAGCATATGGTGATTTTATTTTTGCAATTCTTGGTGAAGAACTTGGACTTATAGGTTCAATTGCTGTGCTGGTCTCATATCTGGTGCTTCTGGTTTGTGGAATTTTAGTTGCGAAGAAAACAAAAGATCAGTTTGGGCAACTGCTGGCATTTGGAATAACTATTTCAATTGTGTTTTATGCTTTTGTGAATGTTGCGGTTACAACAGGAGTTCTGCCGACAACAGGACTTCCACTTCCGTTTATTAGTTACGGTGGAACATCTTTGATATTTCTGTGCATTAGTGTCGGAATTTTAATCAACATTGCATTCACGAATCATATGCGGCAGAATGGTGTTATTCACGTACCAGATCAAAATCCTGTTCAGGGAAGCAACAGATGAGCAGTGTTGAAACCAAATACAGATTTTTATTTGCGGGTGGTGGTACAGGCGGACATCTTTTCCCGGCAGTCGCTGTCGCTGAACAAATCAGAGAGATGAAACCGGAAGCTGATATTCTTTTTATCGGTACAAAAGATAAAATTGAAGGAAGAGTAGTTCCGAAGCTTGGATTTAAATTCAAATCAATCTGGATAAAGGGATTTTCCAGAAGAATTAATATTGAAAATTTATTGTTCCCTTTAAAACTTTTTGTTTCGATGGTGCAATCGTTGTTAATAAATATGTCATTCAAACCAAAAGTTGCGATTGGATCAGGTGGATATGTAGCTGGTCCTGCAATCTGGGCTGCGAATGTAATGGGCGCGAAAATAATTCTTCTTGAACAAAACAGTTATCCCGGAGTTACGACACGACTGCTGGAAAAATATGCAACTGAAGTCCATCTGAGTTTTCAGGAATCAAAAAAATATTTAAGAAAAGAAAAGGTACATCATATTACAGGAAATCCTGTAAGAAAAAATCTTGGAAGAATGGATAGAACTATTGCACTTAAAAGTTTTGGACTATCAAGTGAAAAAAAAACTTTGCTCGTTCTTGGCGGAAGTTTAGGAGCTAGAACAATAAATGAAGCGATGTTGGAAAGTATAAACGCTTTTAAAGAAAATGGAATTCAGGTGATCTGGCAGACAGGGAAAAATTATTTTGAACAGTTCAAAAAAATGAACAGTGATTCCACAAAAGTTTATGATTTCATTGAAGATATGAATGCTGCTTACTCAGTTTGTGATTTATTGCTTGCTAGGGCTGGGGCAACTACTATTGCAGAACTGCTGAATCTTGGAATTCCTGCAATACTTGTTCCCTCGCCGAATGTTGCAGAGAATCATCAATATTATAATGCAAAAGCTTTGTCAGATAATAACGCAGCAATTTTGATTGAAGATAAAAACCTGAAATCTGAAATAGGTAAAAAAGTTCTTGAGTTAGTGAAATCCGAAAGTACTCTTACTGAGATAAAAACAAACGCTCTGAAGATGGCAAAATCGAATGCTGCGAAAGTGATAGCACAGAACGCAATAAATTTTGCGGAGGCTGTATGAATAACAGTGAACAAAAGAGAAGAATATTCAAATACAATTTATCGTTTTATTATAAATCGACGATCATCTATTTCCTGGTCTTTATTCTTTATGGCGTAATAAGAGGTGAATTTATTCGTGATTCATATACACTTATTACGAGAGATCCGATTTTATATTTCCTGGCGATCATACTTATAATATCTGTTGCAGCATTGGTTTATAATCTTATCAGGAATATGTACATAGAAATATCTGATGAAGAAATTGTTTTTGCAGATCGTTTCAAATCAAAATCGTACAAGATTGAACAGGTGAAGAAAGTAAAATTTTCAAGGCAGGTAAGAACCAGTAACTCACCTGCCTTCAGAACTGCAAGAATAAAAGTTAATGGAAGAGTACGACCTGTAATCATCAGATTCTCGGATTTTGAAAATCAGGATGAATTGTTACTGCGAATTGAAGAGTTAAAATCTAAAGTAGAAAAAAGCAGTGTTTAAGAGTATAAAGAAAATACATTTTGTGGGAATCGGCGGTATCGGGATGAGTGGTATCGCGGAGATACTTATCAACCAGGGATTTGAAGTATCCGGTTCCGATCTGCATCTGACTGAAGTTACGAAGCGACTGGAAGAACTCGGCGCTAAAGTTTACGAAGGGCATTCAGCTGATAATATAAAAGATGTTGATGTTCTTGTTTATTCATCCGCAGTTATTCCCGATAATCCCGAAGTAAGAGCAGCAGCTGACAGAAATATTCCCATTATTAAACGTGCAGAAATGCTTGCTGAAACAATGCGTATGCAATATGGAATTGGTATTGCCGGAACACACGGAAAAACCACAACTACTTCGATGGTTGGATTAACTTTGACTGAAGGTGGAATCGATCCTACGATCATTGTTGGCGGAAAATTAAGCGGGCTTGGCGGAACAAATGCTCGGCTCGGCAATGGTGAGTTCATCGTCGTTGAAGCAGATGAGTTCGACAGAACTTTTTTGAAACTTACACCCACTATTGCAGCAATCACAACTCTCGAGAGAGAGCATCTTGATACATACAAAGATCTCGATGATATAAAAACAGCATTCATCGAGTTTGCAAACAAAGTTCCGTTTTATGGATTCGTTGTGATATGTCTCGATGAACCTGCACTGCAGGATATTATCCCATCTATAAATAAAACAGTGTTTACTTATGGAATAACTGCACAAGCAGATGTTCGTGCGATCGATATTGAGTTTGAAGGATTCAGCAGTAAATACACAGTAATCTATAAAGGAAAAGAGCTCGGTCAAATCAAACTGAATATTCCGGGTGAGCATTATGTTAAAAACTCTTTGGTCGCAGTTACAATTGGGATGGAACTCTTAATTGATTTTAGCATAATCAAGAAAGCTCTTGAAAAATTCACTGGTGTTTACAGAAGATTTGAAACGAAATATAAAAACGATATTCTGGTACTGGATGATTACGCACATCATCCGACTGAAACCTCTGCAACGCTTGCAGGAATTAGAGCAGCTTGGGACAGAAGGCTGGTTGTAGTTTTTCAACCGCATCTCTTCTCAAGAACAAAAGATTTCTACCAGGATTTCGGAAGAGCATTCCTGAATTCGGATGTATTTATATGCACAGATATTTATCCCGCAAGAGAAAAGCCTATTGAAGGTGTTAACGGTGAGATGATTGCTAATATCACGAAGAAGTACGGACATAAAAATGTTATTTACGTTCCGGATAAAAATGATATTCCCAAAAAATTAATGGAAGTAAAAAAGAAAGAAGATATTATTGTTACAATGGGAGCTGGAGACATCTGGAAGTATGGAGAAAAATTTGTCCAACTACTTAAGGAGGAAAAGCATTGAGCGAACGTAGAAGTAAATTTTTTGGACTGGTTATATTTTTAGTTTTGATAATCGGATTTTCCTATTTGATGATTACCGGTTCACAGGCGAGTCATAATGAAGTTTATAATCGGATTGAAGTAAGTGAAAATAAACTTCTTACTGCGCAAGAATATTTAAAGTATGCTGGCTTGAATGATTCCACAGAATATGAAAGCCTAACATTATTAGAAGTAAAACAAAAAATTGAAAAACATCCCTACCTGAGAAAAGCGGAAGTTGAATTCGATGGTATAAACACAATCCTGGTCGAGGTTCAAGAAAAAGAGATCAAAGCCGTTCTGCTTCAAAAGAATGATTTAAAACTGTTGACCGGTGATTTAAAAATTCTTCCGCTTTTCCCCCCCGCTGAAATCGGAGCGTTTCCGGTTATTTCTAACATGGATATGAAGAAGAGAAAAGGTTTAAATGAGCATGATATAAATTTTGCTTTCAGAATAATTGATGCAATTAACGTGTGTGATACTAGTATGAGAAAGAATCTTGCTGAAATTAATATGAGAAAAGGCGGAGATGCTATTCTTACTTTTGCCGATCAAAAATTTCCTGTTCTCTTTGGTAAAAGTGATGAAGTAAAAAAAGTATTGGTTTTGAAAAATCTCTGGAATCAATTAGGTGGTGTTGAAAACAGTTATGAAAAAATAGATTATGTTGATCTTCGTTATAAAAACAAAGTATTCATTGGTAAAAGCAAAATAGAACTGGCAGTTAGATGAAAAAAGAAATTATAGCTGGAATTGATTTAGGTACAACAAAAGTTTGTGCAGTGATTGCCGAAAGGGAAGAAGGCAAGCAATCTTTCAACATACTCGGATTCGGAATTGCCCCATCTGAAGGGTTGCACAAGGGACTTGTCGCAAACATTGGTAAAACTTCTGAAGCTATTAAAGAAGCTATGTCTATTGCTACGAATCGTGCCGGACTTAACATAACGTCAGTGAATGTTGGAGTTGCAGGCGAACATATCACAAGCATCAGGCACAGGAATTATGTAACCATCAGCAGTGAAGAAAAAGAGATTACGAAGAAAGACCTTGAAAGATTAGAAGCAGATGTAAGAACAATAAGAATTCCATCAGACAGACAAATTCTTCATATTATTCCAGAGGAATTTTCTGTTGATCATCAACCCGGGATTGAAAATCCCATTGGAATGTCAGGTTCACGTTTGGAAGCCAGTAATCACGTGGTTTTGGCGTCAATACCAGCAATACAGAACATAAAAAAATCTGTCGAGCGCGCAGGACTTAAAGTGAAAGATTATATTCTTCAACCGATAGCATCAAGCACATCAGTTCTTGAAGAAAGTGAAAAAGATCTTGGTGTTGTTCTTCTGGATATCGGTGGAGGGACAACTGATATAGCTATCTATCATAAAAAATCAATCAAGCATACGAAAGTAATTGGAATAGCAGGAAACCAGGTAACAAATGACATCAGAGAGTCTTTAGGTGTAGTCACAGAGGAAGCAGAGAAATTAAAAAAAGAATATGGCTATGCAATCGAAACGGCAATTATAAAGGACGAAGATATTTTAATTAAAGGTGTTGGTGCGAGAGGAAATACAAAAATTCCAATCAGCCTACTCACTCAAATAATCAGTTTGAGAATGAGGGAATTGTTTACGCTGATTGATAACGAAATACGAAGTGCTGGATACAAAAACAAAGTAAAAGCCGGAATAGTTTTAACAGGAGGAGGGTCACTGCTGCGTGGTTGCCCCGAATTAGCTGAAGAAGTTTTTGGTTTGCCGGCAAGAATTGGTGTGCCACAGGAGCTTGGTGAAGGATTGTCAAATGAAATTGAAAGTCCGGAGTTTGCCACAGTTGCCGGATTAATAAAAGGAATACCTGGCGGCAAGTCGAGTGAATACCAGATTATCAAAAGAAAAAAAGAAGCTAAGAACTCAATTAAACTATTTGTAAAAAGAGTTCAGGAATTTTTTGATGAATTATAAAAAATCTAATACAGGAGGGTCCATGATAAAGTTCGCCACTCTCGATAGAGAAAAACCAATGTCAGCCGTTCTAAAAGTAATTGGCGTAGGCGGCGGAGGCTGTAACGCTCTGGGAAGCATGATTGCCAGAGGTTTGAACGGTGTCGAGTATGTTGCTGTTAATACCGACGCACAGGTTTTGGAAAGCAGCAAGTCACATCACAAAATCCAGGTTGGAACAAACATAACGCGCGGTCTCGGCGCTGGAGCTGATCCGAACATCGGCAGGAAAGCAGTTGAAGAAGACCGCGATAAAATTGCTTCCGTACTTGCAGGCAGTGATATGGTTTTCATTACTGCAGGAATGGGTGGTGGAACCGGCACCGGTGGTGCACCAATTATAGCTTCAGTTGCACAAAGCATTGGAGCTCTTGTAGTTGGCATCGTTACAAAGCCGTTTCGCTGGGAAGGTAAAACTAGAATGATAAATGCTGAGGAAGGAATAAAAGAATTGAGAAAGCATGTAGATAGCTTAATCGTAATTCCAAACGAGCGAATTCTCAGCATACTTGACGGCAACATAAATGCGTTTGCGGCATTCGACAAACCAAACGAAGTGCTGTATGAAGCAACAAGAGGAATCGCTGATATAATTACTGTCGAAGGATTGATAAATGTTGATTTTGCCGATGTTCGCGCCGTGATGAACCAGAGCGGAGAAGCTCTAATGGGTTGCGGAATAGCAAGCGGTGAAAACCGTGCAATCGAAGCCGCTCAGAAAGCAATTTCAAGTCCGCTTCTTGAAGGGGTGAACATACGAGGAGCCAAGAGTGTTCTACTAAATATTTCCGGTTCAAGCAACCTCACTCTTCAGGAAATTAACGAAGGTAACAATGTTATCTTCGAAGCTGCAGGTGAAGAAGCAAATGTAATCTTCGGATGTGTAAGAAAAGAAGAAATGAATGATTACGTTTCTTATACTGTCATTGCAACCGGATTCGACAGCGCAAGAAAAACTTTTGCGCAAAGTAACTTTAAATCACAGGCAAAGAAATCCGGCGAACAGTTAAGTTTCAGGGGTGGATTTAATTTTATGGATACCTCGAACATTGATAAAGAAGATCTGGATGTTCCCACAATTCTCAGGGTAAAGAGCAATCCGGTTCAACCTGAAGAACCGGAGAACGAAGAACCTGAAAATTCTTTCTCGGAAAAAGCCTCAAGATACAGTTGGGCTAAGGAAAAGATGGAACAGAAAGATTCCGGTAAGAAATCAAATGATGACGATGATGAAAGCTCATCATTTTTAAGAATGATTATGGACTAGCCTTGAATAGTAATTAAGAATTACATATTTTAGGAGTGAGGAGGTTGCGTATAGTCAACTATTTATAATTATCAACCTCGGAGGGTTATATGATGCTCCTGTTAATCCTGCTGGTCTTTTCGGTTGTGCTAAATGTTGTCTTCATTTTCGGAATAGTCAGAAGACAAGATGAAGAAAATGTCACATTTATTAAGTTGAGTGAGAAGTTAAGAGTCGACTGAATAACTTTCTGGATTAAGGGAAGTTGTTCGGTTCAATCAGGTTGAAAATTGGAATCGAAAGATTTCCAATTCTGAGATAGCTACTCATCTGTTATTCGCGACTCAACGAATAAATATTCTTCGTCTTCCTTATCATGCTTTATTAGAATTCTGTTTGGTCTGCAGCATACTTCACAGTCCTCAATAAAATCCTGATCACCTTTGATGGTCAGGTCGATCCATAATTCGTTTTCCTCTCCACAGTACTGACAAATCCAGTTTATTACGTCATCTGTCTGCATAGTTTCACCTCAGTAATTGTTATCACCTATCGAAACTAAAATAATTTTTAATTCAAACGCAACACTCGAAGTTCATTTACAATAATTGCAAAGCAATAATTGTCTGGTGTAAAATAAAAATGGCTGCTCAGGTATTTGCTGAACAGCCACTCGTCGTTGTATGATCACAATTCTATTCTTAAAAGAAGTTGTGCTTTTCTATACACCCAATTCTCAGACCATAAACAATTTATTTGATTTTCTAGCATAATTAAATCATTCATTTAAATTTGTTGTTTCAAAATAAAATTTGATGGATCAAAAGAATTCTCACACTGCGAATTCCGTAAACCATTTTATCCAAGCACAGATTTTTTTCAAGATTTTGAAATCTGGAATCCGAAATCCACAATCCGCAATCAAAATCCCTCTTGCATTTAAATTTTAAAAGACTATATTTTAGTGTGCAAATGTTCACTATAATATGTTTGAAAACAGCTCAAAAACGGAAGATTCATTAATTTACCAGGTTCCACCTGAATGGCGTGGACAGGCAAAGATACACACCCTCTATCCGCCGATACCAAAACACACCGGCAATATTGATTTCGACATCTTCGATTTTGATATGCTCTTTAACGATCCTGCAACAAAAAAATTAATTCGTTCGGGGAAAACTATCGGCTGCTTTTATATTGAATCGCCGGGAATGCGTTCGCTTCTTCGCAGACTCGATGTTGAAACTTTTGAGATGCTTACTGCTGCAAGTTCTGTTATTCGTCCCGGTGTTGCAGAAAGCGGAATGATGCAGGAGTTTATCGCTCGCCACAAAGATCCTTCACGGAGAAAATATCTTGTGCCCGAAATGGAAATTTATCTTGGCGAAACTTACGGAGTGATGATTTACCAGGAAGATGTGATTAAAGTTGCTCACCACATTGCCGGATTAAGTTTGGAGGATGCTGATCTTCTTCGCAGAGCAATGAGCGGAAAGATGCGTTCACACCATGCAATGCAGCGCATAGTTGATAAGTTTTTTGTGTCCTGCGAAGAAAAAGGACTAACCGATTACCAGAGCAAAGAGCTCTGGCGGCAGATTGAATCGTTTGCAGGTTATTCTTTCTGTAAAGCGCACAGTGCATCGTTTGCATTGCTTTCTTACCAGGTTGCATTTCTCAAAGCTCACTATCCTGCGGAATTCATGGCAAGCGTGCTGAACAACGGAGGCGGATTTTATTCACCGGCAGTTTACATCGAAGAATCAAAACGTTTGGGCTTGAAGATTGAACTTCCTTCGGTTAATGAAAGTGAAAAAGAATATGTTGGAAAGGGAAGAAACATCCGTGTTGGTTTAAAAGCAATCAAAAATCTTTCTTACAGTGCGATCGAAAAAATTATCGAGGAAAGAAAACGAAACGGAAAATACGTTTCGTTGGCAGATTTTCTTGTCCGTACAAAACTTGCTTATGAAGAAACTGCCTTGCTGATTAAATGTGGTGCAATGGGCTGCTTCAAACAAACACGACCGACGTTGCTTCGCCTGTTGGATATTTACATTCATCGCAGAAAAATAATTGAAGAAAGCTACAACGATCTTTTCCTGCAGGAAACTTTTGCTTTGGAGGAAGAAGTCAAAACTGATTTGAACTACACACTTGCCGGTATCTGCAAAGAAGAATACGAAGCTTTCGGCTATATGGTTACTCGTCATCCGCTTTATTTCTTTAAAGAATGGATTGAACAGAAGGGAATTATATCTGCAAAAGATATGCTGAGGAACGAAGGGCGAAGAGTAAAGATGATCGGCTGGTATATGACTTCAAAAAGAATAAAAACGAAGAGCGGTGAGATTATGAAATTTCTTTCACTCGAAGATCTAACGGGAACTTTTGAAGCAATCATCTTTCCGAAAGTTTATTACCGCGTTGCTGAACTTACTTTGTCAATGGGACCATACATGGTTACCGGCAGAGTTGACATGAACGATCACACAAATCTTGTTGTTGATGATCTGAAAGTGCTTTCTTCAACTGCTCTGCAATCAAGTCTGATGAAAGATAGTGTCGAGCATAATTATTATGGCGATGAGGAAAAAATAACTGAAGAAGATTTCGCTCTCGCAAAAGCCTTAGACCACAAGAAACTTAAAGTAGCTTACGCTGGTTAAGAAACAATATTATTATATTAACTTCCAACAAAATTTTTTTGAGGGAAATGGCCTGGATAAATCTTTTTATTGCCGGATTATTTGAAATCGGCTGGGCTGTCGGTCTGAAATACACTGAGGGCTTTACGAAACTCTGGCCGAGCGTTATCACCATCATTGGTATGATATTGAGCTTTTATTTTCTGTCCAATGCTGTGAAAACAATTCCAATCGGAACAGCTTACGCAATCTGGACAGGAATTGGTGCAGTGGGAACTGCTATTCTTGGGATGATTCTTTTTAATGAATCAAAAGAGTTTGTTAGAATATTTTTCATATTTCTGATTGTTGTGGGAATAGTAGGACTAAAGATATTTTCAAAAGTACAAACACAATAAAGTAAGGACAATTTTTTCTATGCAACTAATTCTAAAAATGATTCTTGGTCTGCAAATCATACTGATCATAAGCTGCAGTTCATCAACTCAGCTTACAGATGTTTATATTGACGAAACATTTTCTGGAAAGGAGTTTAAAAAGATTTTAGTCTTTGGGCTCGCGAAAGATGAATGGAAAAGGAAAGTTTATGAAAACGAATTCCGTTCTCAGCTTCTCAAATATAATGTTGAAGTTTTGATGGCGTGGCAGGAACTACCCAAAGGTGAACAAATGAACAGAGATACTTTTGAAAAATATTTCAGGGATAAGAATGTTGATGCTTTGCTGGTCGCAATCGAAGGCGGAGAAAGTTCTGATAAAACTCTTTACACCGGCGGTTCAGGTCATGTCTATGTCGGCTTTTACGGCTTCTATGCTTCAACTGCACCACTTTACTTCAACTCCGATTACTTAGCCGAAGAAAAAATTGTTTATATGAGAGCAAATTTTTACGAGACGACTGATGGAAAAATAATCTGGAGTGCAAAGTCGCAATCCTATGAACCAAAAAATACCGGCGATGTTGTTAAAACAGTCAGCAGTAAAGTTATCAGTGATCTTTATAAAGAGGGATTCATTAAGTAATGATTACCAAACTATGAATTTTGAAATATATCATAACGTAGCAAATTAATAATTGGCAAGATGGCATTAGACTATATATTAATAAGTGCTGCACTTCTGATTATTCTTAGTATTGTTTTTGCAAAGGTTTTTGATAACCTGGGCCTGCCAACACTTATCCTGTTTCTTGCACTTGGAATGCTCGCCGGCTCAGAAGGAATCGGGGGAATTTATTTTGACGATGCCAACCTAGCACGATCCATCGGAATCATCGCTCTGATTTTTATTTTGTTTTCCGGAGGATTGGACACCAGCATTCAGGATGTCAAACCAGTCAGGTTTCAGGCAATAAGCCTGGCTACAATTGGAGTGTTTGCATCGGCAATATTGGTTGGTATAGCAGCATCGTTTCTGCTCGAAATAGATTTAAAATATGGATTACTGCTCGGTGCAATAATTTCATCCACTGATGCTGCCGCAGTTTTCAATGTGCTGAGGTCGAAGAATGTAAGTCTTAAGAAAAATCTTAAACCTGTACTCGAACTCGAGTCAGGAAGCAACGATCCGATGGCAATTTTTCTGACCATCGGGATTATTGAATTAATACTTGAACCAACAACTGGCTTCTGGAGTTTGTTGTGGCTGTTCGTAATGCAATTTGGCATTGGGATTATTCTTGGTCTGGTAATGGGCTGGGCTATAGTTTTCCTGATAAATAAAATCAAATTTTCTTATGAAGGAATTTACCCGGTATTATTTTTAGCTCTGGCAGGACTAATATATGCGGCAACAAATTTAATTGGCGGAAGCGGATTCCTTGCAGTTTATCTTGCCGGAATAATAATCGGTAATAAAGAGTTTGTTCACAAAAAAAGTTTAAAACGTTTTTTTGACGGAATGGCGTGGCTCTCTCAAATAGGAATGTTCCTTACACTCGGACTGCTGATATTTCCTTCAGAATTGTTGTCTGTTACAGGCATCGGATTGATACTATCTGCAGTGTTGATGTTTGTGGCCAGACCGGTTGCGGTTTTTATTAGTTTACTTTTTTCAAAGGTGAATGTAAAAGAAAAGTTATTTATTTCCTGGGTTGGATTGAGAGGTGCAGTTCCCGTAATTCTGGCTACTTTTCCTCTGCTTGCAGGAGTTGCTTACGCCGATTTAATTTTCAGTATCGTATTCTTCATTGTTTTGACTTCAGCTTTACTGCAGGGATGGAGTTTAACTTATGTTGCAAAGGTATTAAAGGTTGATACTCCATTAATTAAAAAAGTTAGATCGCCCATTGAGTTTGAATCAAAACCCGGTGATGAAAACGACCTTTATGATTTTATTATTAGTGACAATTCGCCATTGGTTGGAAAATCAATAGTTGAACTAGGTCTGCCTGCAGAAAGTTTAATTGTGATGATTAACCGAAATGAACAGTATGTCGTTCCAACCGGCGGGACAATAATTGAGCAGGGTGATATACTGCTGGTTCTTTCAAACAAAAAAACAATCGAAGAAGTAAAGAAAAAAATAGACGTCCGCAGTTGATTTAAGAAAGAAATAACTTATTTTCTTTAGCACAAACAACTACTTATGTAAAGCGTAAAAATGAAAACTCTAAAAATCATTTCAGAAAATTCTCACATCACTCTTAGTGTTAGTATGGTACTTATGATAATTATGCTACCATACTATTCAAATGCACCTTTTAAAGGTTACTTTAATTTTTTATTTCTCACACTCATTCTTCTCTCGGCAATTATCACCTTGAAGAAAAGCAGAATCGAATTACGAAAACTTAGCAGAGCCGGTTATCTTGTTATTACAGTAAACTTAATTGTGGCGATTACAGGGAACACAGACATTGAACTTATAAATAGAATTTTGTTTATTCTGTTTTTTATCCTTGTTGCGGTTAATTTGCTGATCGAAATCGTAAGGAGCAAAGAAGTTGATAACAGGGTAATATTCAATGCAGTTGCTGTTTATGTTTTATTTGGTTTTTGCGGAGCTGTTCTTGCGGGAGTAATTGCTTATTTTGAACCGGACGCATTTGCTCTTTCCGGTAACTTTGAAACCTCGTTTCATGAGTTTCTATACTTCAGTTATATAACAATTACTACGACAGGCTACGGAGATATCCTTCCTCTGACACCGAACGCAAAGACACTAGCAATTTTTCTGGCATTATTTGGAAACCTTTATCTAACTGTCATTATCGGAATACTAATCGGGAAGTACCTTTCAAAAAAAGATTAAGCCTTAAATTAGAAAGGCAAGATCGTACAACTACAGCAATTATATTCAGCTAATTCATTTCGCAGCACATTATTCCTGATAAATTCTTATTTTTAATTACCTTTTGATCTGTGATTGTCATTATTTAGCTAACTTGATCCAAAATGAAGAAACTAATCATAATACTGCTAATATCAACCTGCGTCGGAAGCGTTAGCACTCTTGCAAATTTTGACAGAGCATATGAAACGAAAAATATTCTGATACTCTTCTCTCTTGTACCAACAACACCAGCTTATAGAACCATTCTCGATGGAATAAGAC